>PLFB01000094.1 GCA_003137135.1 Acetobacteraceae bacterium
AGGATCGCCTCCTTGCTGTAGAAGCCGGCGGTGACGAGCGGCAGGGCCGCGAGGGCGGCGCTGCCGATGAGAAAACTCCAGAAGGCGGCGGGCAGACGGCGCGCCAGGCCGCCCATCTTAAAAATGTCCTGCTCGTGATGCAGGCGCATGGTCACGGCGCCGGCGGAGAGGAANNCCCACCAGCCCGACGGTGAAGAGGGCGGTGGGGGCCAGGAGAAACAGCGCGTGGGAACGCGCGATGAGATAGACGCCGGCGGTCACCATCGTGGCGGCGTGGATCAGCGCGCTGACAGGGGTCGGGCCGGCCATCGCATCGGGCAACCAGGTTTGCAGCGGCAACTGCGCGGATTTGCCGACCGCACCGCCGAGCAGCAGAAATGCCGCCAGCGTCGGGACGGGGGAGTTTTTTGGCCAGTGTTGCGCGGCGCGGCTCATCGCGCCGGCGATGTCGAGCGTGCCGAGTTGGGTGGCGATGAGCAGCAGGCCGAGCAGGAGAGCGGTATCGCCGATGCGCGTGACGATGAAGGCCTTTCGGGCCGCCAGGCCGTTGGCGGGATCGCGCCACCAGAAGCCGATCAGCAGGTAGGAGCACAGGCCGACACCTTCCCAGCCGATATAGAGCGCCAGAAAATCATCGGCGAGGACCAGCAGCAGCATGGCGGCGACGAACAGGTTGAGATGCGCGAAGAACCGGCCAAAACCGTCCTCGCCTTCCATGAACTCGGTGGAGAACAGAATGATGAAGAAGCCGACGCCGGTGATCACTAGCATCATGACCAGCGAGAGCGGGTCCAGCCGCAGGCCGATGGCGGCCGAAAAACCGCCGGCATCGAACCAGTGCCACAGGGTTTGCTGAAAGACGGCGCCGGCCGGCGGGTCAGCCAGAAAACCGGCGGCGATGCTGAAGGCGAGGATGGCGGCGAGGCCGACCGGAAGCGCGCCGATGACCGCCTCGACGCGGGTGGAAAGCCGGCCGGCGCCCAGCATGAGACCGAGCGAGCCGAGCAGCGGCAGAGCGATGACCAGGGGCAGGAATTCGCGCATCGCCTATCCTCGCAGATGGTCGCCGGCGTCGGCGTCGAGCGTGGGGATGCCGCGGTGCATCAGCAGGATCAGCGCCAGGCCCACGGAAACCTCCGCCGCGGCGAAGGTGAGGACCAGGATGAACATGATCTGGCCGTCCGGTGCCGACCAGCGCGCGCCGGCGACGATGAAGGCGATGCCGGTGGCGTTCAGCATCACTTCGAGCGACATCAGCATGAACAGCAGGTTGCGCCGGACCAGCACGCCGGCGAGGCCGAGTGCGAACAGGACCGCGGCGAGAAGGAGACCCTGGTCGAGCGGGACCGACGCCACCATTTTAGCTTACCCGCATGACCGCGCGCCCGAGATGGAACGCGGCGACCAGGGCCGCCAGCAGCAGGAAGGACGCGATTTCGACCGCCAGCATATACGGGCCGACCAGCGCGATGCCGACCGTCTGCGCGCTGACGATGGCGCCGGCGGGGTGGGCGATGCCGCCGGAGGCGGCAAGCCCCACGAGTTCGATGGCGAGCAGCAAGGCGAGCAGCCCGGGGCCGATCCAGGCTGTTGGCTTGAGCCAGGCGCTTTCGAGCAGCGCCGCGGCGTCGCCGATGTTGAGCATCATGATCACGAACACGAACAGCACCATGATGGCGCCGGCATAGATGATGACTTCAAGCGCCGCGGCGAACGGCGCGCCGAGCACGAAGAACACCAGCGCCGCGGCGAGCAGCGAAACCGTGAGGTAGAGCAGCCCATGCACCGCGGAGGGCCGCGTGATCATCATCAGCGTGGCGAGCACGGCGACGACGGCCGAGATGTCGAACGTGGCGTTCATGGCATCAGGCTGCGGATGTCGATCGGCGGGCGCTCGTGCGCCGCCTCGCCCTTGTCCTTGCCCGGCACCGCGAGGCCGGCGACGCGGTAGAAATTATAGTCCGGGTATTTGCCGGTGCCGGCGATGAGCAGGTCTTCCTTCTCATAGACCAGGTTCTGCCGGTTGTATTCGCTCATCTCGAAATCCGGGGTGAGCTGGATGGCGTAGGTCGGGCAGGCTTCCTCGCAAAAGCCGCAGAATATGCAGCGGGAAAAGTTGATGCGGAAGTGTTCCGGATACCAGCGGCCATCCGCCTCGGTTTTTTGGAGGCTGATGCAATCGACCGGGCAGGCGACCGCGCAGAGATAGCAGGAGACGCAGCGCTCTTCACCGTCCGGATCGCGCGTGAGGATGATGCGGCCGCGCGTGCGGGGGGCGAGGTAGGGCATCTGCTCGGGATAGGAAACCGTAACGTTGCGCTGGAAGAGGTGGAGAAACGTGTACCAGAGCGTGCGGACCGAACTGAGCATTTTGGGCTCCTCTAGGTTGGCGCCGGCAGGCCGAGCATAAGCGCGCCGGTGATGAGAATGTTGAGCAAAGTGAGCGGCAGCAGGAGTTTCCAGCCGAACGCCATGAACTGGTCGTAGCGCGGCCGGGGCAGGGCGGCGCGCAAAAGGATGAAGAAGCAGACGAAGAAACCCGTTTTGAGGCCGAACCAGACGAACGGCGGCAGGAACGGCCCGTACCAGCCGCCGAGGAACAGCACCGTCGTCATCGCCGAGACGAGCAGGATGCCGATATATTCGGCGACGAAGAACATGCCGAACTTCATGCCGGAATATTCGGTGTGGAAACCGGCGCCGAGCTCGCTTTCGCCTTCCGGAAGATCGAACGGCAGCCTGTGGGTTTCGGCGACGCCGCCGATGAAGAAGATGACGAAACCGATGAACTGGGGCACGACGTACCATAGGCGAAGCTGGTTGTGGACGATGGTGGTGAGGTTGAACGAGCCGGCGAGCATGACCACGCCGACCAGGGCCAGGCCCATGAACACTTCGTAGCTGACCATCTGCGCCGCGGCGCGCATGCCGCCGAGCAGGGAATATTTGTTGTTGGAGGACCAGCCGGCCAGCACCGCCGAATAGACGCCGAGCCCGCTCATGGCCAGGAAGAACAGCAGGCCGACGTTGAGATTGCCGATGATGCCGACCACCGGCGTGGCCGGGATGACGGCGATGGCGAGCATGACGGTGACCATCGAGATGGCGGGGGCGAGGACGAAAATGCCGGGATCGGCGAACGGCGGAATCCAGTCCTGCTTGAATAACAGCTTTATGCCGTCGGCGGCGACCTGCAGCACGCCGGATGGGCCGACGCGGTTGGGGCCGGGGCGGTCCTGCAAAAAACCGAGCAGCCGGCGTTCGATCCAGGTGAGCAAGGCCGCCGCGACCATCAAAAAAATCAGGCCGAGCACGACGTTGAGCAGGCCGGCGGTGATGGCGCGGCTCATGTTGCACCGGGCTCCGGCCTGGTGATGCTGATCCACGCCGGCAAGGCGTGCGCGATGGCGGGGACGCCAGAGATGCCCACCACGCCGCGCGGCAGTTCCGGGCGAATTTCCACCGCCAGATTTTTGCGCGCTCCGCCGATTTCGAAGGCGAGGATTTGTTGCGGGATCGCGCCGATCATCGCCGCGTCCTGGTCGTTGAGCGCCAGCGCCGGTGGTGCCATGCGCGCGCGGATGGGGGCTGCCAGCGCGCTTTGCTCGTCATCGCCGAAGACGCGCGGCAAAAACACCGCCCACCACATTTTTTCACGCGGCGCGAAGGGATTTGGAATGAAGGTGTAGTAGGGCAGGGTTGCATCGGCGCGTGTTTCGAGCAGCCTGATGCCGGGGTCGCCGCCCAAAAGTTCGCCGCCGATTTCGGACTGGAATTTACTGATCGCCTGGACGGAATTCCAGGCCGGCGCCCAGGTGTAGGGCAGCAGGGCCGGCGGTATTTTGCCGTAAAAACCTTCCATCGTGGTGCTGAAGGGGGAATCGGCGCTGACCGGCGGTTTTGGTTCGCGCACGTTGCGCGCCGCGTCCATCGCGGTGCGGCCGGAAAAGCGGTGCGGCTCGCTGGGGATTTTGCAACCGGCGACGCGAAAATTTTCCGCGGGCGCGGCGCGGGGCGCCGCGGCGAAGACCGGGAAGGTTTTGGCCAGGGCGGCAAGAATGTCGTCCTCGGTGTTCCAGGTTTCGCAAGCCGCGCGGCCGGCGGCCACGCCGGCTTCGCCGAGCCAGCGCCAGGCGGCGCGCATTTCGCTCTCCGCGAAGATCGGCTGATAAAAACGCTGCGCGCGGCCTTCGCTGCTGACCAGCGTGCCGCCGGATTCGGCGAAGCTTGCCGCCGGCAGAACCAGGTCGGCGCGCAGCGACATTTCGCTCTGGCTATGGTCGAGCACGACGAGGCGCGCGGTTTTGAGAGCGGGGTCGAGCGCTTCGCCGCCGGCGCGGCGAAACAGGTCGTTTTCGAGCACGATGGCGAGTGCGGCCGGCGTTGCAAAAGCGGCCTCGACGTCCGACGGGCCGTCCGTCATCAGCGCCAGGCCAAGACTGTTGCATTCGGGAACGTTCAACAGCAGGGCGGGATTTTTCTGGCGCGCCCGGAGCGCCAGGGCGATGTTGGCGGCGGCTTCGATGACGCTGGGATCGCTTGCCTCGACGCCGGAGACGATCAGCGGATTTTCCGCCGCCAGCAGCGCGTCGGCGATTTTTTGCGCGAGCGCCGCGTCGCCGCTGGAGAGATCCGCAACCGCGGGCGCGGAAAAATCGATGCGGGCGGCGACCGCGAAGCCCAGGCGGACGATGTCCGCGGGGGCGGCGCGATAGACGGTGTGCGCGATGTCGTCGAGCCTGGTCGCCGCCGGAGACGCGATGAAAAGCGGGCTGCGCAGCGGGCCGGCGAGCGTGCGCACGCCGGCATCCTGCCAGTGCGGAATTTTGGCTTTTTCGGCCAGCGCGAAGCCGGTGGCGCGCACCATCTGGCGCAGCGCGAGGGCGGCGAGCGGTGCGGCGTTCGGCACGTCCGAGCCCAGCACTAACGCCGCGTCTGCGCGTTCCACCTCGCGTAGCGACGGGATGCGCGCCGCGCCCGAGCTTTGCACTTGCGCAATGAGGCGCAGAGATGCTGCCTCGCCTGCGCTCACCCCGGCGTAAAAATTCCCCTGCCCGACCAGCACGCGCAAGGAAAAATTGGATTCCAGCGAGGCGCGCGGTGAGCCGATGCCGATGATGCGGCCACCGGCCCGCAGCATGGCGGCGAACGAGGCGATGGCATCCTTGCTGCTGAGCGCTGCCGGTTTGCCGTCGGCGCCGCGCGCCAGCGGGGTGCGGATGCGGCTGGGCGCACCGACAAAACCGTGGCCGAAGCGGCCGCGGTCGCATAAAAAATAGCCGTTCACAGAGCCGTTGTAGCGGTTGACGATGCGGCGCACTTCGCCGGCGCGCTCGTTGACCGTGGTGTTGCAGCCGACGCCGCAATGCACGCAGATGGAGGGCGCGCCGCGCATGTCCCATTTGCGCGCGAAACGGGCCGAAAAAGTCTTGTCGGTGAACACGCCGGTCGGGCAGATTTCCGCCAGATTGCCGGCAAATTCGCTCTCGAGCGCGCCGTCGGCGTGACGGCCGAAATAGACGTGGTCGTGCGCGGCGAAGACGTCGAGGTCGCGGCCGCCGGCGTAGTCGCGATAGAACCGCGTGCAGCGGTAGCAGGCGATGCAGCGATTCATTTCGTGCTTGATGAACGGGCCGAGATTCTGGTTGCGATGGGTGCGCTTGGAAAATCGGTAGCGCCGGTAGGCGTGGCCCGTCATCATCGTCATGTCCTGCAAATGGCACTCGCCGCCTTCCTCGCAGACCGGGCAATCATGCGGATGGTTGATCATCAGCCACTCGATCACGCTGGCGCGAAACGATACGGCCTGCGGGTCGGCGAGCGAAAACCGCGCGCCTTCGGCGAGCGGCGTCATGCAGGCCATCACCATCGTGCCGGTCGCATCGTCCGCGCCGGCATATTGCTTGACGGCGCATTGGCGGCAGGCGCCGACCGAGCCGAGTGCGGGATGCCAGCAGAAATACGGCAAATCCAGCCCGGCGCCGATGCAGGCCTGCAGCACATTGTCGTCCGGCTTGGCGGTATAGGTTTTGCCGTCCACCAGAAAATGCGTCATGCCCAGCCGCCCGCGCTCTCATGCCAGGGGCAGCGCTTTTCGTTGACATGCTGCTCGAACTCGGCCCGGAAATATTTCAGGCCGCTGCCGAGCGGCTGCATGGCGCCCGGCGCCAGATCGCAGAAGGTGAAGTCGGGGCCTAGAAAATCGACATGGCGGGCGAGCGTTTCGATGTCCTCTGGCTCACCCTCGCCGGCCTCGATCGCGGCCAGGATGCGCTCGACCCAGGGCAGGCCGTCGCGGCAGGGGGTGCACCAGCCGCAGGATTCCTGCGCGAAAAAATGCTCCAGGTTGCGCAGCAGGCCGATCGGGCAGCGGCGGTCATCGAGCGCCATGACGTTGCCGGTGCCAAGGCCGCTGCCGACCGTTTTGACCGCGTCATAATCCATCGCGACGTAAAAATCTTCGCGCATGACGAAGGCGGTGGAGGCGCCGCCCGGCAGCACCGCCCGGCATTGGTAGCCGTCCTGCATGCCGGCGGCGTGTTCCTCGAGGATTTCGATGAGCGGGGTGCCGAGGGGAAGTTCGTACAGGCCGGGGCGCTTGACCCGGCCGCTCATGCCGAAAAGCTTGGTGCCGCCATCGGCGCAGCGGCTGAGGCCGAGAAACCAATCGGCGCCGCGCTCGACGATGTGCGGCACGCAGCACAGGGTTTCGACGTTGTTGACCACGCTTGGTTTGCCCCACAGTCCGCTTTGCGCCGAGCGCGGCGGGCGGGAGCGGGGCAGCGGGCGGCGGCCTTCCAGCGCCGTGAGAAGGGCGCTGGATTCGCCGCAGATGTAGCGGCCGCCGCTGGCGTGCACGTGGATGGTGAGGGCGAAGCCGGAGCCCAGAATGTCGGCGCCGACATAGCCGCGCGCCTGCGCCTCGGCGAGCGCGCGGGCCAGCGCCGAGAGCGAGCGCACATATTCGGCGCGGACAAAAATGTAGGCGATTTCGGCCTGGATCGCGAACGCGCTGATGATGACCGATTCGATCATCTGGTGCGGCGTCTGTTCGAGCAGCAGCCGGTCCTTGAAACTGCCGGGCTCCATTTCGTCGGCGTTGACGACCAAATAGCGCGGCCGGGGCGCGTCGTGCGGCACCGCCTCCCATTTGCGGCCGGTGGAGAAGCCGCCACCGCCGCGGCCGCGCAGTTTTGAACGCTTGACCTCCGCGGTGATCGCCTCCGGCTGCATCGTGAGCGCTTTGCGCAGCGCCTGGTAGCCGCCGGCGCGTTCATAGCCGGCCATATCAAGCGGCTGGCCGTCGGGCTGCAGCATGGCGGTGAGGGGCTTTTCCATCATCGTTCTCATGCGTACCGGTCGAGAATGGCTTCGAGCCGTTCCGGGTTCAGATCGCCGTACTGGTCGTCGTCCACCATCATCGCCGGCGCGTGGTCGCAATGGCCGAGGCAGACGATGGGCAGCAGCGTGAAACGGCCGTCTGCGGTGGTTTCGCCCGGCAGGATGCCGAGGCGTTCGCGGATTTGCGCGCGCGCGCCGGCTTCGCCCATCACCCAGCAGACATTGCTGTCGCAGAGCAGAATCACGTGCCGGCCGACCGGGCGCCGAAAAATCAGATTGTAGAAGGTGGCCACGCCGTCGAGTTCGGCGGGCGTCATGCCGATGAGTGCGGCGACCTCGTCCAGGTGGCGATCCGAGACGTAGCCGTAACGTTTTTGCACGAGTTTCAGCGCGTCGGTGCAGGCCGCGCGGGAAAATTCGGCGTGCTGCGCCAGGTCCGCGATCTGCGCGCGCAAAGCGGCGTCCAGTGGTTCCGCTTCAGCGGTCAACATCGGCCATCACAAAATCGATGCTGCCCAGAATCGCGATCAGGTCGGCGACGTAGGCGCCGCGGCTGATCAGCGGGATCATTTGCAGATGCGGAAACGAGGGCGTGCGGATGCGGGTGCGGTAGGACTGGCTGTCGCCGTCGGCGGTGAGGTAGTAGCCGTTGATGCCCTTGGTGGCCTCGATGCTGACCATCGCCTCGCCGGGTGGCAGCACCGGTCCCCAGCTGACGCCGAGAAAATGCGTGATCAGGGTTTCGATGTCGCGCATCGTGTTATCCCGGAGCGGCGGCGTCGCGTGGCGGTGCGAAGAGCGGATGGGGCCGGGCGGCATGTTCTCGAGGCACTGGCGGATGATGCGCAGGCTCTGGCGCATCTCCTCGATGTGCACCACCACTCGGTCGTAGCAATCGCCGTTCTGGCAGGTCGGTATTTCGAAATCGAACTGGTCGTAGCCGGAATACGGGCGCTGCTTGCGAAAGTCCCAGGCGAGACCGCAGGCGCGCAGGCCCGGGCCAGTGACGCCCCAGTCATACGCCTCCTCCAGCGTGTAGGCCCCGACACCGACCGTGCGCGCCTTAAAAATGCGGTTCTGCATCACGAGTTTCTGATATTCGTCGAGCCGCTTGGGCTGGTAGTCCAGATAGTCGCGGATCATTTTGTCCCAGCCCTGCGGCAAATCCGCCGCCACGCCGCCGATGCGGAACCAGGCCGGGTGCATGCGAAAGCCGCAGATCGCCTCGATGATGTGGAACACGCGCTCGCGGTCCGCGAACATGTAGAATACCGGCGAGAGCTGGCCGACGTCCTGCGACATGGTGCCGTAAAAAACCAGATGGCTCGCCATGCGGAACAATTCGGCCAGCATGATGCGGATTGTTTGCGCGCGCGGTGGGACGTCTATGCCGGCGAGTTTTTCCACCGCCATTACGTAGGGGAAATTGTTCATGACGCCGCCGAGATAATCGATGCGGTCGGTATAGGGGATGTAGGTGTGCCAGGTCTGGCGCTCGCCCATCTTCTCCGCGGCGCGGTGATGAAAGCCGATTTCGGGCACCGCGTCGATGATTTCCTCGCCCTCGAGCTGCAGGATGATTCTGAAGACGCCGTGCACGCTGGGGTGATTCGGGCCGAGGTTCAAGAACATGAAATCGGCGGTCTCGCTGTGGCGCTGCATGCCCCATTCCTCGGGGTTGAAGCGCAGCGCCTCCTGTTCGGCGAGTTCGCGGTCCTCGGTGAGCACATAGGCGCCCATTTCGGTGGCGCGCGCGGCGTGGTCCTTTCGGAGCGGATGGCCGGTCCAGGTCGGCGGGGTCAGGATGCGGCGCAGGTTTGGATGGCCGGTGAAGGTGATGCCAAAAAGATCCCAGACCTCGCGTTCGTACCAGTTCGCGTTCGGCCAGATTTTTGCGGCACTCGGCAGTTCGAGCGCGCGCTCTTGCAGCGCCACCTTGATGCGGAGGTCTTCGTTCCGCTCGAAGGACATCAGGTGATAGACCACCGTGAAATCGGCCGGCGGCAGGCCGTCGCGGTGCGCGCGCAGGCGCTCATCGACCGCGGTAAGATCGTAGAGCACGCGGAACGGCCGTTCGGCGCCGCGGCGCAGATGCTGCAGCACGTCATGCGCCGTGTCGCGATCGACCCAAAAGGTCGGGATGTCATCGGCGGTTTTCTGAACCGTGATCGCGATCGGCCCAAATCGCTGGTGCAGGTCGCGCAAAAGAAACTGCTCGGCTGGCGTTTGGGGAATGCTATCGACCGCGCTCAGCATTCCCGCCTCCCTCAGACGTGATCCGGCGAGGGCAGGACGGTCGCGGCCTGGCGTTCGGCGCGCTTGAGGTCCCGAAAGTTTGGCCGCTCGACTTTTTGCACGCCCTGCGGCCCGACCATCCAGCTCAGCGGCCGGCGGTCGGTGCCGATCGAGCGCTGCAGCAGCATCAGGCCTTCGAGCAGCGCATCCGGGCGCGGCGGGCAGCCGGGGACATAGACGTCCACGGGCAGAAAACTGTCCGCGCCCTGCACCACGGCGTAGATGTCGTACATGCCGCCGGAATTGGCGCAGGCGCCCATCGAAATCACCCAGCGCGGCTCCAGCATCTGATCGTACAGCCACTTGATCACCGGCGCCATTTTCACGAACACCGTGCCGGAGATGACGATCAGGTCGGCCTGGCGCGGGGTGGCGCGCAGCACTTCGGAGCCGAAGCGGGCGATGTCGAACTTGCTGGTAAACGCGGTGGCCATTTCGACATAGCAGCAGGAGAGCCCGAAGTTGAACGGCCAGACCGAGTTTTTCTGGCCCCAGGCGACCATGCCGTCGAGGCTGGCCAGCGCGACGTTGCGGCGCACCGCGTCGGTAAAAGTGCCGCCCTGCGGGTGCGGACCGGATGGCGTGCCGGCGCGGAGCAGCGGCGCGGTGGTGGAGATTTTCTGTCCTCCGGACGTGGCCTTCGTGAGGGTGAAGCGCATCCCCTCAGCCGGCCTTTTGCGCGGGTAGCGTGCGGGCCAGCTTGCGGGGCCGCGGCCCCCATTCGAGCGCGCCGGCGCGCCAGAGATAGACCAGCGCCGCGATCAGTGTGGCGATGAAAATGGCGATGACGATGTAGCCGCTCCACCCCGCGGCGCGCACCGCGGTGGCCCAGGCGTAAAGGAACGCGGCTTCGAGATCGAAGATCACGAAAAACATCGCGATCAGGTAGAACTGGACCGGCAGCCGGAAGCGCCCGTAGCCGACGGATACGATGCCGGATTCGAACGGCTGGATGGTGGCCGGGCGCAGATGGCGTTGGCCGAGCGCATATGACACGCCGACCATGCCGGCGACCAGAACGATCACGGCGGCGGCATAGACCAGCAATACCCAATAATCGGCAGTTCCTTCCATGGTCCGGCCCCGTCTCCTGTCTGTTTGACAGGTTATTTTTAAATCCACGCCTGTGGCCGCGGCCGCAAACGCTCAGTCTTCTGCAACTATCTGACGCCCATGTGCACGCGCCTGTCAAGCAGGCGGCGGCACGGCGGAGATTGGCCGCGGGGCTAACGGCCGGGGCGGAACATGATGATGACCGGTCCGCGCTGTCTGCCACGCCGGCTTTGTTTTGCATTCGTACCTGACTGGCGTGCGCCGTAACACTTGCCCCGGATCGCGAACGGCACGGGCGGGGTCGAGCGGGCCGGCGCGGCGTGGACTTTTGGGGCGTTGGCTGCTTTGCTCGGGGTAAAACGGGAGAGAAACCATGCCGGTGTTCGGCGACTATCAGTTGGAAATTTATCTCAAGGCGCTGGCCGGCGTGCTGCCGGCATGGCCGGTTGATTTCGCCACGCTGGAGCAACGCGCCGGCGCGGCGCTTGCCCCGGATGTGCTGAATTACCTGCAGGGCGGCTGCGGGGATGAGTTCACGCAGCGCCGCAACGCCGAGGCGTTTCAGAGCTGGGGGATGGTGCCGCGCATGATGGTGGATTGCGCGAATACCGACCTGTCGGTCTCACTGCTGGGCATGACCTGGCGGTCGCCGCTGTTCATGTGTCCGGTCGGGATCAACGGAATTTGCACGCAGGATGGACATGGCGATCTGGCGGCGGCGCGGGCGGCGGCGCTGACCGGGGTGCCGCTTTGCCAGTCCACGCTCGCCAACGACATGTTGGAGGTGGTGCGGCCGGCGCTGGGGGATACGCCGGGGATGTTTCAGCTTTATACGCCGAAAAACCAGGAACTGGCGGAGAGTCTTGTGCGGCGCGCGGAGGCGGCGGGGTTCAAGGCGCTGGTGGTGACGCTGGATACCTGGGTGACCGGCTGGCGGCCACGCGATTTGAACGCCGGCAATTTTCCGCAGCTGCGCGGGCACGTGCTGATGAATTACTTTGGCGACCCGGTGTTTCGGGGGATGCTGGCAAAACCACCGGAGGAAGACGGCGCCGCGGCGGTGCGGCAATGGGCGGCGACGTTCGGGAAGGTGCTGACCTGGGATGATATGCCGTGGCTGCGGTCGCTGACGAAATTGCCGCTGATTCTGAAAGGCATTTGCCATCCGGATGACGCGCGGCGGGGCATCGATCTCGGGGCGGATGCGATTTATTGCTCGACCCATGGCGGGCGGCAGGCGAATGGGGGAATCGCCGCGATCGACATGCTGCCAGATGTGGTGGCGGCGTGCGGCGATGTGCCGGTGCTGTTCGATTCCGGAGTGCGGTCCGGGAGCGATATTGTGAAGGCGCTGGCCCTGGGTGCGGCGGCTGTGGGCGTGGGGCGGCCGTATTGCTACGGGCTGGCGCTGGGCGGCGCGGCGGGGGCGGCGCATGTGCTGAAAAGTCTGCTGGCGGAGGCGGATTTGCTGATGGCGGTGAATGGGTATCCGACGGTGGGGGCGGTTCGGGCGGCGGGGGCGAGGAAGCGGTCGCTTTTTTGAAAAAAAGCTCCGCAAAAAACTTTTGATTCCCCCGGCGTTTGAGCGGCCACATGATGGCCGCGCAAAAGCCGGGGGTCGTAGACGTTTTTTGGTTCTTTTTTTCANNAAAAGCGACCGCTTGCTTGCTTTTCAAGCGGCGGCGACGGCTTTGCGGAGCGCCTCAGGGTTGGCTTTGATCGCGCGCAACAGCGTGCGGGCGGGGCCATTGGGTCCTTCTGGCGCCGCGTTCCCGTGAGCCGTTAGTACGGCTGGCCGGGCTTTTTTTCGTGCTGGGGCGGTGGCGGCGGCGGGGG
>PLFB01000036.1 GCA_003137135.1 Acetobacteraceae bacterium
CCGGGAAACCCGGGGCGGTTCAGGTTAAGATTGGTGATCTTATGCGGGGGCATTTGCCGATACTTGGCGAAGACGGCATTCGCCATTTTGTAACAGGCATTGGCGTTCAACTTGACCAATTCAGCACACAGCCACGCCATAGGAAGGCGTGGAAGACACTTCTAGACCATCTTTAATTCCAGACACTCAAATAGCCGATCTGCAATGCTCACCCTCCGCCCCAACTGCGAATTCTGCGACACCGATCTCCCCCCATCCTCCCCCCTCGCCCGAATCTGCTCCTACGAATGCACTTTTTGCGCCGATTGCGTGAAAACCCACCTCCAAAACATCTGCCCCAACTGCGGCGGCAATTTTGCGCCCCGCCCCATCCGCCCCGCCACCCCCTGGGTCCAAGGCATCTCCCTCACCCACCAGCCCCCATCACAAAAACGCACCCACCTCTCCAAATCCCCCGAACACATCCAAAACCTCATCGCCAAACTAAAATCCATCCCCCCGGAAAACCGCTAAACCCAACCAATCCAATCCCCTAAAAACGTCAGGTCAACTTACCTGTCCTTTGTGCGTCAACGCACAATCGACAACACCCCTGTCCTATTGTTACTCTAACTAACAGCCTCCATCACCCCATCAACCCCCCGCAAAATATCCGTCCGCACCTGCGCCTCCGCCCCCGCCGCCGGCGCATAAACCGCCACCAGCTGCATCGCATTATCCGCCCCGCCCCGGTCCAAATAAACTTTTGGCGCCGGCGCCGCCTTCACCCCCGCAACCGTCTCCACAATCCGCAACACCCGCCGCCGCGCATCCTCCAGCCCAACCCCATGCGGCACCGGCATCCGCAACTCCACCGTCGCCACCGGCGCGTCATAGACGCTCATGTTCTTGATCGCCGTGCCCCACACGCTGCCATTCGGGATGATGATCTGCACATTCCCGTCCGTCACAATCTCCGTCCAGAACAGCGAAAGCGCTTTTACCGTCCCCGTATTGCCGCCGAGCGTGACCGAATGCCCGATCCGGAAGGGGCGGAAAATCAGCAGCATCACGCCGGCCGCCAGGTTGGAGAGCGTGCCCTGCAGCGCCAGGCCGATCGCCAGCGAGGCCGCGCCGATGACCGCGACCAGGCTGGTGGTCTGGATGCCGAATTGCGAGAGCACCGCCAGCACCGTCACCACCAGCACGAAATAGCGCGCGATCGAGGCGAAGAAGCCGCGCAACATCTCGTCCACGTGCTTGGACTCGGCCAGGGCCTTGCGCACCAGGCGGTCGGCGCAGCCGGAAACCCAGATGCCGGCGGCCAGAATCACCGCCGCGCCGATCACGTGCACCGCGTTGTTGAGCAGAAACGGCAGAATGACCGCGGGGTCGTCCAGCACCTGGCGGAAACTGGGCACCGCCGGCAAATTCACGGCAACGGCCATCAAAACACTCCTTACCTTGCAAACCGCCAAAAAGGTCGTCGCACGGCCGGCGGGTTTCAACCCCGATTGTAACAATCACGCATACGCCGAAAACAATCGCAACACGGCCGCCACACTCTGGACACGAGCGCGCGCTAAATAAGCGGCGTCGCCCACCACACGAGGATTGTCATGCTGCGCAAAAAGCTCGCGAAATTCGTCTCCATCGTGGCGCTGGCCACGGTCGGCTGCACCGGCCTGGCCGCCGCCCAGCCGTTGCCGCCGTATCCGCACGGCTGGTACGCGCCGCCGCCGCCGCGGCACGAATTCATTCCCGTGGCGCCGGGCGGCAGATATATCTGGCGCCCCGGCCACTGGGTATGGTCCGGCCACGGCTATTACTGGGTTTCCGGCGCCTACCTGGCGCGCCAGCCGTATTGGCACCACTGGATAGACGGCTACTGGGCGCCGAGATATGGGCACTGGGTGTGGGTGCCGGGGCATTGGGGTTAAGCAGAAAGCAAGAAGTTCTTTTTTTGAAAAAAANNCGCTTTTTTTAAAAAGCGCTGCTGACTTGCCTGACTTCCTGCTGCCTGGCGGCGAAGGCGCAGATGCGGTTGCCGCCGCGGTCCTTGGCCATGTAGAGCGCCGAATCGGCCCGCTGCAGCAGCCTGGACGGCTCCGCCGCGTCCGGCACCAGCGCCACCGCGCCGCCGCTGAGCGTCAGGCAACCCCCGGCGCCGTTCGGCAAAGCCAGGCGTTCCACCGCGGCGCGGCAGCGTTCCGCGACGGCGCCGGCGCCGGTGCGGGCGGGATTGACCTCGGCCAGCAGGATCGCAAAGGACTCCTCGCAAAACCGCGCCACGACGTCGCCGCCGCGCGAGACGCTGTCCTGCAGGCAGGCCGCGACCTGGCGCAGCGCCGCGTCCCTGCTGGCGCGCCCGCCTGGGGCGGCGATTCTGGCAAGGCCGTCCAGCTCGAACAGCAGCAGCCCGATGGGCGATCTGGCGCGCCTGGCGCGTTGCCATTCGCTCGCCAGCGCGGCGTCAAAGTTCTGGCGGTTTAGCAGGCCGGTCAGGGCATCCGTGGCGGTGAGAGGGTCGCGCTGGCGCCGCACGGCCGCCCGCAGGCGCAGTTGCGCGCTCAGGCGGCGGGCCAGCGCGGTCAGCGCCGGTTCGGCCGCGGCGCTGACCGGCGCCAGCACGAAGACGCCGCCGGCCAGCACGCCGTCCGCGCCCAGCCAGTGCACGCCGGCAACCGCCGCCACCCCCAGCCGGCTTTTAAGCGCCGGCCCGATGACGGTTTTGAACGCGTGCGGCGCGGCGGTCGCGGCGTGAAATGCGGCGATGGCCGCGGCATCGCAGGCGGCGGTCGCGGCGGTGGCGAGCGCGCCGGCGCCGCGGCCGGCCGCGAGGCTGGGCGCGCCGCCGCCGAGTGCCGCGGCGAGCAGTGCATAGTCCTGCAATTCGCTTTCCAGCGATTCGGATTCCAGCGATTCGGATGTCTGCGAGTGGGAGAGAGCCATGCCCGGAAGTTAAGCCTTGGTTGTTGCCGGCCCCGGCTTATTCGAGAATAGTGCACAAATTCCTAACAGAATCCGGTTACTGAAGAATGAACGAAAAACATTGTGTTGCCTCCGCCACACCGCCGTAAAAATTCAAAAAACCGGCGTCATCAAACCGTCCTACGCCCTGGCGAAGAACTTTAAATTCCGAAAACCGTTAACTATAGAAATAATATGGCCGATTCGGGATCACAGCTCAGCTTTGAAGACCTGCTCGCCGCCGCCGAGGCCGCGCAGTCCACCGCCGGACTGGCCCAGGCCATCGCGCTCGCCGCGCGCGCCGCCGCGATCGCCGCCCTGCCCGCGCAGCAGGGTGCCGCGCTGCGGCAAAAGGCGCATTTGTGCATGCGGGCCGGCCGCAACGAAGAGGCGGCCGCGGCCTATGAGCTCGCCTGCCAGCTGTTCGAGCAGGCCGGGGAAGCGGCTTTGCTCTCGGAGACGCTGACGGATCTGACGCTGATCTACGTGCTGCTGGGCCTGCACGAGGAAGCGCTGCGGGCGGTCGGCAAAAGCCGCGATATCGCGGCGCGGCTGGGCGATGCGCGGCTGCTGTACTGGGCGCTGAACCGCACCGGCGTGGTGCATAACAGTCTGGGCGATTCGGCCGCCGCGGACGCGGTGATGCGCGACGCCCTGGGCCTCGCTGAAGCGCTGGGGCCGGCGGAAAAATTCTGCATCCTGAATAACATCGCCGACAATATCCATTGCATGGCCGAACCGACGCCAGCGCAGCTCGCGGAGGGCATCGCGATGGCGCGCCAGGCGCTGGATTTCGTGCGCGGCGGGCAGAACACCTATCAGCAGGCTCTGGCGCTGGGCAATCTGGGTTTTCTGCTGGCGCTGACGGGAGAATTTGAGGCTGGCCTGGCCGAGCTCGAGACCGCGCTGGCACTCGCCAGGACGCATGGCCACGCCAACCTGCTGCTGATGACGGAACATTTTTTCGCGCGCGTAAAATTGCTGCAGGGGGAAACCGGGGAGGCGATCGCGCGGCTGCAAAAAATTCTGCCGGAGGCCGAGCGGCAGGGTGAAAAACCGTTGCTGGGGCGCATCCATATGCAGCTTTCGACGGCGCTGGAATCCGCCGGCGATGAGAGCGGGGCGCTGAAGCACTACAAGCAGGCGCACGCGATCGAGCGGGCGTACAATACCGCGGTCGCCAACTCCCGCACACGCATGCTGGGGGACGTGCTGGCGCTGGAAAAGTCCAAGCTTGAGGCCGAGCGCGCGCGGCTGGAGGCCGAGCGGCTGCGCGTGCAGAGTGCCGCGCTGGAACTGGAGAAGCGCGAACTGCACGCCAAGGCCAACCAGGATTCGCTGACCGGGCTGCACAACCGGCGCTATGCGGACACGGCAATGGCCGCGTTGTTTGCCCGCGCCATGGCGGAGGAGCTGGCGCTGTGCGTGGCGCTGTGCGACCTCGACCGTTTCAAGCAGATCAACGACAATTTTGGCCACGCCACCGGGGACGCGGTGCTGCGCCAGGCGGCCAAAATCCTGACCAGCCACGCGCGCGCCTCCGACCTGATCGCGCGTTACGGCGGCGAGGAATTTTTGATTGTCTTCGTCAAATCCGAACTTGCTCCCGCCGCCGCCGCCTGCGAGCGGCTGCGCGCGGCGATTGCGGAGCATCCGTGGCACATGACCGCGGAAAACCTCACGGTCACGATCAGCATCGGCCTGGCGCGGGCCGACCTCGCCGACCCGCCGGACGCGGCACTCGCCGCCGCCGACAAACTGCTGTACCGGGCCAAACAATCCGGCCGCGATAACGTCCAGGTCGAGCGCCGGTAGAGGCTTGCCGCGCCCAGGGCAGGCGCGTAGTTTTGGGGCGTGATTCGGAAGGGTAAGGAAGCAGTTACTTTTTTGAAAAAAAGCGCCCCGCCAGGGGTAACCAAACTTTTGCTCCCCGCGGCTGTTGAGTGGCCACAGTATGGCCGCGCAACGGCCCGGGGGGAATAAAAAGTTTTTTGCGGAGCTTTTTTTCAAAAAAGCGACCGCTTGCTTATCCTAACCTAGTTGTTGCCGTGCGGAAAAAATGAAAATCGATCAAATTTTACGTTCAATCGTGTCGGTCCGGGCGGCTATTCCCGACGATGCGTTTACCGCGCCGGTCCTGGGGACGCTCAGGGAGGGCAGCGGCGTGGTGATCCGGGAGAACGGGCTGGTGCTGACGATCGGCTATCTGATCACCGAGGCCGAAGAGGTCTGGCTGACCACCAGCGAGGGCCGCGTGTTGCCCGGGCATGCGCTGGCCTATGATCAGGAGACCGGCTTTGGCCTGGTGCAGGCGCTCGGCCGGCTCGGCCTGCCGGCGCTGGAGTTTGGCGACGCGGCGCGGGCGATGCCTGGCGATGCCGTCATCGTCGCGGACGGCGCCGGGCAGTTCGTCGAGGCCAGGATCGTGGCGAAGCAGGAATTCGCGGGGTACTGGGAGTATCTGCTGGAGGAGGGGATTTTTACCGCGCCCGCGCACCCTTCATGGGGCGGCGCGGCGCTGACGAACGCCCAGGGCGAGCTGCTCGGCATCGGCTCGCTGCGGCTGGAGATGGCCGAGCGCGATGGGCCAACCGATGTCAATATGGCCGTGCCGATCAGCCTGCTGCCGCCGATCCTGGATGATCTGCTGACCCGGGGTGCGGCGACCAGGTTGCCGCGTCCGTGGCTTGGGGTTTTCTCCGCCGAGGACGACGGCAAGGTGGTGGTGGTTAGTGTGGCCGATGGCGGCCCGGCGGCGCAGGCGGGTCTGCGCAAGGGCGATGTGATTGCGGATGTGGGGGCCGAGGAGGTGAACGGGCTGGCGGATTTTTATCGCAAGCTATGGGATTGCGGCGCGGCGGGGACCGAGATTCCGTTGCGGATCGTGCGCAAGGGCCGCGATGCGTGGCTGCGGCTGAAATCCGCTGATCGCAGCAGTTTTTTGAAGAAGCCGCAGTTGCAGTGAGGTGCGGCCTGGTCATCCCTCCGGCCTTATCCCGGCGGGGCCTTATCCCGGCGGGGCCTGTCCCGGCGGGGCCTGTCCCGGCGGGCGTGAGGTCGTAACGTCAAGTCAAGCAAGCCGCGGGAGCATCCCCCGGAGTTACCGCGGAAGCACGCATTTCGGTAGTGGGTCAGTTTGAAATTCCGCTTTGCGCTTATTGTGGTCATCAACGGGCGGCCGGTTCGTGCCGAAAAGCGGACATTCAGCATGTTGTAAAATTCAAAAATTCGCACTACTTATGTTGCCGGTTTGGTCTTACTTGCGATGGACTTAATTGCTGCGCGGACCGCATCGGCGTCAATGAGGTCGGGCGTTAGCGCATGCAAAAACATCAGGCCATCAATCAGGGCGTGCGCCACCTTCACAAATAATTTCGGTGCCATGGGAAGATCGGCTTCGGCGCCCAAGTCGTGTAGCCCCGCAGCCATCTGGCGATAGATTTCCTCATTTGCCCGCGCGATGCGCGCCCGCATCGATTCGTGCGTCAGCGCATAAAGCTGAAAGGAAACAGCGCCGATGGCCGAGCGCCTCCGCGCTGGCATCGCTGCCACAACAGCGTCTGCTAGTAGGTCCACCTGTTCCGCGAAGCTGGCGCCAGGCCGCATCGACGGAAGAATTGGTTGCCATTTCGTAGCGACAACGGCTAAGAATAATTCCTCCTTATTCTTGAAGTTGCCGTAGATCGCGCCGCGGGTCATGCCTGCACGGCTCGCTACCTGCTCCAGTGATGTTCGCTCGTAACCTTGTTCGGCGATCAACTGGGCGGCCGCCTCCACCAGCGACGCGCGCGTACGATCGCGCTTGGTTCCCTCGGCTTTATCGGGGCGGGCAGAAGGCATGGCAAAAATATACACGCTTGCATTAAATACATCAATGTATATTCTTGCCCGGCAACCGAGGCGAGGCCGATCATGAGTTGGGCGTTGTGGTGTCTGGCAGGCCTCATGGCTTTGGTTGGCCTTGGCGTCGCCTTCGAGGCGATATCGGAGGCGAGGGACCGCGCCCAGTTCCCGCCGCCGGGTAAAATGGTCGATGTCGGCGGCCGGCGGTTGCATGTGCTCTGCAAAGGCACGCACGCTGGCCCTACAGTGGTAATCGAGCAGGGTGCCGGCAGCCCGTCCATTCTGTGGTGGCCCATCCAGGACAAGGTGGCTGCATTTTCGCGCGTCTGCACATACGATCGCGCCGGTTATCTTTGGAGTGACCCGGCTACGCGCAACCGCAACCTGGAAGCGCGCGTGGATGATTTGCATGCTCTGCTGGCAAATGGAAATGTGGCCGGTCCTTACATATTGGTCGGCCATTCCTTCGGTGGGCTGATTTTGCGCCTTTATGCGCGGAAATATCCAACCGAGGTTGCCGGCATGGTGCTGGTGGATACGCCCGAAGAACAAGTCATCCTGCGCCCGTCCTATGATGATTACGCAAAAAAGGTTGGGTATTTCGCGACCACTTTCGAGCTCGCCGCCCGTCTCGGCTTGGTCCGCCTCGCGGCCGCGTTCCTGCGGACGTTGCCCGATGGTCTCGATGTGAACGCCTACCGCGCGATCAAAGCAACTGCCGCTCTTCCAGGCTTTTTCCGGGCCATGGGCGACGATCCCGTCTCGCTAAGTCGCGATCCTGCTACAATCCGTGCCCTAGGCGGCGCCGGCTCTCTGGGAAACAAGCCATTGATAGTGATCACCCACTGTATACCTTTTCCCGGGCCGGCAGCGGTATTGGAGGACGGGTGGCTCGATGGGCAGCGCCGCCTGGCCGCACTTTCAACGCGCGGCGAGCTGGTTTTCGCTGAGCACAGCAACCACTTGGTTCAATCCGATCAGCCCGAGATTGTTATTGCGGCGATCAAACGGGTGGCAGCGCTAGTGGAGAATTAGTCATATTGCCGCGCTAGAATGTCTTGGTGCACAAAATAAGTACACTGCGTGATAAATCCACACCATAATGGCAATCAGCAATCGCTCGCACCATTCGGTCGAGTATTGAGAACTTTGTGCACCATCCGGTCGGCGATAGCTAAAATGTCCTTGCGCAGGGTCTCTCGACAACCGCCTTTTCATACTGTCTGCAAAAATTTCACATCACGAAACCGGGCCGAGTAAATCACCGACTTGGCTACTGCGGAATTCCGGTGCGAAATGCCGCTATGGGTGGGAGGCGGTCTCGGCGGCCTAGTCGCCAATGTCTGATTCGTGCCGCCTGCCACCCGAAAGCCGCCCTTCCGCGTCGGCCAGCTTCGGAAATTCAAACTGACCCACTACCCGCATTTCTGTTTTTAAAAGCTTCTGTGATGTTTCGCTTTTTCCCAAAATACCGGCGCATTATTGCCATCGCGCGCACGCAAGGCTAGACGGCGGCGAATAACATGGAATCCCCCGACATGACCGAACCTGCCTCCCTCGGCTTTCCCGAAGCCGCCGCCCGGCTTGGCGTCTCGCTGCGCGTGCTGCGGCACGCGATCCGCGCCGGCAAAATTCCGGCGCCGGCGGAAAATACCGCCGTCGCGCGGCTCTCGCCCGAATGGCTCGGCAGCGCCGAGTCGGCCCTGCAAAACAACCCCGGCGCGCTCAAGCGCGCCTTCCCGCAAAAGGCGCCGCCCTTTGCCCGCTATGTGGGTACATCCGCGTGGCGGAAATACGCGGTTCGGGTGCGGGCGCATGCACGGTTTCATCCGGCTGAAAAGGTTTAGGAAGCAGTTACTTTTTTTGAAAAAAAAGTAACCAAAAAAACTTTTACTACCCGCGGGCTTTTGAGTGGCCATACTGTGGCCGCTCAAGAACCGCGGGAAATAGAAGTTTTTTGCGGAGCTTTTTTTTAAAAAAGCGACCTCTTCCGCGGCCTACGCGGCCCGGCCTACGCGGCGCGGCCTACGCGGCTCGGCCTACGCGGCTCGGGTTAGGCGTTTTAGCCAGGCGGAAACATGGTGGCGGCGGAGTTCGGCGCGGGCTTTGGCGCTGGTGGTCATGTAGTTCATCTGGATGACGTAGCGCTGGCCGACAAAAGTTTTATGGCCGTGCCAGGTATTCTCGCCGTTGGGGAAGACCAGGAGCGTGCCATCGACCGGGGGGATCTCGCGGGCATAATCTTCCAGATTATTCGGGCCGCGGAGCAGGCGGAGGCAGCCTTTTTGGTCGGTGAAAGCGTCGCCGGTGCCGGGGTTGAGGTAGAGCAGGATGGTGACGCGCTTGGCGGTGGAGTCGGTGTGGATGTGGCCGTCTTTCTCGTCGGCGTTGCCGCGCAGGGTGGTCATCAGCGGGGCGCCGGCGAGGTCCAGGGCGAATTTCTGGGCGGTGAGGTTGCGAAAAACTTCGCCTTCCAGGCCGGCGAGGAGGGTTTTGGCGGGCTGGCCGAGTTTGAGGGATTCGACCGGAAAACTGCCGCGGCCGCGCATCACGGGCAGGGCGGCGACGATGGCGGCGAGCGCCTCGGGTTTGACAAATTTTTCCACCACGATGTGGCGGAACGGGTCGGTGGCGACCGGGGTGGCGGCAAATTTGTCGAAATCGAGGGGCGTGTTGAGGGCTAGCATTTTTTTGGCAGTCCGTGTGGGATGATCTGGCGTTGGCGGCAATTTGCGGCGGCGGGGGGTGGCTTGTCAAAAGGGCGGGGCGGATGGCGCGCGGATGAATAATATTGCAGCGCACAAGCGGGTGGCGTAGGGGAGCCGCGGTATGGCGGATATTGATGTTTTGCGGGATGTGGCGCCGGGGGTGATGCCGGCGTACCGGGCGCTGGTGGCGTCCGGCGAGCTGTATTCCGATGCCGCGCAGGGAATGGCGGCGGAGAAGCTGCAGTCGTTGTGGGTGAAGTTGCGGGGGTATGATCCGCAGCCGAAGGCGGCGGGGCAGAATGGGTGGGTGGGGAAGCTGTTGCGCCGCAAACAGGTGGATGAGGCGGGGGAGCATCCGAACGGGCTGTACCTGGTGGGCGAGGTGGGGCGCGGGAAATCCATGCTGATGGATCTGTTTTTTGCGGCCGCGGATGTGCCCCGAAAACGCAGAATTCATTTTCATGAGTTCATGCAGGAGACCCATAAGCGGTTTCATAAGATCAAGGCCGATCCGGCGGTGAGCGATCCGATTCCGCCGCTGGCGGATATGATCGCGGCGGAGGCGGCGCTGCTGTGCTTTGATGAGTTTCAGGTGCACGACATCGTCGATGCGATGATTCTGGGGCGGCTGTTCGAGGCGCTGTTCGAGCGGGCGGTGGTGGTGGTGGCGACCAGCAACACGCTGCCGGATGATCTGTTCAAGGGCAAGCCGGGGCGCGATGCGTTTTTGCCGTTCATCGCGCTGATCAAGAAGCATCTGGATGTGCTGGTGCTGGAGGCGGCCAGGGATTACCGGCGGGAGCGGGTGCAGGGGCTGCGGGCCTGGTATGTGCCGGCGAACCGGTACGCGGATGCGGCGCTGGAGGAGGTTTTTGGCGAGTTGACGGCGGGGGTGCCGGCTGGGCCGGAGTCTCTGTATGTGTCGGGGCGCAAGGTGGTGGTGCCGCTGGCGGCGAACGGGGTGGCGTGGTTTGATTTTTCGGCGCTGTGCGGGGTGGCGCTGGGGCCGGGGGATTATTTGGCGCTGGCGACGCATTTTTCCGCCTTGTTGATTGATGGGATTCCGCGGTTGTCGCCGGATAATTTTGATGAGGCGCGGCGGTTCGTGACGCTGGTGGATGCGCTATATGAGCATCGGGTGAAATTGTACGCATCGGCGGCGGCGTTGCCCGATGAATTGTATAAGAGCGGCGAGGGCGCGGCGATATTTGAGCGGACGGCGTCGCGGTTGGTGGAGATGCAGAGTGAGGAATATATGCGGTTGCCGCATTTGACGTGAGGCGGGGGCGCTTGAGGGAAAGGCGTGGATGCCGGCATTCGGCGGCATGACCGGGTGGGGTAGCGTTGGGGGAATGACGGTTGGGGGGCGGCTTGCTTGGGGCGGGGGGGCGCTCTAGCTTGGGGGGGTGCCACAGCTTTCGATGCATTCGCCGGTGGGGGATTTGACCGTCTCGGAAGAGGACGGGGCGATTGTCGCTGTGGATTGGGGCTGGGGACGGGACCAGGAGCAGACGCCGGTTTTGCTGCGGGCGAAGCAAGCGCTGGAAGATTACTTTGACGGGAAGCCTCTGGATGAGGAATTGCCGCTGGCGCCGGCCGGGACGGCTTATCAATTGCGCGTGTGGCAGGCGCTGANNAGCCCGCGCTCGGTGGGCGGGGCGAATGGGCGCAACAAAATACCGATTTTTATACCCTGTCACCGCGTGGTGGCGGTCGGGGGGATTGGGGGGTATTCGGGCGGCGACGGGTTGCCGACCAAACGCTGGCTGCTGGCGCTGGAAAAGGCGCCGAACTTTTTAGGATAAAAGACAATGTCCAAAGCGATCCGTATGCATGAGGTTGGCGGCCCAGAGGTGCTGAAATGGGAGCCGGTGCCGACGCCGACGCCAGGCCCGACGGAGGCGCTGATCCGGCACGCGGCGGTGGGGCTGAATTACATCGACGTGTATTTTCGCAACGGGCTGTACAAGACAGCGCTGCCGGCGACGCCGGGGATGGAGGGCGCCGGGACCGTGCTGGCGGTCGGCAGCGACGTGTCGGACTTGAAGCCGGGGGAGCGGGTGGCTTACGCCGGCGGGCCGATCGGGGCGTATGCGACCGAGCGCGTGATCCCCGCGGACCGGTTGGTGAAGCTGCCGGATGCGATCGATTTCGAGACCGGGGCGGCGATGATGCTGCAGGGAATGACGGCGCAATATCTGCTCCGCCGGACGTTTCGGGTGCAGAAGGGGCACACGATCCTGGTGCACGCGGCGGCGGGCGGGGTGGGGCTGATCCTGTGCCAATGGGCGAATTATCTGGGGTGTACNNGCGATGGTGCCGGTGGTGTATGACAGCGTGGGCAAGGATACGTTTGTCGCGAGTTTGGATAGCCTGGCGCCGCTGGGGTATATGGTGAGCTATGGCAATGCCTCGGGGCCGGTGCCGCCGGTGGATATCTCCATGCTGGGGGCGAAGGGGAGCTTGTTTCTGACGCGGCCGAGTTTGGCGAGCTATACGGCCTCGCACGGGGATTTGTTGGCGTGCAGCAGCGATTTGTTCGCGGTGGTGGAGTCGGGGGCGGTGAAGATTCGGGTGAACCAGACGTTTCCGCTGGCGGATGCCGCGGCGGCGCATGCGGCGCTGGAAGGGCGGAAGACGACGGGGAGTACGGTGTTGGTGCCTTAGTGGCGTTGTAAAGGAAGAAAGAACTTCTTTTTTTGCAAAAAAAGGCGCCCCGCCTGGGGAAGCAAAAAAACTCTTGTTAATTGGGGGCGTGGCGAAGGTGTGGTCTAGGCCCGCAGTTAATAGAAGTTTTTTGCTTC
>PLFB01000273.1 GCA_003137135.1 Acetobacteraceae bacterium
ACCAGTTCCAGCGTCTCGCGCTTGTTCATATGGTCGTCCACGCCCGGCGCGAAAGGTTCCTGCGCTTCCGCGAACCCGTACATCCGGCCGCGCGGCCCGCTCACCGGCGTTTCGCTCATCCCCTCCGGCATGTCGTCAAAAAAATACGAAATCGGCACGTCCAGCACGCGGGAGATGTCGAACAGCCGGGAAGCCCCCACCCGATTCACCCCGCGCTCGTATTTCTGCACCTGCTGGAAGGTCAGCCCCAGCGCGTCCCCCAGCCGTTCCTGCGACATCCCCAAAAGCGTACGCCGCAGCCGCACGCGCGACCCGACATGGATATCAATCGGGCTTGGCCGGCTGTCCCGTCCCGGCGCCTCAACAGTGTCTTCAGCCATCAGAAAATTCATCTCCGACATCCGCGGCTCTCGCCGCTTTACTCTATGTTAATCCCACTCGCCGCCATACTGGCATATTCTACTCAATCTAAGCGCCGCAACAAGATTTTCCGGCAACCTAGAATAGCCACCCGCCACAATTGTGCCGTTTGGAATTCAGTTACCAGAGGTTAACCAATAAGACAATATAAAAACAAAACGGCTGGCTTATTAAAGAGACATTCCGTGCTTAACGTCTTGTAATTTATGCAGACTTAAAATCGACATCAAAAATCCTGAAACCATTGCCGCCATCGCCAGCATAAACGGCACCCAAAGCCCCAACCGCGCATAGATGCCAGGCGGCAGATTTCCCGGCAAATCCACCACCAGCACGGCCTGCCGCCCCAGCTCCAGCCGCGAATCCACTTTTCCGAACGCGTCGATCATGCCGGAGATACCGGAATTTGCCGCGCGCGCGATCGGCAACCCCTCTTCCACCGCGCGCAACCGGACGTCGGCAAAATGTTGCCGCGGACCCGCAGAATTGCCGAACCAGGAATCGTCCGTCACGTTCACCAGCCAGGCCGGCCGGTCCCGCTCATCCACCAATTGCCCGGAATAGACCGATTCGTAGCAAATGAACGGCCCGACCGGCGGCAGCCCCGGAATGTGCAGCGTCGCCGGCCCTGGCCCCGGCGTAAACCCTTCGCCCAGTTCCTTCGGCGTGATCATCAGCGGCACCCAGCGCGGCATGAACTCGCCAAACGGCACCAGTTGCCATTTGTCGTAAACGCCCACAAACGGTCCCGGCCCATCGATCGCCACGATGGAATTGCGGTAATCGTTCGGCCCAGCCACCCGAATCGCCCCGGCGATCACCGGCGTGTTTCCCGTCACCTGCGCCAGCGCCGCCCGCAGCTCGGCATCCCCCGCCGGGTCGCCCAGCGTATAGGGCACCGCCCCTTCCGGCCACACGATGGCGTTGGCCCCCGCCCGCAGCCCGGCCGCGCTCATCGCCTCCAACTGCCGCCAGCGCGCCAGCAGCGAGGCACGGTCATACAGCCCCGGCACCGGAAAATCCGGCTGCACCAGCGCCAGTTTTACGCCCGGCGGCCTGGTGGGCAGCGTCAGATGCCAGCAGCCAAAACACACCCACGCCGCCAGCCCCAAAGCCGCCGCCAAAACCCCGCGCCGGCCGAACAACGGCGAGGCCGCCAAAAGCACCGTCAAAAGCGTCAGCCCATAAACCCCCACCACGTTCGCCAGCTGGATCATCACCGTGCCCACCGGCCCCGGTATCGCCCAATCCGTGCCCCACGCGTTCCAGATGAAATCCTCCACCATATTCTGCCGCGCCATTTCCGCCGCCGTGTAAGCGCCCGCGAACACCAGCACGCGCGCAAAACCCGGGCGCGCCCAATACGCCGCCACCGCCCCCGGCACATAAAACAGCAGCGCGATCACCGCCGCCAGCGCCGGCTCTCCGGTCGGCACCAGCCACCAGTACAGCCACCACTGCGCGATCATCGGCTCGGTAATCCAGTACAGCCCCGCCACCTGAAACCCCCACGCGAACAGCCACCCCCGCCAAGCCGCCGCCCGCCAGTTTTTGGCCGCCCCCAGATGCCGCAAGAACGCCGGCACCGCGAACAGCAGCACGGGCAAAAGGTGCAGAGGCGGCAACGCCAGCGCGCAGCAAAACCCCCACCACAAGCATTTGCCGGGCGCGCTAACCGCCCACGCCCGCGCGCGCCGAAAAAAATTCATGCGCCTTCCGGCAACCCGAATTTCCGCGCCACCTCGTCGAAATCCGCCGCCACCTCATGCCGCCCGCACGCCCGCGTGCCATCCGCCGCCCGCACCAACTGGCACGTCACCAGACCAGCCGCCCGCGCCGCGTCCAACTCCTCCCCCACATCCGACAAAAACAGCATCTCCCCACCCACCACATTGGTGCCCCGGGCAATCGCGGCATAGCTCGCCGCCTCCCGCTTCGCCCCCACCCGCGTATCAAAAAACCCGCCAAAAAGCCCCGAAAGATCGCCCGCCGCGCTGTGCCCAAACAGCAGCTTCTGCGCCGCCACGGACCCAGACGAATAAACAAACAGTTTCACCCCCGCCCGCGCCCACCGCCGCAGCGCCGGCGCCACATCCGGATAAACCTCCCCAAGAATCTCGCCGCTGCCATACCCCTCGGCCCAGATAAAACCCTGCACCTCCTTCAGCGCCGTCACCTTCTCGTCCCGTTCCATCCACCCCGCCAGCGCCGCCGCCTTGTCCTCGCCCGGCACCGCCGCCAGCGCCGCGTGCCCCGCATGCGCCGCGCACCAAGCCGCCAGCCTGGCCCGCGCATACGGAAATAATTTTTCGGTGACAAAAGCAACCGGAGTGGTCGTCCCCTCCACATCCATCAGCACGGCCGCCAGTTCGCTCATGCCGCCCTTATGCGTCGCGCCCCCTAACCGGACAAGCACGCCCCCACCGCCACCGCCGTCACAATCTCGCGCCCGCCAAACCGCCGCCGCGACACCGCCACCTCAATCCCATCCACCACCGCCCGCCCCCCCAGCTGCAAATCCGCCAGGCACGGCCACGCCATCCCCCCTGCGATCCCCTGCCCCAAAAATTTCAGCACCGCCTCCTTGCCCGTCCACAGCGCAAAAAAATTCTCCACGCGCCGCCGGCCGCGCAGCGCCTCCAGCAGCAAAATCTCCGCCGGCGCAAAGCAAGCCTTGGCGATCCCCATAAAATCCAGATCCTCCCGCACAACTTCCATATCGACGCCCACGTCGCCGGCGCCGTTCACCGCCAGCAGACACAAATCCCCGCTATAACTAACGCTCATCCCCGCCGGCGCGTCGATCACCGGCTTGCCCCGCGCCGTGCGCCGTACCGACGTGACGCCCAGGATTTCGGCAAAAGCCTGCTCGCGAGAAGCAAAAGAAAGAAGCGCTTTTTTGAAAAAAAGCGCGCAAAAAACTTTTGATTCATTTGGACCGTGCTGGTTAAATCGACCCTGTCCAAAATTATCCGGCGTTCGTTGCAGAAACCGGCAACCCCAAACGTCATGGCCGGGCTTGATCCGGCCATCCACGCCTTGCCGGCGGCGGCGATGGGCAACAAGTTTCACCGGCTTCTCAACCGTACGGAGTATAGCAAAAGTTTTTTGCGCCGCACCCGCGGAGGCGCTTTTTTTTAAAAAAGCGCTGCTTTCTTCATTCACTTCCCGGCGACGACGGGCAGCCCCGCCCACCGTCCGCCAGCCGGTATCGTCTCCCCCTTCATCACCATCGAAAGCGCCCCCAGCCTGGCGCCAGGCGCCAGTTCGGAGCCTGGCAGCATCAGGCTCATCGCGCCCATCCGCGCCCCGGCGCCGATCACCACGCCGCCCATTTTCATAACCCGGTCCTCGAACAGATGCGTCTGCGGCCCGCATCCGGTATCCAGCACCGCGTCGTCGCCGACGCACACCATGTCGAATTCCGTCAGGTCGGTGGTGTCCAGGTAAACCCGCCGGCCCATTTTCGCGCCGAACAATTTCAGCGCCGCCGGCAACAACGCCGTGCCCTGCAGATGCCGCAGCGCCAACGGCACCGCCAGCGCCTCGTACACCGCCGTCACCGCCTCGCTGCGCCAAACGGACGCACTCCACAGCGGATACTCCGCCGCCTTGTAGCGCCCCGCCATCGCCCATTTCAGCGCCACGCACAGCGCCAGCGCGGGCGCCGCAAAAATCCCGCCATAGATCAGCGGCACCGCGCAGACTCCCCAAAACCCCAGCGCCGCACGGCAAAAATCCCAGGCGTCCAGCCCGCCAAAAATCATCGCGACCACCGCCGCCCGCGGCAGCAATATCCGGAACGTTTCAATCGCCAGCCGCGCCGCGATCCGGCCGGCGCCAGGCCGGTCGATCAGTCGCGCCTCGAATTCTTGCGAACCCTGCCGGCGCGGCAGCATCAGCGCCGGCGACCCCATGCAGGACTGTCCATCAGGCAAGCCATCCGCCGGCGGCACGGACAAACAGCCCACCAGCGCGTCATCGCCGATCCGCACGCCGTCCGGCACCACCGCGAAATTGCCCAGAAACGCGCGGCTGCCCAGCACGGTTTGGCGCAATGTCAACCGCCCGCCACGGATTTCAGAATCCCCCAGCACCACGCCGTCCGCGACGAACGCGCCGTCGCCGATGTCCAGCAGCCCATGCGTGACGGAGGCGGCGGTGGAGATTTCCGCGCCGCGCCCGACGCGCGCGCCCAGCGCCCGGAAAAACGCCGGCATGTACAGGCTGGCATAGAGCGGGTGCAGCGCCGTCAGCGCCAGGCCCAGCACCCGGTCAAGCGTCCATTTTCGCAAATAGAACCAGGACGCGGTGTCATGCACGCCCGCCTGCACGCGGCCCAGCAGCAGCCAGCGCAGCGCCGTCACCTCCGCTATCAGGCACAGCACGTAGAGCGCGCCGATGAGCGGCGCAAACATCGCCGCGCCATGCGGATGCGCCGCCAGAACGCAAAGCCCAGGCAGCATCGGCAGAAGTCCCGCCAAAGGCAAGAGCCCAAGCGCCACCACGGCAAAACCGAAATGGCCCGGCCCAGGGCGCGCGCCCGCCGCAACCGCCGCCGGCCCGCGCCGGCAGGCGGGGGAACCCGCCCAAAATTCGCCGTCCGGCACGTTGACGCCGGGATTCAGCAGCGACAGATTCGCCAGTTCCGCGCCCTGCCCTACCGCCGATCCGCCCTCCAGCACGCACCCCGTCCCGACATACGCGTCTTCGCCGATGCTGATCGGCTCGAGCACCAGCCATCCGGCGTCGATGCGCGCGCCGTGCAACGCGACGCCGCCGCCGAGGCTGGCGCCCTGCCCGACCCGCATCAGGTCCGGCGCATTCATCGTCACATCACCCAGATGCGCGCCCCGGCCGATGCGCGCGCCGAGCGCGCGGTAAAACAGCGCCATCAGCGGCGAATCCGCGAACACGCCGGCATCGGCCAGCGCCAGCAGCCGCTGCACCAGCCACCACCGGAAAAAATACCCGCCCCACAACCTGTGCCGCCCAGCCCGCACGCGGCCCAGCAGGAGCCATTTCGCCGCCACCGCCAGAACCATCAGCGCCGCCGGCACCGCGGCGAACCCGGCCAGCGCCGCGGCGGCGGCCGCAAACATGCCGTGGCGCAGGCACCCTTCGAAGGCCGCATACGGCGCCAAAAACTCCAGTGCGGCCAGGCCGAAAATCGGCACCAGCGCCAGCGCCTGCGCCACCGTGCAAAGCGCGTGACGGCGCACGGCGAATTCATCCGCATCCAAATCCTCCCGCACCTGCGCCGCGGCGCCGGCCGGAAATTTTTCCGAGATTTTTGCCGCATTCCGCAGCTCATAAACATCCTGCAACGAAATCCCGGCAAAGCGCGGCGCCTGCCGCAGCCCCGAAACCAAAGCCGCCGCCAGCAGCGAATGCCCGCCCAGATCGGTGAAAAAATCATCTTCGGCCGCCACCGGCCGATGCCCAAAAAGTTTCCGCAAGCCGGCCAGGCATTCGGCATGGTCCGGATCATCCACCACCGGCGCCGCGCGCCCGCCAAAATCCAGTTTCGCGCAGGCCTGCCGGTCGAGCTTTCCGCTCACCAGCCGCGGCAATTCCGGCAGCGCAAGAAACACCGCCGGCACCATGTAGCACGGCAGCGTTTTCTGCAGCGCCACCTTCAGCGCCGCCTCATCGACGCCGCCATCCTCGCGCGAAATCACCGCCGCCAAAAATTCGCCGGCGCCCTCGCCGCGCAGCATCGCCACCGCGCCGCGCACGCCCGGCTGCGCCATCAGCGCCTGCTCGATCTCGCCCAATTCGATCCGGAACCCGCGATGCTTCACTTGGCTATCCAGCCGCCCCTGCAATTCCAACTGCCCCGCCGCATTCAACCGCGCCGCATCCCCGGTGCGGTAGAAAAACGCGCCATGCCGCGCCGCCGACCAAAACTCCCCCGCCGGCAAAAATTTCTCCGCCGTCAGTTCCGGCCGGTTCACATAGCCCAGCCCCACCCCCGGCCCGCCGATATAAAGCTCGCCCAATTCCCCCTCCGGCACCGGCCGCCCCTGAGAATCGCAAATCATCGCGGTATAGTTCGGCAGCAGCACCCCGATCGTCACCGGTGTCTTCGGGTGCAGTTCCGCCGCCGTCGCCGTCACCGTGGTTTCCGTCGGCCCATAGGTGTTCAGCATCCGCCGGTCCGGCCGCCAGAATTTTTGCACCAAAGCATCCGGGCACGCCTCACCGCCGACATTGATCAGCCGCAGCGTCGGCATCTCCCCCTCCAGCATCGCCAGCATCGAGGGCACGCAGTGCAGCACGCTCACGCGCCGTTCCGTCAGCAGCGCCGGCAGCCTGTCAAAATTCCTCACCTCCTCCGCCGAGGCGACGTAAAGGCACGCCCCCGCCAGCCAGGTAATAAAGATCTCCTCCAGCGCCATGTCGAACGCGATGGAAAACCCCTGATACACGACATCGCTGCCATTGAGCCGCAGGATCGCATTTTCCGAGCGCACCAGATGACAGATGTTTTTATGGCTGATCGCCACCCCCTTCGGCTTGCCCGTGGAGCCGGAGGTGTAGATGATATACGCGACGGATTCCGCGTCCGGCCGCTCAGCGGAAAGCTCCTCGCCGAACGCCGCCAGGCAGATCGAATCCATGCCGACTTCGGCGCAGCGCGGGACCGCAACCCGGCCATGATGCGCCTCGTCCGTCACCAGCAGACAGGCGGAAGCATCCTCCAGGCAACCCGCCACCCGTTCCGCCGGCGCGAAAGCATCGAACGGCAAAAACGCCGCGCCGCTTTTCAGCACCGCCAGCACCATCACCAGCAGCGCCGGCCCGCGCTCGCACCACACCCCCACCACCCGCCCCGGCCGCGCGCCCAGCGCGCGCAGCCCGCACGCCCACTCGCCCGCCAGCCGGTCCAATTCCTCATAGGTCATGAACATGTCGCCAAACCGCAGCGCCACCGCCCGCGGCGTCCGCGCCGCCGTCTTCGCCACGATTTCGTGCAGCCGCTCGTCCCGCAGCAAATCTGGCGCGCGCGGTCCCGCAATCAGACCGGTCACGGGCCGTGGTTCGACGATGTAATTCATGAAGCCTACCTAAAAAACCGACGCGTTTGCCGTTGGGCGGCGCCGTTTTAGGCAAGCCAACTAATCGTCACTTAACCGTCTTAAGTTTCCCCGGTGTACAAACGGTTAACGCCGGTATCCCGTAGGGCGGAAAAGCGCGGCGTCTTCCGCCACCTTCCCGCCCCCCAACCACCGCGGTTAAACCCCCCTCAAGCCACCACAAACCGCTCGGATATCGCATCCCCCGTATAATGCGGCGTCCACCCGCTGGTATCCGTAAACACCCGCAGCGCCGTAAAATACGGTTTCTCCCCGGCATCAAACCAATGCTTGGTATTCGCCGGCACCGAAATCAAATCCCCCGCCTCGCAATACGCATCATACACCCGCCCATTCACATGCATCACAAAATGCCCGCCGCCATGCACAAAAAACCGAATCTCATCCTCGGTATGAATATGCTCGGACAAAAATTTTTGCCGCATCGGCCCGTAATTCGGATTATCCGGCGTCAGCTTAAGCACATCCGCCGAGCCCGCGCCCTGCTCGCCCATCAACTCATCCAGATACGGCTTGTAAGCCTCCAAAATCACCTCAGCCGAATCATCCGGCGACAGCGAAACCGGGCTCTCCCAACGCTCAAACCGCACCCCGATGGCCGAAAGCTCGCGCGCCATCGCCTCGGCATCCTGCGTGCGCAGCACCGGCTGCTCCGGCCGCAGATCGTCAAAAATCGTCAGTTGGCTCATTTGATCTTCCTTCTCTCCAACTCGCATGTCAGCAAGAATTCCAACGCCTCCAGCCGCCAGAACGCATGTTCCACGCTGCTGCCCCACGCATACACGCCATGGCCGCGGATAACATAGCCGATGGGCGGTTCCTCGACCAGCTTCGGCTCAAGCACCGCCGCCAGCCGCGCCATATCCTGGTCATTGTCATAGACCGGCAGTTCCACGTCCAGCTCATGCGTCGCAAACCCAAACGCCTTCACCACCTCGTAGCCCGAGAAATAAATCGGCGCCTCCTGCATGGACAGCACCGTCGCCGCCACCGAATGCCCATGCAGCACCGCCCCAATCGGCGGAAACAGCCGATACAACTGGCAATGCAGCAGCGTCTCCGCACTCGGCTTCTGCCCCTGCTCCCGAGCCACCCCCTCCAGCGAAACCTCGATAATATCCTCCGCCTTCAGCCTTCCCTTATGCACGCCCGACCGCGTGATCGCGACACTCTCCGCATCCAGCCGCGCCGAAAGATTCCCCGCCGACCCCGGCACCCACCCGCAAAAATCCATGCGCCGCCCGGCCTCGACCAGCGAAGCCGCGGCCTCACTCAGACGCGTCATTAGCCCTGGTTAACGGAAGATTTCTGCTGCACGGAATCCATCAGCGGCGCGCTGATCGACCCAGGATTGGGAATCGGCTGCGGCTCCGCCATCGACGCATCCGGCTTCTTCCCGTCATCCGCCACGTTGGCCTTGAACGATTTGATGCCCTTGCCGAACTCGCCCATCAGGTTGCTCACCTTGCCGGTGCCAAACAGCAGCAACACCACAACCAGCACGATCATCCAGTGCCAAATGCTCAAACCACCCATAGCGATCTCCAAACCACAAAAAAGTAGGGAAGCAAGCAGTTACTTTTTTTGAAAAAAAAGTAACCAAAAAANNCAGTTTGGCCGCTCAAAGGCCGGGGGAGTAAAAGTTTTTTGCGGAGCTTTTTTTCAAAAAAGCGACCGCTTTCCTTCCCTTTCCTTGGAGTTTACCCCCATCACCGCGTAAACGCCAGCGCCAGCACCGAAAACCCGTTGAACAGCACATGCAGCAATATCCCCGGCCGGATCGACTGATATTTTAGCCGCAGCCACGCCAGCGCCACCGCGATGCACAAAATCACCAGCAGCCCGGCATGGTAGGTCAGCCCCTCCTCCGCATGACACGCCGTGAACACCACGCTGGTCGCCACCGCCGCCCAGAACGCCCCCAGCCGCGGCGAGAGTGCCGCGATCATCCCGCCGCGAAACACCAGCTCCTCCAGAAACGGCGCCAGCCCCGCCGCCAGCACGAACAGCACCGCCAGCTTCCACGGCGAATGCCCAAACAGCAGCACGATCATGTTATGCGCCTCCGCCGCCTTGTCCGGCGGATCGACCAGCTGCACCAGCGCGCCGGCCGCCCCCACCACGGCCAGGCAGCCCAGCGCCGCCAGATACGCAACCCGCGGCGCCGGCCGCCACGCAATGCCGGTCGGGCTGCCGTCGCGGAACCGCGCCGACCCCAGCCGGCCGATATACCAGACACTCCACCACCCCGCCGCCAGATACCCCGCCGCGGTCGCCAGCACCGGCAGAAACCCCAGCCCCGCCAGGTCCCGCCGCAGCCCGGCCCCCACCGGCGCGCCGTGCGCCGCCAGCATCGCGCCGATGCCGGCGGCGAGCACCAGCACCACCAGAAACTGCGTCGCCACCTGCATGGTGAAAAACTGCACCACCATCCACGCCGCCTGCGCCACCCCCCACCGCACCGGCGCGCCCCGCCCCAGCCGCGCCCCCGGCAGCACGTTCAGGCCGGCCAAAAACAGAAACAGCAGCCCCCCCACCAGCCGCCCGGCGGCGGCGCCGGACACGACGATGAACGCCAGCGGTATCGGCGGGATGTACCGGTGCCCGGCCGCCGACCCCGCCGCCGCGAACGCCGCCAGCCACAACAACCCGAACCAGAACCGCTTCATGCCACCGCCCGAAATTCACCCACTCTGCGCCACAAGCCCGCCGGCGTCTCGCCGGCTTCGCGCATCGAACGCAAGGTGGCGGCGAAATCGCGCTTCGCCAGGCGTTTCCCGGCGGCGTCGGTCAACAAACGGTGATGCGCATAAACCGGCGTCGGCAGCCCCAGCACATGCTGCAGCAACACATGGATATGCGTCGAGTCCCGCAGGTCCTCCCCCCGGATGACATGCGTGACGCCCTGCACCGCGTCGTCATGCACCACGCACAGATGATAGCTCGTCGGCACCTCCCGCCGCGCCAGGATCACATCCCCCAAAAGCTCCGGCGCCGCCGTCACCCAGCCCTCACTTTCCTCAAAAAACCGCGGCTTTCCAGCGCCCGCCATGGCCCGGCCCACATCCAGCCGCAGCGCGTAAGGCAGCCCCGCCGCCATCTTGTCCGCGCGCTCTTCCGCCGAGAGCCGCCGGCACGTGCCCGGATACACCGCCCCCGCCCCATGCGGCGCCGCCTGCGCGCGCGCAATCTCCGACCGGCTGCAAAAGCACGCATATAACAGCCCCATCCGCTCCAGCCGCTCCGCCGCCGCGCCGTATTCGACCAGGTGCCGGGACTGCACCCGCACCGCGCCGTCCCAGAACATGCCGGCCCAGGCCAAGTCCTCCACGATCGCCGCCGCGTATTCCGGCCGGCAGCGCGTCGGGTCGATATCCTCCAGCCGCAGCCGGAACACGCCCCGCTCGGCTCGCGCCCGCGAAAACGCCGTCCAGGCCGAGAAAAAATGGCCCAGGTGCAGATAGCCGGTCGGGCTGGGCGCGAATCGGGTGGTGAACATTCAGAAAGAAAGTAGCGCTTTTTTGAAAAAAAGCGCGCAAAAAACTTTTGCTCCTGCGGGCGTTTGGGCCGGGAGTGCCTTTAATCGGCTCCGTTGGAGCCGATTAAAGGCACTCCCGGCCCAAACGCCCGCAGGAGCAAAAGTTTTTTTGGGTACCCCGGGCGGGGCGCCTTTTTTCAAAAAAAGTACCTGCTTACTTTGGTTCCTTATGACAAAGCTTTGACATCATGGTCTCGACCTTGCGGCGCCCGTCTCGTTTTGTCATAAACCCCGCATGACCCGCCCCGGCCAGCAATTTTGGCTAACTGATTTCAGGTTTTTGAACCTGGCGTCCTTTTTGGACAGGCTGAGTAATGCCTGACGGCGGGTTCAGCTATCCCGCCCTCGTCTTGAATGCGGATTTCCGTCCGCTATCCTATTTTCCGTTAAGCACTTGGAACTGGCAGGACGCCGTGAAAGCGGTCTTTCTGGACCGCGTCTCCGTGCTCTCCGAATACGACCGCGAGGTGCATTCCCCCAGCTTCGCCATGAAGCTGCCTTCGGTGATCGCCTTGCGGGATTTTATTCCCTCCGCCCGCACGCCGGCGTTCACGCGGTTCAACGTGTTTTTGCGGGATTGTTTCACCTGCCAGTATTGTGATTCCAAGCGCCCGGCGCAGGAGCTGACGTTTGACCACGTGGTGCCCCGCGCCCGCGGCGGCCGCACCAGCTGGGAAAACGTCGTCGCCGCCTGCAGCACCTGCAATTTGCGCAAGGGCAGCAGGCTGCCGCGCGAATGCCAGATGATCCCCCGCCACGAACCCCGCCGCCCCACCAGCTGGGAGCTGCAGGACCGCGGCCGCGCGTTTCCGCCCAACTATTTGCACGAAAGCTGGCGCGACTTTTTGTACTGGGATTCCGAACTGGAGAATTAAGTGGATCTATCATCCGCCCAAAAAATCATCGATGGCGCCTTGGCCTACGCCGTCGAGCACAAGCTGAAACCCCTTGCCATCGCCGTGCTCGACGCCCGCGGCGCCCTGAAAGCCTACGCCGCGCAAGACGGCACCAGCCTGAAGCGCGGCGAGATCGCCCTAGGCAAAGCCAATGGCGCCCTAGCCATGGGCATGGGCAGCCGCGCATTATTTAAACGAGCCGAGCAACAACCCTTCTTCATCGCCGCCGCCACCGCCGCCATCGGCGGCTCCCTAGTCCCGGTCCCCGGCGGCGTCCTGATCAAATCCGGCGGAGACCTGCTAGGCGTCATCGGCATCTCCGGCGACACCTCCGACAACGACGAAGCCGCCGCCCTGGCCGGCATCGCGGCCGCGGGACTTGCCGGCGAGACCGGCTGACGCCCCGGTCCCAAGCCTATTTTCCACGCGGGAATCGCTTCGGAACTCGAAACGATTCGACGCCAACGTACAATCAGGCCCGGGAGAGAGTCATGGCGTTCAACAAACAAGTTTTCGCGGCCACGCTCGATGCCAACGCGCAGCCAGCCTCCCTGGCCAAATGCGCCACCTATGTGCGCATGGCGCTGCAGGCCGCCGGCATCGACACCTCCAATCATCCCGTGCCGGCCAAGGACTACGGCTCCTATCTGCTGAAATGGGGCTTCGTAAAAATCCCCGCCACCAATTACGTGCCGCAGGCTGGCGACATTGTCGTCATCCAGCCGAACGCGCTCACCGGCACCGGCCATCTTTCGCAATATGGCCACATCGCCGGCTATGATGGCACCAACTGGGTTTCGGACTTCGTGCAAAGGGACATGTGGGGCGGCCCGTACCGCAACGACGGTCTCAGCTACCAAATTTACCGGAGCCTGTGATGCGCTGCGCCGCTTGCTGGGGTCTGGCCGCCGCGATGTATTGCTCGCCCACCCTCGGCCTGTCGCAAATCGCTCCGGCGTTGAACCTGCCGTTCGACCCGGTGATGGGGCTCTATTTTCATCCCGCCCAAATCGCCTTCGAGCGCGCGCCCGAAAACATGGTGCGAGCCTGCACCAGACCGGCCCGCGAAAAATTCTGGATCTACGCGCAAACATCTCGTCCGGAAGGGCTCTACATGGTCATCGCCGGACCGGTGTGGACAGTTCCGGATGCGCCGGGCCCAAGCGAACCGATCCTTGACCCCGTCGACTCCTATGGCGAGGTCGTTTTATTGAAGGCTGACAAATGCACGCCGATCGGTGACCCGGACACGATGTTCAACGCGCCGAAACCCTCCCAGATCGGCATCGTGAACGACCTCGCGGCAAACCTGATCGCGCGCGCGGTGCACGCTTTCGGCGGGCCGGCAGGCTTTCTGGCGGCGCTGAAAAGCCAAGGCCTGACCTACGACAAACTAGACCCCATCCTCCGCCCCCTGGTCGCCCGGCTCGACTGAGCCGCCCCTCACACCACCCGGCATGTCCCGCGCATCGCCCTCACCCGGCAAGCTTAGGATTTGCGTTCAGCGCGAACCCGGCGGCTTGCAAAAGCGCGCAAAATACGTAAAACTCGGCTCCTGGAGATCAATATGCGCGAAGTCTCAGCCACCGAATTCACCCGCAATTTTGGCCAATACCGCGAAATCGTCCAGCGTGAACCGCTCGCGGTGACCAGCCATGGCCGCGCCACGGGTTATTTCGTCTCGGCAAGCGAGTATGAGGAGCTGCAGCGGATCAAAACCTTTGCCAGGCGCAGCCGGGCGGTTGCGGATTTGACCGCCGAAGACATCGACCAGATGACAACCGCGCGCATGGATAGCAGCCACGACGAGCTGAACGCGCTGCTCGATCAGCCCTAGCGCCACCCCGTGCCATTTCCCGAGCCTCGGCTTGGTTTGGTCGTTTCGTATTCTTATCTATGGCATCACGAACATCGCGCCGGCCGCGCGGAAGGACGGAAAGATCGTCCCTGCGTCATTGTGTTGGCGATTGAAAACAAGGCTGACGGCACAACTCTAGTGCGCGTCGTACCGGTGACACACACGCCGCCTGACAACCCCGCGCACGCACTCGAACTTCCCGCGCCGGTGAAACGCCATCTTGGCCTTGATGATGAAAAGTCTTGGGTTATCTTAGACGAAGTCAATGAGTTTGAATGGCCAGGCTTCGACCTTCGTCCGATGCCGAAAAATCCAGGCCGCTACAATTACGGCTTTCTGCCGCCGCGTCTGTTCGCGCAGCTGATGACCAAGCTGCGTGCGGCATGGCGCGCCGGCGGCGGCAAACGCGCGGCGCGGGGCAAATAGCGGCCGGCGCAAGGCGGGGAATCACAAATCCAGCCGCCCCTGCACCGGCGCCGCCTTCACCGCAACCTCCCCATCCACGAACCGCAGTTTCAGCGCCGCCCCCGGCGCCACCTTCGCCGCCGCCTTCACCGCCTCGCCCTTCGCGTTCGTCACCAGCGCGAATCCCCTTGAAAGCACGGCATGATATGAAACCGCCTCCAGCCGCGCCCCTAAATTTTCCAACCCAATCCTGCGCTCCCGCAGCATCGCCGGCAGCGGCGTTTGCAATCTCTGAGACGCCAGGCCCAACAACCGAAACCCCTCCGCCAGCCGCGCCGCCGGCGCCGGCAGCCGCGCCGACCAGGCTTCCAAACTTCTTTGCAGAAACCTCAGCCTTTCCGGCATCGCCACCTCCAGCCGATGCGAAACCACCAGCACATCCCCCCGCCTGCGCGCCAAAAATTCCCGCGGATGGATCAGCCGCCCCGACAGCCGCTCCACCGCGCCGCGCCGCGCCGCCAAAAAATTCGGCAAAGCCAAAACAAACCGCTCGCCCCGGTCATCCAGAAGCTGCCGCTTCGCCCCCAGAATCGCAGGCAAATCCGGCAATTTTTGGGAAACCCGGTCCAGCCGAAGCCACGCTTCCCCCGTCACGCGCAACACCGCGCCCGAGAGCCGCGCGGATTTCTGCGCCAGGTCCGCCAGCAAATCCAATTTTGCCGGAATCGCCATTTCCGCCGCCGCCGTCGGCGTCGGCGCGCGGCGGTCCGAAACGTAATCGATCAGCGTCGTATCCGTCTCATGCCCCACCGCCGAAATCATCGGAATCGTGCAAGAAGCCGCCGCCCGCACCAAAATTTCCTCGTTGAACGCCATCAGATCTTCCAGGCTCCCGCCGCCCCGCGCCACGATCAAAACATCCGGCCGCGGCACCGCGCCGCCCGCAGCCAGCCCCGAAAACCCGTTGATCGCGGCGGCGATTTTTTCCGCCGCGCCCTCGCCCTGCACCGGCACCGGCCACAGCAAAATCGTGGTCGGAAAGCGCCGCGCGATGGTGGTTTTGATATCCTGCAGCACCGCGCCCTGCGCCGAGGTGATCACCCCGATCACCCGCGGCAGCACCGGCAGCGCCCGCTTGCGCTCCGGCGCAAACAGCCCCTCCGCCGCCAGCCTGGCCTTCAGCGCCTCGATCCGCGCCAGAATCGCGCCAGCCCCGGCATATTCCAGCCGGTCCACGATCAACTGGTACTCTGAGCGTTCCGGATAGGACGTGATCTTGCCGGTCGCGATCACCTCCACCCCGTTTTCCGGTTTCAGCCCCACCCGCGCCGCCACGCCGCGCCAGATGATGGCGCGGATTTTCGCACCCTCATCCTTCAGCGCAAAATACACATGGCCGGACGCATAGGCTTTTAGCTCGGTAATCTCGCCGCGCACCCGCACCCGGCCAAAAGCGGTCTCCAGCGTGTTTTTCACGGCACCGGCGATTTCAGAGACGGAGAAGGTCGGGGTATTTGGTAAATCGGCCATTGCTGTAGAGTAGCCCGATGGAATGGAGGCGCCAATGCGGGTGTTAATTCTGGGGTCTGGCGGGCGGGAGCACGCGCTGGCGTGGGCGGTGGCGTATTCGCCGTTGCTCTCAAAACTCTACATCGCCCCCGGCAACCCCGGCACCGCGGAACTGGGGGAAAACGTGCCGATCCGCGCCGCGGACGTGCCGGCGGTGGTCAAATTCTGCCAGGAGCAAAGCATCGACCTGGTGATTCCCGGGCCGGAGGCGCCGCTGGTGGCCGGCGTGGCGGACGCGCTGGCGGCGGCGGGCATCGCGTGCTGCGGGCCGAGCGCGGCGGCGGCGCGGCTGGAGGGCAGCAAGGCTTTTGCCAAGGAAGTGGCGGACGCGGCCGGGATTCCGACGGCGGAATGGGCGGAATTCGAGGATGAGGAAGCCGCGCACGAATATGTCGAGGAGATGGGCGCGCCGATCGTGATAAAGGCGGACGGCCTGGCCGCCGGCAAGGGCGTGGTGGTGGCGCAGACAATTGAGGAAGCGCACGGCGCGATCCACGCCATCATGGCCGAGCGCGTGCACGGCGCCGCGGGCGAAAAACTGGTGATCGAGGAGTGTCTTGAGGGCGAAGAGGTTTCGGTATTTGCGCTGTGCGATGGCCTGGAAGCCGTGTTTTTAGGCTGCGCCGCGGACCATAAGCGCGTCGGCGACGGCGATACCGGGCCCAATACCGGCGGCATGGGCGCCATCGCCCCGCCGCCCTGGGCGGATGGCGAGGTTGTGGATCGGGCGATGGCAGAAATCATTCGGCCGGCGCTGGAAGAAATGGTGCTGCGCGGCACGCCGTTCCGTGGTTTTTTGTTCGCCGGTCTGATGCTGACCGCCGAAGGCCCAAAACTGATTGAGTTCAACGTGCGCTTTGGCGACCCGGAATGCGAAACCTTGCTGCCGATGTTGAAGAGCGACCTTCTGCCGGCGCTGGTGGCGGCGACAAACGGGACTCTGCGGGGCATGGAATTGCGCTGGAAGGATGAGGCGTCCGCGACCGTAGTCATGTGTTCAAAAGGCTATCCGGGGGCTTACGCGACCGGGGGCGAGATTTTTGGTCTGGAGGAAGCGGGCAGTTTGCCGGGGGTTTGCATTTTTCACGCGGGGACGATGGCGGAGCAAGAATCGATTTTGGCGAATGGCGGGCGGGTTTTGGCGGTAAATGCGGTGGGGGAAGATTTGGCGGAGGCGATCGAGCGGGCTTATGCGGCGGTTGATACTTTGGATTGGGCTGATGGGTTTTGTAGGCGCGATATTGGGCGGCGGGCGGTTTGAGTCGATAGTTAGAATTAGTGACTTCTCGTTAGATTGGTCAGAATGGTTGTCGTTTGTGCGTCGACGCACAATTGGCAGGGTTGCTGACGTATTTTGTGACGCGGGTGGGATGGTTTGAGGGAATTTGGAATTTTGCTTATTATTTGGATGCTTAGCGATAGCGAAAGGTGCGTTTGATGGCGGGTCGTCCGATAATATTCGGGGAGGTGGATTTGGTTATTGTGATGATGATTGATGGGTGAGGCGGCGTGAGCGAGGTGATCGCCCGGCCGATGGCGACGGTGCGGCTGTTTGCGGACGGGCTGCGGCCGGAGGCGATTGCGGGGCTGATTGATGCGGCGCCCGAGGCTTGGGCGGCGAAAGGGGAGGCGTTCTCCGGGGTGGCGGGGCGAGCGGTTGTGGCGAGGACGGGGACTTGGTTTTTGACAAGCCGGGGGCGGGAGTTGGGGGATGATCCGGGGCGGCATTTGGAATGGGTGGTGGGGAAGGTGAGTGGGGCGATGAAGGGGGTGCGGGAGGTTGTGCCGGATGTGGGGGTGGAGGTTTCCTTGTTGGTGCATGACAAGGGGTTTCGGCCGGGGGATTTGGGGGCGGAGGTTTTGCTGAATGCGGTGATTTTGGGGGAGCTGGTGGTGGAGGTGCCGGAGGCGGGAAGGGAGTGGCGGATTACGCGGGAGGATGTGGTGGGGTATTTGGGGCGGTCCTAGAAATGATTGGCGATTAACTCGGTTGGGTCGAAAAAGCGATGGGTTTCGCAAGGGCTCACCCATCCTAGGCTTGCCAATTTGGTGGAGATACCTCAACGCTCATTGTTCTTGGTTGCATAGAAATAAATGCTCGCGTTAATTCTTCATCTACACGTGATTTTACCAACTTTCGATGGTTACGAAGTTGACGCAAAATTGGTGAGCCCATCAAGCCAAAAATTTCACCGGCACGTTTGGCGTAGGTCCAAAATGTCCAATCCTGATACTCGGTATTGCTATCAAAGCCTTCGACTCTTCCAAAGTCCTGCACAAACCTATCTAAGTCGAACGAATTTATCAAAAACGACAAACTCTTGCCATGATACCTCGAAATATGTGCATATGCCGCTTGCCGAACCGAATAAGTGATTTTTCGATAAAATCCAGAGACCGTACTATCCCGTAGGTACACATATCGACCATCAAACCGAAAACCCAGATACTCGAGTCCGTTTTTCCCCGAGTTTTCTATAGGCTCAAATTGGAGCTTATCTTCTGCCGTTTCAAAGAACCGTACAATCGAGGTCTTCTCCGGTTTTATCTTTATCTCATCACCAAAATTTTTTATCTGTTCGCACGCAAAATCGCGCGCCTCTAAGCCCTCTTTGGCCCCGCCGGGCAATATCATGAGTATGTCATCGGAATAGCGGAAATACACACCGCCTCTTGCTTGAACCCACTTAGAAAGCAGAACGTCAAAATCAATCATATATATATTTGCGAGCAAATCCGAGATTGGTGACCCTTGTGGAATGCCGTAAGGTAAATCATTTGTTTCAATGAGACTCGGCATCGATGGATCGCCGCCGGCAATTTTTTTCCGGAAATCCTTGGTGCTACATAACTGTGTTGGCATCTCCTTGAAGGGCTTCAAGAAACCTTTCGACATTTTTCCATTTTTCATCTTCGTGCCAAAAAAACCCAGCCGTTCATATGCTTTTTCGCGATCCACGACGCTATACTTGGTCATTGCTTTGAAAACTGCGGCGTGATCCGGCCGCAATTCATCCATTTCAAACATGCGGCACCAAATCGCACGAAGGCGTTCGTGATCTAAACTTTCAAAAAAGCTGCTTACGTCGAGCGCAACGGCACAACAATTTCCCATTTGTACCACGGCATCAAAAGCGTCTTTGGCAAAGTGAATGTTGCATTTTCCGCCAGTCAAACCAGGCGTGACGGGTATCTTGCGATATGCGATAGGGCAATTCTGGATGCCGAGGGCACTTAACTCCTTTTCGTATTTTTCAGACAGCAATGAACGGTAATATGCAAAGATATACGCGTCCCGCCGTGCGGCGTATCGTATCGGTCGTTCTTTTTTTGACTTACCATTTGGCCGGTACGGGCGCCATTTTTCAATGTATCGCAAGAATGGAAAGAAAGCATTGGTCCGAACGCGCTCCCGGTCCATTATTATCTTTTCAATTTCATCCAAGGGCAGATGTTTGTCGAAATGCGGGTAATGCTTCAGGTCTTCCTGCTTAATTTGCCAAGCCACCGCCAACCACCCCCTGAACGAGAGGGGATGAGAGCAATACGGGCGCATCCGTTTCTCTCATCCCCGGCTGTTGTTCACGACCCCGAAGGATCTAACTGCGCTTCAGTTCGACATTGTAGTATATGTTGTCATAGCTGCATTCCTCGCGGTCTGCCGCCCGAACTCGAATGGAACCGCACCGATGTGTATGATGCAATTCGCCATCAAGCTGGCCGTCGCCATTGACAGTCATAACATACGACTCCCCCATCGCTGGCGGGATTGTGGAGGTATGGTAATGGCCGTGTTGGGTAACAAGGTCGTGAGTGAAATATTTTTCTGACCTTTCGGATCAACTGGTGCTGGTCCCTGGAATCATGGACAGGACTCCCGCTAGTCGAATACTGATAAAGGCAGCCACCGGTAGCAAGGGTGGGGTGCTCTTTTGCACCCCACCAGTTTGATCCGGCTTCGGTCTTCTCGTCGGCCGCCAAATTCGCCTGTGGCGTTACCTGCGCTTCCCCATTCCTTTAGTAGTCCCCCGAGCCACCGCGCGCCGGAACGTTGAAAACGGCCAAGCGCGCGTGTTGCCGGCCAGGCCGTATGGGGTTGAGGCCGAGGCGGTGGGGTGCGGTAGAGCACCCCACCCTACACTTTTGCTAGTCCGTTGCGTTACCGAACTAGTTTGGCGCTCGTTTCTGAAAGTGGTTTAGCGCTTCCGGGCTGGGGCGGACCATTTGGCGTTTTTGCCGCCTGCGGATTTGGCGGCGCGTTTGGCTTTCATGCGGGCAATGCTGGCGCGGAGGTCGTCTAGGAAGGGTTCAAGGGGGACGGATTCGCCGGCGGCGATTTGGGCCTGGCTGCGTTTCAGGGATTTTACGAGCCAGTCGGGTGGGGGTGGGGCGGTGAGTTCGTCCTTTGGGGGGAGGATAGGATGGAATGGGTCAGAATTCTAGGAGTAATGTTGGGTGGGGATGGGGTACGGTTGTGGCAAGGCTCGTTTTGTTTGACTCATGCCAGGTCCGTCTCCGGCACGTTTCTGGATTGCTTCGCTTGCGCCTTCGGCGCGCTCGCAATGACGTGGGGAGGGCGGGGGAGGTTATTGGTAGCGTTTCGAGGCTGTTTGTGAGCTGAGGGACAGGCGCCGGGGCCGCGTTTGTTGCGGGAAAGGCATGGATACCGGCATTCGCCGGCATGACGAGGTGGGGCGTGGGGCGGATCATCGGCAGGCAGGGCGGCGTTAGGAGGGCTGGGCGTGTGGGTGTTGGGGGGAGGGGGTGGTGGGAAGGGTTAGGTGAGGGCTTGGGCGCGGACTAGGCGGGCGAAGGGGCCGTTGGCTGTAAGAAGTTGTTCGTGGGGGCCTTGTTCTACGACTTCGCCGTTGGAGAGGACGGCGATTTGGTCGGCATCCCGGACTGTCGAGAGGCGGTGGGCTACTACTATGGTGGTGCGGCCTTGGCGGAGTTTGGCAAGAGCCGTTTGCACGGCTTGTTCGGATTCGGTGTCTAGGGCGCTGGTGGCTTCGTCTAGGAGGAGGATTTTGGGGTTGCGGAGGATGGCTCTGGCCAACGCTACGCGCTGGCGTTGGCCACCGGAGAGGCGTTGGCCGTTGACGCCTACGCGGGTGTTGAAGCCCTCGGGCATGGAGGGGATGAAGGTGCAGGCGGCGGCTGATGCCGCCGCTTCTAGGTCGGATTGGGTGGCGGTGGGGTTGCCGAGCAAAATGTTGGCGGCGATGGTGTCGTCGAAGAGCAAAGAGTCTTGGCCGACATAGGCGATGGCGGCGCGGAGGGATTTTAGGGTGATGTGGTGGATTTCGGTGCTGTCGATGAAGATTTCGCCGGATGTCGGGGTGTAGAGGCGGGGGATTAGGGCGAGCGCGGTGGATTTGCCGGCGCCGGATGTGCCGACCAGGGCTAGCATCTTGCCGGGGGCGGCGGTGAAGGAGAGGTTTTTTAGGCCCTCGCGGCCGTCGGGGTAGGTGAAGGCGACGTGGCGGAATTCGACCTTGCCCGGGCCGTCGGGCAGCGGGATGGCGTTGGGGAAGTCGGCGATGGCGGGGGGTTCGTCGATGACGGAATAGACGCGGACGAGGCCGGCCAGGCCCTCCTGGATGGCGGCGTTCATGGTGCCTAGGGCGCGCAGCGGGCGGCTGGCGATGAGGAGGGCGGAGACGAAGCCCATAAAAGTGCCGACGCCGCCGGCGCCGGTGGCGTTGCGAAAGCCCTCGACGCCGATGACCACGGCGATGGCGACGCCGGCCAACACTTCAAGCATGGGGTCCAGGCGGGCGCGGGTTTTGGTCATGCGGATGAGGGAGAGATAGAGTTTTTCAAAATTCTGGTTGGCGCGGGATTTTTCGTGGGATTCTAGGCCGTAGGCGCGGATGGTGCGGGCCTGGGCGAAGGACTCGTTGAGCAGGGCGGCGGCCTGGCCGATGGTTTCCTGCATGCCGCCGGAGGCGCGGCGGATCTTTTTGCCGATTTTGTCGATGGGGATGCCGGCGGCGGGGAAGAGGATGGCGGCGATGAGGGAGAGCTTCCAGTCGATCACCACCATGGTGACGGCGAGGCCGGCGACGGTGGCGGCGTCCGCCACGGCGTTGACGGCGCGGGTCATGGCGTCCCGGATGATGGTGGCGTCGGTGGTGAAGCGGGCGGCGAGGGTGGCGGGGGGTTCGCGTTCTACGCGAGCCAGAGACGCATCGGATAGATGCGCGAACATGGCGGATTGCAGGCGGCGGATGATTAGTAAAACCATGTCCTGCGTGAGGACGGCCTGAAAGTACATGGAGATGCCGCGGATGGAGGTGACGATGAGGACGAGGATGGGCACCTGGTAGAGGATGCGAGGGTCTTTGTGGGAGAACATGTCGAACGCCCATTTGATGAGGGCGGGGTAGGCGGCGGAGGTGGCGGACATGATAAGGGTGAAGGCGACGATGAGGGCGATGCGGCCGCGGTAGTGTTTTATGTGCTCGCGCCAGAGGCGGGCGATGAGGGCGCGGGTGGTTGCCTCCGGCAGGGGGGTTAGCATGTCCATTGGCGCGGATTAACGGGAATTTGGGGCAGGGACAAACTAAGGCTAAAGAAAGAAGCGCTTTTTGAAAAAAGGCTCCCCGCCCGGGGCGCGCAAAAACTTTTGCGGGCGGGCGTGGGCACCACCGGTGTCGCTAATCGCTACCAGCGGTGGCGATTAGCGACACCGGAGGTGCCCCAGCCCGCCCGCAAAAGTTTTTTGGTTACTTTTTTTCAAAAAAGTAACTGCTTTCTTTGACTTTTTTGCGGGTGCGTATGGATACGATTTTCAAGGGCGATCTTAGTACGGCGGCGGGGCGGCGGAATGCTTGGCTGGATGCGCTGTTTGTGGATCATGCGGTGTTTCGGCTGGTGTGGACGAATTTTGCGGTGGTGAGGGAGGGGGAGTTGTATCGGTCCAACCATCCGACGCCGGGGAAGCTGGCGGCGTTTACGCGGAAGGTGGGGCTGAAGAGTTTGATTAATCTGCGGGGGGTGGCGCGGAACGGGTCGGATGCGTTGTCGCGGGATATGGCGGCAAGGCTGGGGCTGGATTTTTATGATATGGCGATGGAGAGCCGGGGGGTGCCGCATCGGGACCGGGTGTTAAGGCTGGCGGGGATATTTGAGGGGATGAAGGGGCCGGGGCTGGTGCATTGCAAGTCCGGCGCGGACCGGGCGGGGCTGGCGGCGGGGATTTTTGTGTTGATGAAGGGGGGGAGTGCGGCGGAGGCGTTGGGGCAGCTTTCGCTGCGGTATGGGCATATCAAGCAGGCCAAGACGGGGATTTTGGATCAGTTTTTTCGGCTTTACGCGGCGGAGGGGGAAGGGAAGAAGCCGTTTTTGGAATGGGTTAAGGCGGATTATGACGAGGAGGCGCTGCGGGCGGCGTTTGTCTCGGGGAAGGTGGCTGGGTTTATTAATGATAAGATCTTACGGCGGGAGTGAGGGGTCCTCGCGGTGCTCGGTGAAGCTGGCGATGGTGCCGGTTATGGGGTGGAGGAACTGGCCTAGCATGTTGCCGGGGATGGGTTTGACGGTGCCGTAGTTTTTCGGCCAGCGGCCGGCGGGGAGGTGGAAGGTGCCGAAGAGCAGGTCGAAGAGGGGGGTGTGGGCGGTGTAGTTTTTGTCCAGCGCCTCGGCGTCGGAGGCGTGGTGCCAATGGTGGAATTGCGTGGTGACGACGAGGTAGCGGAACCAGCCGATATCGACCGCGATGTTGGAGTGGATGAGGACGGACTGGACGCTGATGAAAATGAGGTAGGCGAAAATGGTGTCCTGCGGGAAGCCGAGCAGGAAGATGGGCACCAGGACGATGGCGCGGGTGATGAGGGGCTCCAGGATGTGCAGGCGGGAGCCGGAGAGCCAGTCCATGGCGGTGGGGGAGTGGTGGATGGCGTGGATGCGCCAGAGGAACGGGATTTCGTGGTAGGCGCGGTGGGAGGCGTATTCGACGGCGTCGGCGGCCAGCAGGACGAGCGCGAAGCGGATGATGGCGGGCAGCGCGGCGACGTGGGACTGGATGGCGGGGTTGATGGCCCAGGCGAAATAGACGTGGGCGAAGTAGGTGGAGGTGACCAGGAAGACGCCAATGAGGAGGTGGTTGAGGCCGAAATAGGCCAGGTCCAGCTTCCAGCCTTCGCGTAAGGGGGGTTGGTCGGGCCGGACCTTTGGGAAAATCCATTCCAGGGCGCCGAAGGCGAGCCCGGTGAAGAAGAGGTCCAGGATCAACCAGTCCAGGCCGAAGTAGATCTTTGGTTGCGAAAAATTGCGGTAGGTGACGTACGGGCCGCCGAGGATGGTGGCGAGGAAGAGCATGGCGAGGCCGAAGAGGGCCAGGCGGCGGGGACCGCGGAGCAGAATGGCGAGGACGCCGAGGCCGGCGCCGGCCATCATCGCGATGGCGAGGATGAGGCGGAGTGCGTCCATGTCGTAATGGGCGCGCAGTTCGGGCGTGGTGAGGAAGGCGGGGTAGCGCAGGCAGAGGACGGAGCCGACGGCGAGGACGCCGATGGCGGCGGAGAGGAAGGCGCCGATTTTGCCTTCGCCGATGCGGGGACGTGCGGACATGGTTTTGGAAAGACTCCTTGTTGCGGGAGTTTAACGGAATGGCGGGCGGGGTGGAAGTGTTTAGGATTCTAGTCACTCAGAATGCGTGGGGGCGGGTATGCGGGCGTTTCATGGGGATTTGTGATTTTTTTCTGGCTATTTTTGTTTAGGATTGTAAGCTGGCGGCTTCAAAACCCGGAGTGAAAACCATGTCGGCCACCGCGCGCGCGAGTAATGACCCGCTGATCCACCAGTGGATGCCGTTTACGGCGAACCGGCAGTTTCATGAGAGCCCGCGGATCATCGCCCGGGCGGAGGGGATTTATTATTACAATACCCGCGGGGAAAAACTGCTGGATGGGTCGTCCGGGCTGTATTGCATTCCGCTGGGGCATGGGCGGCGGGAGATCCGCGAGGCGGTGACCAAGCAGATGGAGGAGCTGGATTACGCGCCGCCGTTTCAGTTCGGCGTGCCGGCGGCGTTCCGGCTGGCGACGGAGGTGGCGCAGATGACGCCGCCGGGGCTGAACCGAATACTTTTTTCCGGCTCGGGGTCCGAGGCGGTGGAGAGCGCGCTAAAAGTGGCGATCCAGTATCATCGGGTGCGGGGCGAGGGGCAGCGCATGCGGTTCGTGGGGCGCGAGCGCGGGTATCATGGGGTGAATTTTGGCGGGTGGTCCGTGGGCGGGATGGTGAATAACCGGAAGGCGTTCGGGCTGGGGCTGCCGGGGGTGATGCATCTGCGGCACACGAAAATCCCAGAAAACCAGTTCGAGATGGGGGAGGGGACGCATGGGGGGGTGAACCTGGCGGATGATCTGGAAAGGTTCGTGGCGCTGCATGGGGCGGATACGATCGCGGCTTGTATTGTGGAGCCGATTGCGGGCAGCACGGGCATTCTGGTGCCGCCACAAGGGTATTTGAAAAGGCTGCGGGAGATTTGCACGAAGCATGGGATTCTGTTGATTTTTGACGAGGTGATTACTGGGTTCGGGCGGACGGGGCAGGCGTTTGCGGCGCAGACGTTCGATGTGGTGCCGGATATCATGACGATGGCGAAGGCGATTTCCAACGGGTCGATCCCGATGGCGGCGATTGCGGTGCGGGAGGATATTCAGCAGACGATTCTGGATGCCTCGCCGCCGAATACGGTTGAGTTTTTTCATGGGTACACGTACTCGGCGCACCCGGTGGCGTGCGCCGCGGCGCTGGCGACGCTGAAAATTTACCGCGAAGAAGATACGTTTGGCCGCGTGCGCGACCTGGCGCCGGCGTTTTTGGAGCAGATCGGGGCTTTGCGGGAGATTCCGTATGTGACGGACACGCGCGGCTACGGGCTGCTCGGGGCGGTGGATTTGGAACCGGAAGGGGCGCCGGGGGCGCGCGGGTTCAAGGTGCTGTGCAAGGCGTTTGAGGCGGGGCTGGTGCTGCGCAACGCCGCGGATACGATTGTGCTGGCGCCGCCGTTTGCGAGCACTGCGGAGCAGATTAGCGAAATGGTGGAGACGATGAAGAAGGTGATTTTGGCGAACTAAGGGAAGAAAGTAAGAAGCGCTTTTTTGAAAAAAAGCGCGCAAAAAACTTTTGCTGGCGGCCGCGCAACGCCGGTGTCCCTTTAATGGCCCCGTCGGGGGCGTTAAAGGGACACCGGCGTTGCGCGGCCACCAGCAAAAGTTTTTTTGCTTCTTTNNTTTTTCAAAAAAAGAAGTGCTTACTTACCTTCATGACAAAACCCTTGGCCGGAAAAACAACGCTGGTAACCGGCGCCTCAAGCGGCATCGGGCTGGCGATTGCAAAGATTTTTTATGACGCGGGGAGCGCGCTGATTATGGCGGCGCGGGATGGCGAAAAGCTGCACGCGGCGGCGGAGTTGATCGCGGACCCGGATGGGCCGCGGATTACGGCGGTGCCGACGGATTTGACGGATGATGGGCAACTGGCGGCGTTGTTTGAGGTGGGGGCGGCGCAGCTTATGGATATTCTGGTGAATAATGCGGGGGCTTCGATACGGGCGCGGACCGAAAATGTGACGCCGGCGCAGTGGCGGGGGGTGATGGATTTGAACGTGACGGCGGCGTTTCTGGCGGCGCAGGCGGCGTTCCGGATTTTCATCGCGCAGGATCGGCCGGGGCGGATACTTAATATTGGGTCGGTGAGCGCGCGGGTGCCGCGGCATAATTCGGTGGCTTATACGACCAGCAAGTTCGCGCTGGATGGGATGAGCCGGGCGATGGCGCTGGATGGGCGGGGGAAAAGGATCGCGGTTTCGATACTGCATCCGGGGAATACGGAGAGCGGGATTTGGGCGGGGCAGGAGGAAGCGGTGGCGAAAGAGGGGCTGATGCCGGCGGAGGCGGTGGCGCGGTGCGCGCTGCTGATGTGCACGATGCCGGAGGAGATTAATCTGCTGGATGCGACGATGCTGCCGTTGAGCATGCCGTTTTTAGGGAGAGGGTGATGGCGAAGCTGCGGGTGCATGGGTTTGCGGTTTCGGTGGATGGGTTTGGGGCTGGCGCGGCGCAGGATGAGGCGCATCCGCTGGGCGTGGGGGGCGAGGCACTGATGGGGTGGGCTTTTGCCACGCGGTATTTTCACAAGATGTTCGGGCAGGAGGGCGGCGAGACGGGGGTTGATGATGACCTGATTACGGCGGGGTTTGAGAATGTGGGGGCGTGGATTTTGGGGCGGAACATGTTTGGGCCGGTGCGGGGGCCGTGGCCGGATGAGGCGTGGAAGGGGTGGTGGGGGGATAATCCGCCGTACCATGTGCCGGTGTTTGTGTTGACGCATTATCCGCGGGATTCTTTGGTGATGGCTGGGGGGACGGTTTTTCATTTCGTGACGGAGGGGACGGAGGTGGCGCTGGCGCGGGCGTTTGAGGCGGCTGGGGGGAAGGATGTGCGGGTTGGGGGCGGGGTGGCGACGGTGCGGACTTATCTGCAAGCGGGGGTGGTGGATGAGATGCATCTTGCCGTGTCGCCGGTGGTTTTGGGGGCGGGGGAGGCGTTGTTTGCGGGGATGGATCTTTCGGCGCTGGGGTATCGGTGCAAAACACATGTTTTTACGGCGAATGCGGCGCATGTGGTGATTGGGAAGGAGGATCGGGTTTGAGCGAGGTGATCTTGGCGGCGCGGTTAGCGGGGCGGTGTTAGGTGGCGACGGGGTGGGCGCCGGATGGGGCGGTGCAGGAGCAGATTGATGACAGTATTGCCGATGAGGTGATGCGGGCGCGGGCTAGGTTGCCGAGCGGGGCGGGGGAGATGTTTTGTGTCGAGTGCGGGGAGGAAATTCCGGCGGCGCGGCGAAGGGCTATGCCGGGGGCGCGGTTGTGTGTGGCTTGTCAGGCGGGAAGGGAT
>PLFB01000087.1:0-1535 GCA_003137135.1 Acetobacteraceae bacterium
CCCCAGCTCGCAAAAGTTTTTTGCGCGCTTTTTTTCAAAAAAGCGCTTCTTAACAACTGAATTCAGCCATACATTCCCGTCATGAACGACGAAGACTTCGACGCCGCGCTGGTAGCTTCCGCCTTTGCCATCGCCGGCGCCCGCGGCTGGCGGCACGTCTCGGCCGCCGCCGCCGCCCGCGAGGCCGGCCTCGACCTCGCCACCGCCAGGGCGCGTTTTGCCGGCCACGGCCCGATTTTGCGACGCTTCGGCCAGCTCGCCGACCAGCACGCCCTGACCGGCGCCCTCATCGAAGGCACGGTCAAAGACCGTCTGTTCGATGTCCTGCTCCGCCGCGTTGATTATCTGCAATCCCACCGCGCCGGCGTCGTCGCGCTCTTGCGCATCTTGCCGCTCAAAACCCACCTCGCCGCCTGGCTCGCCCAGGAAACCGAAATCTCCATGGGCTGGATGCTGGAAGCCGCCGGCCTCGAAGCCCTCGGCCCACGCGGCGCGATCCGCAAAAAGGGCCTACTCGCCGTCTGGGCGTGGGGTCTGCGCGCCTGGTTGCGCGACGAGTCGGAAGACCTGTCCGCCACCATGGCCGCCTTCGACGTCGCCTTGACCCGCGCCGACCAGATCGCCGCGCGCTTCACCCCCGAGCCCCCGGCCGAAGTTTTCGTGCCCGAAACCGAAGCCCCCGCGCCGGAACCCGCGCCGGAACCCGCGCCGCCGCCCTTCGAATCCCCGCCGCCGGAACCCCCGGCACCGGAGCCGCCGCCGCCAGACATCGAACCAACAATCTAACAACCCAAAAACGGGACCAACAGGAGATCCAAGACAATGGCCGATAAAAAAATCCCCGCCGAGCCCACGCCCCCGCCCGCCTCACCCACCACCCCGTCCTTCATGGCGGAATTCGACATCAAGAAGATGCTGGGCGACATGCACATGCCCACAATGCCGGACATGGAAGCGGTGCTTTCCGCCCACAAACGCAACCTCGAAGCCCTCTCGGAAGCCAATCGCGTCGCCCTGGAAGGCGCCCAGGCCGTCGCCCGCCGCCATATGGAAATCATGCAATCCACCATGACCGGCCTGACCGAGACCCTCAAAGCGATGTCGGTCACCGAACCCCCCGCCAACCGCGCCGCCAAACAGGCCGAGTTGCTGAAACAAGCCTACGAAAACGCCGTCTCCAACACCCGCGAACTCGGCGACCTGATCCAAAAATCCAACGCCGAAGCCATGGGCAAGCTGAACCACCGCTTTTCCGAAGCGATGACGGAGATGAAGAACCTCTTTAAGCGAGGCTAATCAGCCCCCTCTCGCCCTGCCACCGTCTTGCCGGCGAATGCCGGCATCCACGCCTTCTTCACGCCACGGGCCCGCTTTCGCCCCTATTCAACCGCGCCCTTTCATCGCCATAATGGGCGTATGTCCCTTGCCTTCGCCCGCAACGCCCCGGTCACCTTCATCCCGGAAAAGCCCGCCCCGCGCGCGCCCTTAAAACCGCTGCGTGTGGTCTCCGACTACGAGCCCGCCGGCGACCAGCC
>PLFB01000087.1:1563-17759 GCA_003137135.1 Acetobacteraceae bacterium
TACTACCAGCCCGAAGCCTACGTCCCCCGCTCCGACACGTACATCGAAAAAGATTCCGCCATCAACGAGACCATCGACCGCATGCGCCATGCCGCCACCCAGGCGCTGCTGGAACGCTCCGACGTCGTCATCGTCGCCTCCGTCTCCTGCATCTACGGCATCGGGTCGGTCGAGACCTACTCCAAAATGGTCGTGCGCCTGGAGACCGGCGGCCGCATCGACCGCGACACGCTGGCGAAGGCCCTGGTGGACCTGCAATACCGCCGCAACGACGTCGCCTTCGCCCGCGGCGCCTTTCGGCTCCGCGGCGAAATCGTCGATATTTTCCCCAGCCAGTTCGAAGACCGCGCCTGGCGCGTCACGTTATTCGGCGACGAGATCGAAAAAATCTCCGAATTCGACCCCCTGACCGGCGAACAGACCGCCCTGCTCGAAAACATTTCCATCTACGCTAATAGCCACTACGTCACGCCAAGGCCGACGCTCACCCAAGCCATCGGCCGCATCAAAATCGAACTCAAAGCCCGCCTCGATGAACTAACCGCCGAAGGCAAACTTTTGGAAGCCGAACGACTGCAGCAGCGCACCACATTCGACATCGAAATGATGGAAACCACCGGCGCCTGCAAAGGCATCGAAAACTATTCGCGTTATTTGTCCGGCCGCAATCCGGGTGAGCCGCCACCGACTCTGTTCGAATACCTGCCCGCCAACGCGCTCCTGGTCGTGGACGAATCCCACGTCACCGTCCCGCAGATCGGCGGCATGTTCAAAGGCGATTTTTCGCGCAAATCCATCCTCGCCGAATACGGTTTCCGGCTGCCGAGCTGTATCGACAACCGCCCGCTGAAATTCGAGGAATGGGAATCATTTCGTCCCCAAACCGTCTTCGTCTCCGCCACCCCCGGGCCGTGGGAACTGGAACGCACCGGTGGCAGTTTTGCGGAACAAGTGATTAGGCCCACCGGCCTCGTGGACCCAGTGACGGAAATCCGCCCCGTCGAACACCAGGTGGACGACCTGCTCGGCGAGATCAAACTCATCACCGCCCAAGGCGGCCGTGTCCTCGTCACCACGCTGACCAAACGCATGGCCGAAGACCTCACCGAATATCTTACGGAACAAGGCATCCGCGTTCGCTATCTCCATTCCGATGTCGATACACTGGAGCGAATAGAAATCATCCGAGACTTGCGCGTCGGCGTCTTTGACGTCCTCATCGGCATCAACCTTCTGCGCGAGGGCCTCGACATCCCCGAATGCATGCTCGTCGCGATCCTCGACGCCGACAAGGAAGGTTTTTTGCGCTCCGTCACCTCCCTCGTCCAGACCATCGGCCGCGCCGCCAGAAACGTGGACGGCCGGGTCATCCTATACGCCGACACCATGACCCGCAGCCTGACGCAAGCCATCGCCGAAACCGACCGGCGCCGCGCCAAACAAACCGCCTATAACCTCGCCAACGGCATCACCCCCCAAAGCATCAAGAAAAACATCGGCGAAGTGATTCATTCCGTTTTCGAACAAGACTACGTCACGGTCTCGCCCATAAAAGACTCTTCGTTGGACGAATTCGTTGGCAAGGATCTGCAGGCCGCCATCGGCACCATGGAAACCCGTATGCGCAACGCCGCCGCCAACCTGGAATTCGAGGAAGCGGCAAGACTGCGCGACGAAATCAAACGCCTGGAAGCCCTCACTTTGGGCCTAACGCCCCCCCCACCCTCATCATTCCGCAAACCGAAGATCAGCGGCCCAGTTCCCCTAGGCCCCGGCGGCGGCGGCTACGACCCCGCTATGCGCCGTGGCAACCCCCGCAAACGCCGAGGCCCCTAACAATGCCCCCGTCCCCTCCCCGTCATTGCGAGCGCGCCGAAGGCGCAAGCGAAGCAATCCAGAAACATGAAACGCCCCACAGTTTACATCATGGCCAGCCAGCGCAACGGCACAATCTACACGGGCGTAACCTCCGACCTCATCCAACGCGCCCACCAACACCGCACCGCCACCACTGGTTTCACGGCCCAACACAACTGCAAAATGCTGGTCTGGTTCGAACAATACGAAACGATGGAATCCGCCATCAATCGGGAAAAACAAATCAAAGCCGGCTCCCGCAAATCCAAACTCAAACTCATAGAAGCCTCCAATCCAAACTGGCGCGACCTCTATGCCGAAATCCTCTAACAGCCGCCATGCCTTTCCGGTTTCCTGGATTGCTTCGCCTGCGCCTACGGCGCGCTCGCAATGACGCCTCTCAGCCGACTTTGCTCAACGCCAACGCGGTACCGATCATGTCGCCCACCCGGCCAATGGCGATCGAAGTGAAGCAACAGATGATTCGCGCTCCAATCCTTTGATGACGCATTGTAGCCAGAGAGCGCTTCTTTCCCTAAAGGCAAATTCATGAAACTCTCAGTTGTCCTAAGCCTCCTTCTCCTCCCCACCCTCGCCCACGCCGACGCCCTCACCGGCCAGGACGCCTATTACGACCTCACGCTCTCAAAAGTCCGTACCCACGACGTCACCGGCGCCACCGGGGCCATGCGGTTCTCGGTGGTGGACGGCTGCACTGGCTGGGCCACCACCCAGCACATGACCCTGCTCATCCGCAACGCCGACGGCTCGCTCAACAAAACCGTCACCGACTACATCACCTGGGAGTCCAAGGATTCCAAAACCCTCACCTTCACCCTCGAAGAACGCGATAACGACGGCAAGCTCACCATCGACGACGCCGGCACCGCCACCCACACCGGCCCCGACGGCACCGGCACCATCACCTACACCACCCCCGCCGGCCGCCTGCTCAACCTGCCGCCCGGCACGCTGTTCCCCATGGCCCATACCGACGCGCTGCTCGCCGCCGGCACCGACGGCAAGAAATTCATTTCAGTCCCGTTATTCGACGGCACCTCCGACGACGGCGCGCAATCCACCTTTGTCGCCGTCCTCGGCCATCACGGCCCGCAAAAAGCCGATTTCCCCGCGCTGGAAAAACTCGCCAGCACCGACGTGGACATCGCGTTCTACGACCGCGGCAACCAGGACGAAAACCCGAATTTCCGCAGCCAGATGCGCTACTACGACGACGGCGTCGCCACCGGCATCATCCTGGATTTCGGCGACTTCGTGATGCGCGGCGAGTTGGAAAAACTCACGATCCCGCCTGACGAATGCAAGTAAGTAGCGCTTTTTTGAAAAAAAGCCCCTGCGCGCGTGCGCCGCAAAAAACTTCTATTACCCCCGGCTTTTGAGCGGCCACAGTATGGCCACTCAAAAGCCGGCGGAATCAAAAGTTTTTTTGGTTACTTTTTTTTCAAAAAAAGTAACGCCTTACTTCCCCACCCGCGCCGGCTGGCGCCAGGCCCTGCGCATGACTCTCGCCGCCCTCCTGGCCTATTTCAGCACCGACCTGATCGGCCTGCATCACGGCTACTGGGCCGTCATCACCACCCTCATCATCGTGCAGGGCAGTCTCGGCGCCACTATCGCCGCCGGCATTTCCCGCATGGCCGGCACCGCGGCCGGCGCGGTGATGGGCGGCCTCGGCGTGCTCTTACTTCGTCTCGACACCACCGTGCCGGAATGGCTCGTCCTGCTCATCGTCATCATCCCGCTGGCGCTCATGGCGTCGCGCCCGCTGTTCAAACTCGCCCCGCTGTCCGGCGCGCTGGTCCTGTTGCTGGCCGGCACCGGCGACATGGCCTTCGCGCTCTCCCGCGTCACTGAAATTGGCTTCGGCACCGTCATCGGCGTCCTGGTCGCATTAGTCGTGCTGCCGGAGCGCGCGACCGCCATCCTGATCGAACATTGCGCCGCCATCCTCGAGCAACTCGGCGCCTTCGCGGAGAATGTGCTGGCCATCGGCGAAACGCCGGCGCGTGACGCCATCACCACCAAGATCGGCGCCGCGTTCGCGCAGATCCATGGCGATCTGACCGAGGTTCAAAACGAACGCGGCGCGCGCCTGCTACGCAGCGACCCGTTCCCCGAGCGCCTCACCCGCCATTTGCAGCGCCTGCGCACCGACGTCAGCATCGTCGGCCGCGCCATGTCGCTGACCCCCGGCCAGAAGCCCTACCCGGACCTTGCCGCCGCCATCAGAAGCCAGTTTGACTCCCGCGCGTCGGCCCTGCGCCGGCGCGCCCCCGTCACGCCTTCGGCCCCCGCGATGCTAGACGTTCCCGCCGAATCCCCCCTCGGCTTCGCGCTGGCGACTTTGCAGCGCGAACTGGTGGAACTCGACGACATCCTCAACCAGTGGTCCGCCAGCCGCCACCACGGCCTCATCGAACCCGCCACCCTTCCCACCACGCCGCCCACGTAGGGCGGATAACCGCAGCGCGGTCCGCCCTTCTGGAACTCAGACCTCGATCGTATCGAACATCAAAATATCCGCGCCGCCGCTGGCGAAATTCGGCACATCGGCGACCGCCGCACCCGCTTCCGGGCTTGCCAAACCACTCTGCAGGGCGGCGAAACTCTCAAACTCCAGCATGGCGACCAGATGAATACCGGAATCGCCGGCCGGCGAGGCCACCCCGCCCTTGCTGATCTCATAGCTTTTCAGCCCCGGGATTTTCTTCGCGATCGGGATATGGGTTTCATTGTAATATTTATCGAACGCGGCTTTATCCGCCGGCGTTTTGTACAGCACGACCACCTTTGCCATCTTGTGCCTCCCCTCCAAAATTCTTAACCGACAGCGTAACGGTGCCCCAAAATCGTGTCAACCGCGCGCCGCCATGTGGGCTCGCCATAACGTGAATGGGGCATCGTCAATGCCGCTCGGCGCGAATTGGCATCATTACTGACGTATTGTTAGTGTTCTTGTCACATTGGCAACTCAATCACCGCGCGCAGCCCCCCCAGCGGACTATCCTGCAGCAAAATATTCCCGCCATGCGCGCCGATAATATCCCGCGCAATCGCCAGCCCCAGCCCGGTCCCACCAGGCGCGGCGCTCTCGAACGGCCGGAACAGAATCTCGCGCTGCGCCTTGGGTATCCCCGGCCCGTCATCATCGATCAAAATCCGCAGCGTGCTCTCCCCCACCTGGCTCCCCGCCACCGCCACCCGCTTCGCATGTTTCCTGGCATTATCAACCAAATTCGTGATCGCCCGGCGCACCGCCTCGGGCCGCAGCGTCACCACCAGCGTCTCCGCCACGTTCAGAGAAACCTCCGCCCCACTGCGCCGCGCCGCCGCGCAAACGTCATCCAACAGCCCCCCCACATCCGTTGGCACCGCCTGCTCGCTCCCCTCGCCGCGCGCAAAGCTCAAATAAATCGCAATCAGCTTCTCCATCTCGTCAATATCCGCGGCCATCCCCGCCAGATCCCCCGCCGGCGTCTCCTCCATCATCGCCAAATTCAGCCGCAGCCGCGTCAGCGGCGTGCGCAAATCATGCGAAACCCCCGCCAGCATCGTCGTCCGTTGATCCAAAAACCTTTTCAGCCGCTCCTGCATCCGGTTGAACGCCGTCGCCGCCCGCCGCACCTCCACCGCCCCCTCCGGCTTGATCGGCCCGGAATCCCGTCCCATCCCGAACGCCTCCGCCGCAATCGCCAGCCGCGCGATCCCCCGCACCTGGTTGCGCAAAAACAGCGCCGCCACGCCGAACACCAGCAGCGCCGTGCCGATCAGCCAGGCCACGAAAATATAAAGCTCCCCGACATAAAGCCGTTTCCTGGGGACATCCAAACTCAAAACCCCATCCGCCATCTGCACATTGATGCGAATAAAATCCGGCGCGGTATTCCAGATCACGTTGAACCGCCGGTTCAAATCCGCGGCAAGATCCCGCGCCAAATCCTGGTCCACCGGCCCCGGCACATCCGGCGGCGGCAACTCCTTCAGCGTCTGGCCCGCCAAAAACTTCGGCTGAAACTCAAAATTCGCGCGCGCCTGCTGCAACACCAGCGCCCGCGTCTTCGGCGCCCGCTCGATCTCGTCAATAATAAACGCCACCTCCCCCGCCACCCCGCCCGCCAGCCGGCGCGACAACTCATCCAAATGGCTGCCATAAAAAATCTGCAACGCCACCGCCTGCAACAATACCAGCGGCACCAGCACAATCAACAAACTCCGCCCAAACAAGCTTCGCGGCAAAAGCCGGCGCAGCACGTTATCGAACGAAAAGCCGCGGATGCGGAGTTTCATATTAAGCAAGAAAGAAGTTCTTTTTTGAAAAAAAGCACCAAAAAACTTTTATTAATCTGGGCCACGGGCGTTTTCAAAGTCGTGGTCTCAATGCCAAAAGTTTTTTGGTTCTTTTTTTCAAAAAAGAACTTCTTGCTTCCTTCTTTCTTCACGGCCCAGGCTTCAACACATATCCCTTACCCCGCACGGTATGCAAAAACCGCGGCTCGCGCGGGTCCGGCTCAATTTTGCGCCGCAATCTCGTCACTTGCACGTCAATCGCCCGCTCGCTCGCCTCATCCATTTCCAGCGCCGCCGCCAGCGCCTCGCGGGAGAGAATCTCATGCGGCCGCGCCGCGAACGCCACCAGCAGAGACAATTCCGCCCCCGTCAGCCGCACCCGCCCGGAGGGGCTCAAAAGCTCCGCGCGCGAAGAATCAAACACCGCATCGCCCAGTTGCAGCGGCCCGGCCGGTGAAGGCGGCGGGCTCGCCCGCCGCAGCATCGCCCTGATCCGCACCAGCAGCACCCGCGGGTCGAACGGCTTGCCCAGATAATCATCCGCTCCCGCCTCGAACCCCGCCACCACATCTTCCGGCGCGCCGCGCGCCGTCAGCAGCAAAATCGGCATCGAAGGTGCCCGCTCCGCCCGCAGATCCTCCGTCAGCGCCAGGCCGTTTTCGCCCGGCATCATCACGTCCAGCACCATCAGGTCAAAATCCATGAACCGCAATTTGTCGCGCGCCTCCGCGGCATTCGCGGCGGTGGTCAGCCGAAAACCCTGCTCCACCAGATACCGGCTCAGCAGTCCGCGCAGCCGTTCGTCGTCGTCCACCAGCAGAATATGCGGCGGCTCAGTCACGGTTTTTGTCGCAAAATTCGATCATGGCGTAGTGGTATCCCCACCCGCCCCCGCGTCAAGTTACGCGGTTTACTGCGCCGGCTTGCCCGCTTTGCCCGTGCGGCCCGTCTCCACCTCGTCCAGATACCGCCGCCCCTGGTCCTTCGTCATCCCGCGCAGCACGCGCCGAAAACCGTCCACCGCCTGCCCGCCGGCCTCCCGGTACGCCGCCGCCAGCCGCTCGCGCTGCGCCTCGAATAATTTGCGCTCCAGCGCCGCGCCCTTTTCGGTCAGCGTCAGCAGCCGCTGCCGCCGGTCTTTTTGGCCCTTCACCTGCAGCACGTAACCCTCGTCGATCAACGGCCCCAGCACGCGCGCCAGGCTTTGCTTGGTGATCGCCAGAATCTCCAGCAACTCCCCCACCTTCAGTTCCGGCTTGCGCGAAATCCAGTGCAGGCACCGGTGATGCGCCCGTCCCATATTCAGCTCGGCCAAAATGGCGTCCGGCGCGACGGTCAGATCCCGCAGCGCAAAAAACAACGCGTCCTGCGCCACCCGAAACTCCTCTTCGCGCAAAAACAGCAGCCCCGCATGACTTTGCGCCGGCGGCCCAGGCTCAGGCTTGGCGGCAAGGATGATCTGGCTTGATACGTCTTGCATGGCTGATTCGCATTCTTGTTTGTCGTCCCAACGCCTATATGACAGTAGTACTGACTTAAAGGCAACCCTAATTCGTCATAATAGCATAAATAAGTCAGGTCTATAACAATATTCGTAAATATTTGGAGTCCGTAATGGCGCTTATCCCCTTCGACGATCGCGACGGCACCATCTGGTGGGACGGCGAAATGTTGCCCTGGCGCGACGCCAAGCTGCACGTGCTCAGCCACGGCCTGCACTACGCCTCCGCGGTGTTCGAGGGCGAGCGCGCCTATAACGGGAACATCTTTAAGCTGGAAGCGCACACCGACCGCCTGATCAGTTCGGCGAAACTACTCGGCTTCGAAATCCCGTACAGCGCCGAAAAGATCAACGCCGCCTGCATCGCCACGCTGGCTGCCAACAACCTCACGGACGCGTATGTCCGCCCGATCGCCTGGCGCGGCTCCGAGCAACTCGCCGTCTCCGCCCAGCTCACCAAAATCCACCTCGCCATCGCGGTCTGGCCCTGGCCCAACTTGTTCGGCGCGGACCGCATGAAAGGCGTGCGCCTGGGTCTGGCCACCTGGCGGCGCCCGCACCCGCAAACCGCGCCCACCGCCTCCAAAGCCGCCGGCCTGTACATGATCGGCACGCTTTCCAAACACCAGGCCGAAGCCGAAGGCTTTGACGACGCCCTGATGCTCACCTGGGACGGCTTTGTCGGCGAAGCCACCGGCGCCAATATTTTTTACGTCATCGACGGCAAACTCCACACCCCGATACCCGACTGCTTCCTCGACGGCATCACGCGGCGCACCGTCATCGCGCTCGCGAAGGCCCGCCAGATCGAGGTCATCGAACGCCACATCAAGCTCGAGGAAACCGCCGCCGCCACCGAATGTTTTTTGGCCGGCACCGCCGCCGAAGTCACTCCTGTCCGCCAAATCGGTGCGCAAACTTTTACGCCCGGCGTCATCACCGAATCGCTGCTCGCCGACTACGAAGCCCTCGTCCGCATGGCCCCGGCGGAAGTGGCAAAACGAGCGGCTTAGGGCGTTTTNNGGCTGGTTGCCCTCATCGACCGCCACGACCTTTTGATAAGGCCTTCAGGATGGTGTGAGTGAATCACGGCCATAGTTTTCAGGCCGCAACCCAAAGAACCCAAAGCCAAAAACTAGCTTCAAATTAACCCGGCCATTATATTCCAAGAAGTAGGCCATTACGGCGATAGGATTCGAGTTTGCCCACATCGCCGCCTTGCGTCCTGAAACTTATCGCTGAATTCGCCGATTACGCCTCGCAGCTCAATGCGGGAGCGAAATCCCGGGCGGTCGCCAATGGCGCGATATGCCAATCCTGGCGCAGCTGACGGCGTTGATGGACATATCGCTGCACGATTCGCATTTGCCGCCAGCTGATCTCACCATGCGCGATGCCGATCCGATCCATCCTGCCCGCAAGCGCGAGCAAGACGTTCTGCGCAGGAACGAGATCTTTCTTGCCCGGACCGCGGCACTCGCCGGCATTGGCGGCTGGGAAATCGAGCTTGCCACCGGCGAGCTCTTCTGTTCCGCCGAAACCTACCGCATCTATGGCCTGGATCCGAACCAGCAACTCGATCTTGACAAGGCGATTAGGTCCTTCGCGCCCGAGGCCAGGGATGCACTGACCGCGGCAATGGCGGCGTGCAGCCGGGATGGTGCGCCGTATGACATTGAAATTCCGTTCATACGCGCCAATGGCGAGCGCATCTGGACGCGGTTGATCGGCTCCGCCGAAATCGCCGATGGCAGGCCGTTTCGAATCTCGGTCCTGTTCCAGGACATCGACAAGCAGGTGAAGGAACGGCTCGCCCTGCAGCAAGCCAACGACACGCTGCACCTCGCCCAGGAAGCCGGCCACATCGGCATCTGGGTATGGAACCTTGCCACCAATGAAGTCGTCGGTGATGCGATCACGCATCAGCTATTTGGCGTGCAGGAAACAGATGCCAGAACCTTTCTCGAAACCTGGTCTGCCTGCGTTCACCCGGATGACCGGGATAACCTTGCGCAGGCCTTGCAAGATGGCGCATCGGGCAACGCCGATTACAACACGCGCTTCCGGATCTACCATCCCGGCGGCCCGCTGCGCCATATTCGCGCAACCGGGACCGTGAGTCGCGACCTCTCCGGCAAGGCGCTGCGGATGACCGGCGCAATCTGGGATGTCACCAGGGAGGTGACCGAAAACCTCGCGCTGAAGGAAGCGACCGTCCGGACCCGGCTGGCCGCCGATAGCGGGGGTATCGGATTCTGGGAATGGGACATCCTGACCGGCGCGCTGCTCTGGGATACGCAGATGCATCGGCTATACGATGTTGATCCGGATGACCGCGGTTTTACCTACTTTGCCTGGACAGACCGGGTACACGAAGAGGATCGCGCTGGCGCGGAACAGCAGCTGGCGGACGCGGTCGCCGGCGCCGGGCGGTTCGACACGCGTTTCCGCGTGGTCTGGCGCGATGGCAGCGTGCACCATATCAGAGCCGTCGGGGACGTGACCCGTGACGCCGCGCAAACGCCGCTGCACATGCTGGGCGTCAACTGGGATGTCACCAAGGAGGCCACCGAAAATCTCGCCTTGCAGGAGGTGACAACGCGGATGCAGCGCGCCGCGCATCACGATTTGCTGACCGGCCTGCCGAACCGGCTGCTGCTCACCGACCGGATCGAACAGGCCGTGACGATGGCGCAGCGCCACGGCAACAAAGTGGGCGTGCTGTTTCTGGACCTGGATGGCTTCAAACACATCAACGATTCGCTCGGCCACGAGGTCGGCGATAAGCTTTTGATCTCCGTCAGTAGCCGTTTGCTGGAATGCGTCCGCGGCTCCGATACGGTGAGCCGGCAGGGCGGCGACGAATTCGTCGCGCTGCTGGCCGAGATGAGCGGGCCGGCGGATGCCGGCATCATCGCGGAGCGCTTTTTGCGGGCGGTGGCCGAAACGCACTCGATCGACGGACACGACCTGCAGGTCACGGCCAGCATCGGCATCAGCGTCTATCCGCGGGACGGTTGCGATGCCGCGACACTCTTCAAGGCGGCCGACACGGCGATGTACAAGGTCAAGGCCGGCGGCCGGCACGGCTACCAGTTCTTCGAGGAGGCCATGAAGGCCGGCGCGATCGAGCGCCAATATATCGAGCAGAATCTTCGCCGGGCGATCCGCAACAGTGAGTTCGCGCTGCATTATCAGCCCAAGATCAATATCAAAACCGGCGCGATCACCGGCGCCGAGGCCTTGATCCGGTGGACCCATCCGCAGCGCGGCGCGATTCCGCCCGCCTCGTTCATACCCGTGGCGGAAGATTGCGGCCTGATCCGCACCCTGGGGTCATGGGTGCTGCGAGAGGCGTGCGAGCAGGGCCGCCAATGGGTCGAAGCTGGATTGCCGCCGCTCACCATGGCCGTCAACATCTCGCCGATCGAACTCGACCACGCGGATTTTCTCGGCGATGTGCGAGCGATCCTGAAGGATACTGGATTTGAGCCTAAATGTCTCGAACTGGAAATGACCGAAGGCGTGCTGATGAAGCGCGCTGGCAGCGTGGAGGCGACGCTCAAAACGCTCAAGGCGATGGGCTTGCGCCTGGCGATCGACGATTTTGGAACCGGCTATTCCAGCCTGAGCTACCTGACCAAATTTCCGGTGGACACGATCAAGATCGACCAGTCATTTGTCCGCCAGATCAGTACGGACCCCAAGGAAACGGCCATCGTCACGGCTGTCATCGGCATGGCGCAGAGCCTGAACCTTGTGGTTGTGGCCGAAGGTGTGGAGACGCGGGAGGAACTTGAATTTTTATCAAACCTTGGGTGCGACGAAGCGCAGGGTTATTACTTCAGCCGGCCCGTCGCCGCCGCTGCCTTCCCGCGGCTACTTTCCGATGCCGCAACCAGGCAGGGAAGAAAGCCGAAAGTCCTATTGTAGCTGCTGCTCACCAACATATGGCGTCGGACGGTTCTGCCGCCGGTCGTGCTTAAGTCTCCACAATTTTAGCTCGGTCAAGGTGCTGGGGGCCCGTTCGATGCCGGTAGCCCCCGGCCCCCTGGCCTTGTTTTCTTTAGTTGCGCCCAAAAATGTCGTTGAGAATACTGCCGGCGACCATGCCGCCGCCGACGCCTTGGGCGGTGGCGGTGGCTTGCTCGCCGCCGAGGTAGGGGGCGAGCGCGTGGGCGAGGTTGGGGACGGTCATGCTTTGCAGCCAGACCTTGCCCGGTCCGGTTAGTTTGGCGATGAACAGGCCGTCGCCGCCAAAAATTGCGTTCCGGATGCCGCGCATAAAGGTGATGTCGAAATTGATGGAATCCTGGAACATGCCGACATGGCCGGGATGGGCCATGATGCTTTCGCCGGGGCGCAAATCGTAGAGCACGGTTTCGCCGCCGAGTTCGACAAAGGCGGTGCAGGGGCCGGAGATGCGCTGCATGATGAAGCCGTTGCCGCCAAAAATGCCGGCGCCGAGCTGGCGCTGGAAGCCCATGGAGAGCGCCACGCCTTCGGTGGCGCAGAGGAAGCCATGTTTGTGGATCATGTAGGAGTGGCCGGGCGGCACTTCGACCTGGTGGATGGTGCCGGGGACTTTGGCGGCGAAGGCGATGAGGCCGGGGCCGCCATAGGGCGAGTATTCGGTCATGAACAGCCCGCCACCGGCCAAGGCGCGGCCGATGGCGCCGAACAGGCCGCGAGCGCCGGCGGTCTGGGTGGTGGTGTGGAGCTGCATGTTTTCCGTCATCCAGGAAAACTCGCCCGGCTCCGCGACGATTTTCTCGCCTGGGTCAAGCCCGATTTGCAGCACGGGCATCGTCGTTCCGGTTATCGTATGTTTCATAAGCGCTACCTCCTGCTGGGCGCCGCTTTTTTGGCATTAACCTTCGCCGATTGTCCATAAAAACCGCCTTGGGGGCATTTATTTTAAGAGTTTTTACGATTGGGCTTGCCTCGATCTGTTAAATATAATAACTATTAACTAACATATTAACCCTTTTGAGAACAAAAAATTGCAATAAACCCGCGATCTCTCATGTTTTTGCCTTGGATTGTATATAAATTCTTAATTTAGATACAATCTCTCCTGGTATTCAACAAAAAAATTGACAAATACTAATCAAGGTTGTAGTCGTGCCTCAATGTAATGGAGGTCTAGATGAAAATCTTATCTTTTGAGACAAGTACCAATAAATCAGACTTGCTGATCCCCTTCCTGCGGTCGCGCCTCGCGATCGTCGATGAGACGAGCGATGTCGAGGAGGCCCTCGACCTCGTCAAATTCTATGAATTCGACGTGGTGTTGCTGCGCCTGGCGGAGGATCGCATCACCGATGTCGATCTGATCCGCAAGCTCCGCCTGGCACGGCTGCGCGCCCCGATCGTCGTGCTGGCCCGCAGCCTGAACGAAGCCGGCCGCCTGCGCGTGCTGCAGGCCGGCGCGGACGACCTCATCGTCAACGCGCTCTCGCACGAGGAGGTTTTCATGAAAATCCAGAACCTCGTGCGGCGCAGCCGCGGGTTCCAGGAAAACGCGCTGTGCATCGGCAATATCGAAATCAACATGAACGCCAAGAAAATCTACGCCAAGGGCAAGCCGGTGACCCTGACCAAGAAGGAATACCAGATCGCCGAAATTCTGGCGCTGCGCAAAGGCGCGGTGCTGAGCAAGGAGGCGATCCTCGACCATCTCTATGGCGGGCTGGACGAGCCGAATCCGAAGATCATCGATGTGTTCATCTGCAAAATCCGCAAGAAGCTGCAAGCCCTGGGGGTTGACGACTTTATCGAGACCAACTGGGGCCGCGGCTACATGGTCATCGACCATCGCCAGGAAACCACGGCGGATGCGCCCCCGGCCCAGCCCGCGCACGCCGACGAGGCGATCCGCGCCATCGCCTGACAAATCGCCGGCGCTTGACTTTCTTCTCTCGCCAAAGCGACTAGATCGATATGGGCAAGTGAAATATCAGCTTGCTGGATCGATGTTGATTTGAAGGATTTTGTGCCGGTGGCGCCGAGCCCCTTGGATGAAGTCGATCAAATGAGGGGAAAGAGCGGTTTTTGTGCGGGAAAAGATGGCAGACCTGACGGACACGCCAAAACGCATCCGCCGCACGGCCGAGGAGGCCAAACGGGTCATCCTCGACGCCGCGGAAAAGCTGATGTCAAATTCCGGCCCCGGCGGACTGCGTCTGCAGGACGTCGCAGCCGAGGTCGGGCTGACGCACCCCGTCATCCTGCACCATTTCGGCAGCCGCGAGGGCCTGATCCGCGCGCTCAATGAGCGCATTCTGGACGATCTGCGCCAGCGCCTGCTCGCCATTTTCAGCAGCTACGACAAGCCCTCGCCCGATATTCTGGACAAGTTACTCGATAGCGTCTTCACCGTGTTCCGCGGCGGCCTCGGCCAGCGCCTGGCATGGCTCGGCGCCGACGCGGTGCCCGACGACGACCCGCCTGCCGCGATTTTCCAGCGCTTCGTCGAAGGGATCCACCACCAGCGCTTCGAAGTCCTGCCCGGCGACGCGCAAGCCGGGCAGCAGGATTCCAAAATGCTCGTCTATCTCGTCGCCACCGCCGCGCTGGGCGACGCGGTGTTCGGCACCGAACTGCTCGGCACCGCGCCCGGCAACGAAACCGAGCGCGCCCGCCAGCGTTTCCGCGCCTGGCTCTCGCGCCTGCTGCGCACCCACCTCGTCACCTATACCGAGGCGCCGATCGGCGACGCGCCCCCAGGCTGACGCCTCAGTTGCGCGTGCCGCGCATAGCCAAATGCGCTATTAGCATAACACCCGACGCGTGCGATGCCGTACACGATCTCTCCGCTCCATCCACAATGGAGGAGCATGATGCATTCGCACGTGCCGCGAGTCCCTGGGGACACAGCAACGACGAGACGCATCCTGGTAGGTCGAGAGTCGGTCCATCCGGACCGGGATCAATTGGGAGACGCCTATGTTGGTTGAACGGTTTGTTGCGATGCGAAGTCCGCGCATCAACGCATAAAATCCCCGCGCCCCGACCGGGCGGCGGATCGTTTTGCTTTACCTTCGTTCTGGCCGCAAGCCGCGCCAGAACAGCGTGTCTTGCGAGGATTATTTTACCATGAGCCTGATCCAGAACCGCCCCGCGGTGGCCCAAGTCAACCGCCGCATCTCGCTCCGCGCGGATGCCGCGAGCGCGGTGCCCATCCCGAGCCTGCAATCGGTGGACGCGGTGGTCGCCAAGCTGCGCCCGGAAGAACCGCTGCACTGCATCCGCCCGGCCGCCATCACCGCCGCCGCCAGCGCCTTTGTCGGCGCGTTCAACGGCGAGACCCTGTACGCCGTCAAATGCAACCCGGAACCCGCGGTGCTGCACGCCCTGTGGGAAGGCGGCGTGCGGCATTTCGACTGCGCCTCGATCGGCGAAGTCAGCCTCATCCGCCGCCTGTTCCCGGGCGCGGAAATCCACTTCATGCACCCGGTCAAATCCCGCGCCGCCATCCGGGAAGCCTGGATTTTTTCCGGCGTGCGCGACTTTGTGCTCGATCATCCGGCAGAACTTGCAAAAATCCTTGACGAACTCGCGACGCCAGACGCCGCGGCCCTGAATGCGCGCCCGGGCCTGTTCGTCCGCCTCGCCCTGCCCAAATCCACCGCCGCCATCGACCTTTCCAGCAAATTCGGCGCCGATTTCGAGACCGCCGTGCACCTCCTGCGCGCCGCGCGCCCGCACGCGCAAAAACTCGGCGTCGCCTTCCATGTCGGCTCGCAATGCCTTGACCCTCTGGCCTGGCGGAACGCCATTTTCCTGGCCGGCCAGGTCATCCACGCCGCCGGCGTGCCGGTCGAGGTGATCGACGTCGGCGGCGGCTTCCCCGTCGCCTATCCGGACATCGAGCCGCCGCACCTCTCCGCCTTCATGGCCGAGATCGACGCCGCGCACGACGCGCTGAACCTGCCCGGCACAAAAATCTGGGCCGAGCCCGGCCGCGCGCTGGTCGCCGGCGGCGGTTCGGTGGTCGTGCAGGTGCAACTGCGCAAAGGCGGCGCGCTCTATATCAACGACGGCGTTTTTGGCTCGCTGGCGGACGCCGGCGCGCTCGGCTTCCGCTACCCGACCCGCCACATCCCCGCGTCGCCCTCGACCGGCGCGCCGCTCGCCGGGTTTTCCTTCTTCGGCCCCACCTGCGATTCCACCGACGTGATGCAGGGGCCGTTCCTGCTGCCGGAAAACATCGCCGAGGGCGACTGGATCGAGCTCGGCCAGCTCGGCGCCTACGGTTCCTGCCTGCGCACCGCCTTCAACGGGTTTGACCGCGCCACGCTGGTCGAGGTTTCGGATCGCGCGATGCTGGAAACGCCGGGTTATGAGGCACAGGATGCCGGGCTTCCGCTCGAAGAGGCAGCGTAGGAAAGCAAGCAGCGCTTTTTTGAAAAAAAGCCCCTCCGCGGGTGCGGCGCAAAAAACTTTTGCTCCTGGGGGCTTTTGGACGGGGATTGCCGCTAATCGGCACCAAAGGTGCCGATTAGCGTAAGCGTCAGCCAAACACCGC
>PLFB01000137.1 GCA_003137135.1 Acetobacteraceae bacterium
TTTTTGCTTCCCCAGGCGGGGCGCCTTTTTTTCAAAGAAGAAGTTCTTTCTCACTTACTTACTTGGTTTTCAATGCTCTCCTGCAGCGTCAAATGCTGCAGCGCGATCCCAAGCTGGCGCGTATCGCCCGCGACGGAGATGGGGTCCAGCGTGTGGAAACGTAACGTTAGAAAGGCCTGGCCGCCCACGGAAGGGACGGTGGCGGAAAATGTTTCGGGGAACCGGTTCAGGCTCCAATGCGCCAACAAACTGCCGTTCGCGTAAAAATCCACCTGCCGGCCTGGGCTTTTGGCGTCGGGGATGCTGAAGCACAGGATAGTGATGAGCAGCTTGTGTTTGTTGCGCGGGTTCACCGGCACGCGCAGGATCGCGTCGGGTGCCGCGCTCCACATGCCCCAGAACTCCGCCGGCGCCCAGCCGGAGACGGCATAGGCCACGCCGTTATCGCCGGCGGCAAAGCTGAAATTCTCGGGTTTTTGGCTGTCTGGCCCAAAATTTTCGCGCCCGGCAGGGCAAAGCTGCAGCGGATTTCCTTGATAGGCGGATAACACCGGCTGACAGTTGCCTTGCGTGATGATGCCGTATTTGGCTGACAGGACGTCGCCTGCACCGGCGCCAGCGCCGGCGGGCTCGAGGATTTCCAGCTTGCCGCGCCATCCGGCGATGGTGCCGGCGATGCGGGTGGCGGTGAGTGTATTGTCCGGGACGTAAAAATTGCTGTTGCCGCCGACAAAGGTCACGCCTGGCGGCGCCAGGGCGGCGACAAAAGAATCCGCCATCGGGCCGGACGAGATGACCAGGCTGCCGGCCGGCAGGTTCGGCAGGGCGGCGGGAATGGCGCGGTGCTGGAACGGTATGTGGCCCCATTGCGGAAAAATCGTCTCCCGGCAGATGGCGGCGGTGAGCAACACGGCGGCGGCGGTGGCGGGTGCTGGACGGGCGGGCGCCACACCGCGCAGGCACGCCACCAACAGCATCCCGCCGGTGGCTTCCAGCGGGATGACGTAGCGGAATATCGAAAATTCCTTCTCCCACAGCACATAGGAGACCAGCCAGAAGGCGGTCAGCGCGCGCCAGGGCGCCGCGGGAAGCACCGCGCGCCGGCGCGCGAGCGCCGTGAGCGCCGCAAGGCCGGCGATGCAGAACAGCACCGCGAAGCGCGGGTCGGCGAAAGGCTGCTCGCTCACCACGCCCAAATTCCAGCGCGCCCACCAGAACGGGTAGAACAATGCCTGGCGATGCGAACGCGGAAAGAAGCGCGTGTCGTTATAGCCGTAGGCGCCGGCCCAGGGGGAGTTAAAAAACTGGTTGGCGTAAGGGAATATCGGGCTGCCGTAGAGCTTTTGCAGATGGACCATCCAGAAGCCGCCGGTCAGCATCGTGCCGGCCAGGCCGGTCGCGGCGAGCACGCCCAACGCCGCCGGCCAGCGCCGCGGCGGCGACGCCGCCAGCAGCGCCGCGGCGAGGCCGACGGCATAGGGCGCCGCGGTGAGCTTGCCGCCGGTGGCCAGGCCGGCGAACAGGCCGGACCAAGCGATGGCGGAGAGCTTTTCGGGGGCGGCGAGCAGAATGTCGAGCGCGGCGATGATGCAGGCGGCGACCAGCACTTCGTTGGAGGAAAGGCCGATCTGGCTGACGGTGGCGCTGCCGCTGAGCCCAAAAATGACGGCGGCGGCGGCGGCCCAAACGCCGTAGGGCCGGCCGGCAAACAGCCGCACGGCAAGCCGGATGGTGCAGAACGCCAGCACGCCGAACGGCAGCCCCATGCAGAACGCCACGGCGCGCGGGCTATCCGGAAACGCCGCGTCGAGCCAAGAGAGCGGCACGTCGAGAATGGGATTTAAGAAACTCTGGCTCTGCGCGAAGACGAAATCATGCCAGCGCGCCGGATGCAGCAGCGCGTAGCCGTTGTAGATGTGGTAGTTCTGCAAATCCCAACTGCCATCCTGCCCGGCGGCGATGCTGGCCAGGCCGGCGAGAAAGCAAAGTAAAAGTAAGAAGTTACTTTTTTGAAAAAAAGTAACCAACAAACTTTTACGCCGCTTCGCGCGGGTTTGGCCCGTCACAGGGTCACGTCCGCGCGAAGCGGAGCAGAAGTTTTTTGGTTACTTTTTTTCAAAAAAGTAACTACTTTCTTTCCTGCTTCACAGCCGAAAAAACGGCGCCGGGTGGCTCAGATAGGCCAGCATCCGGCTCTCCCGCCGGCCCCGGGAGACGGTGTCGAGGATCAGGCCGGTGACAAAGCTCAAGGCGCCCGTCAGCATCAGTCCGGTGGCGAGCAGCGCCGTGGGCAGGCGGCGGACCAGGCCGGTGTTGATGAAATCGATCACCACCGGCACGCCGAGCGCGATGGAGAGCAGCGCCAGCGCCGCGGCGATCAGGCCGAAAAGCTGCATCGGGCGTTCATGCTTGAACAGCACCAGGATGATCCAGAGGATTCTGAAACCGTCCCGAAACGTGTTGAGTTTGCTGGCGGAACCTTCCGGGCGGCCCTTGTAGGGGCCGGTGACGTGCGCGACCGGCATCGTGAGTTGCAAGGCATGGATGGTGAGTTCGGTTTCCGTGTCAAAACCGCCGGCCAAGGCGGGAAAGGATTTGACGAAGCGGCGGGAGAACAATTTGAAGCCGGACAGCATGTCCTGGATGCGGTCGCCAAAAATCTGGCTGACGATGCCGGTGAGAAGCTGGTTGCCGAAGCGATGACCGCGGCGGTAAGAAGCCTGTTCTTCGCCCTGGCGAACATAATTAACCAGGTCGAAACCGTTTTCCGCCGCCAGGGCCAGCATCTTTGGCGCTAGGCTGGCGTCGTAGGTCGCGTCGCCATCGACCATGATGTAGAAATCGGCCTCGATGTCGCGGAACATGCGGCGCACGACGTGGCCCTTGCCCTGCATGGTCTCGCGGCGCACGGCGGCGCCCGCGTCCGCGGCGATGGCGGCGGTGCCGTCGGCGGAGTTGTTGTCGTACACAAAGATTTTGGCGTCCGGCAGGGCCGCCATAAAGCCGGTGACGACCGCGGCGATGGTCAGCGCCTCGTTATAGCAGGGGATCAGGACGGCGACGCGGGGTAAAAATTCACGCAAAAGTTGCGGCTCGGCATTGAAACTCTTGTCGTGCATGTATAATCCTTTTGACGTGGGTGTGTATAGCCGCACGCGTGACCTTGCGTAATGCCAGGTGACGCGAATCGTTTGACTGCTGTAAGAGCTGAATCGGGCACAAAGTATCGAGGTAAAGTGGGTTGGGCGATTCGTCCTATGTCAGCGTGAGGGCTGTGACGGTGCGCGGTGACGCCGAGCGCCGGGGCGCACGGCGTCGCGACGCCCGCCGCCGGGACGCCGTACAGCAGGGAAACCTGCTGGCATGACGCTCGACCAGGCGGCGCCGGCGCTGAAGATGATGATGCGCGGGGTGCAGGCCTATGAATCGCGCGACCTGAAGATGGCGGTGGCGGCGTTTTCGGTGGCCAACGACATGGCGACCGAGGGTCCGGCCGCGATGGCGGCGGCGTTGCGCGACGCGCTGGTGGCGGTGAAGCGGGATAACCGCAAGGCGCTGATGCTGGCCGTCGGCCGCGCGACGGCGGTGGTGCGGGACCGGATGACCGGCGATGCGGTGCCGGATGCGCCGGCCGAGACGGTAAAGCCAAGAGCCAAACTCGGCGCGCCGGCGGCTGCGGCGCCACCTGCGGCGCCGGCACGCAGCGGCGCGTTCGAATTCGGTGCCGCACCCGCGCCGGAACTGGACGGCGGGGCGCCGCCGCTGGACGAACCCGAAGCCGAGCCGGAGCCGCCGGAGGCGCAAGCCGCCGCGCCGGCCGCCGAACCGGACGAATGGCAGGCGCCGGCCGTGGTGACGCGGCGGGAGCCGCCGCCGCGGGAGGCAACGCCGCTCACGCCGCCGCCGCGGCCGCCCGCCCCGGAACCGCCGGTTTCACGCGCGGTGCTGCTGCTCGGCGAAGCCGAACACGCGGCGCGGCGCGGCGATCTCGGCGCCGCGCGCATCGCGCTGGATGACGCGGTGGCGTTTTGCCGGGAACAACCCGCGGCGGAGGATCTGACGGCGGGCACGCATTTCAGCCGGCTGGGCGGGCTGATGGTACGGGCCGGGGAATGGACGGCGGCCGGCCACGCGCTGCGCGAGGCGCTGAAAATCAAGACCAAGCTGATCGGCAAGTCGAACCGGCGGATCGCCGGCGATCTGACGCTGCTGAGCGCGGTGTATGAACGCGCCGGCGACTATGAGGAGGCCAAATTGCTGGCGCAGCGCGGACTTTCCATCCGCCGGCTGCAGAGCAATGGGCACCCCTCTGACCTGGCGGCGAGCCTGCGGCAATATGGCGTGGCGCTGCTGGGGCTGGAAGACTACCCGGGCGCGGGCGCCGCGTTCCGCGAGGCGATGGCGATCGCCGCGACCATCAAGATCGACGATCTGTGGATGGCGGGGCTGATGGATGAGCTGGCGTTGGCGCTGGCGCGGCTGGACGAGGCGGGCTCCGCGCGGGAACTGCACGAGCGGGCCTTTACGCTCCGGCGCGCGCATTTGCCGATGAACCACGCCGAGATCGGGCGTAGCCAGTTGTATATTGGCGGCTTTCTGCTGCGCGACGGCAAGCTGGACGCCGCCGAGCAGAATTTTCGGGACGCGCTGCCGGTGTTCCAGGCGCAGGGCGCCTCGGAAGCCCTGCATCTGGCGCAGTGCATGGAGCACCTGGCGGTGGTGAACGTGCGGCGCAACGCGCTGGCGCCGGCGCGGGACATGCTGCTGGCGGCGGTGGAGACGGTAAAAACCGCCTACGGCCCGGCGCACCGGCTGTGCCTGACCTACCAGACCGAGCTGGCGTTTTTGCACATGCAGGCCGGCGAGGCCGAAGCGGCAAAAACCCTGGCCTACGCGGTGATCGCCCGGACGCGCCGGAACCCGTACGGCGCGCTGCGGCGGGACCTTTGGTATCTGCTCTCCAAACTGGCGGCGGCACAGCGGGAAAAGGCCGCGGCGATCGTGTTCGGCAAGCTGGCGGCGAACGCGCGGCCGGGCCAGGCCGGTGCGGCGCGGCTGGAAACGCCGATGGAGCGGCTGTTTGGCGTGCCGCATGGCGATGTGTACCGGCATCTGGCCGCCCTGCTGGCAAAGGAGTCCCGGCTGGCGGAAACCAATACCGTGGTCACCATGCTCAAGGAGAGCGAATTATTCGACATGCTGCGGCGCGACGCGCCGGTCGATCCGCGGCGCTCGCTGATCGCGCTGACCCCGGTGGAGGCGGCGTGGCAAGGCCAGGGCGACGATATCCTGCGCGAGATGGCGACGCTGGAGGAGGAGGTGCAGGCCGGCCACGCGGCGCTGCCGAAGCGGCGCGCGGCGGCGGAGCGGCGCTTCGCGCAGTGGCTGGACCATGCGGATTTGCGCTGCACGCCGGAGGAAGAGGTGCGCGGCCGGCCGCACGCCGGCCTGTCCGCGCTTGGCGCGCGGGTCGGCCTGCTGCAGATCCTGCCGGGGCCGCACAGCCTGTTTCTGCTGCTCACCACCACGGAGTTCCAGATCAGCCGGGAGGTCAGCGTTAGCGAGGCGGCGTTGCGCCGGCTGGTGGTGGATTTCCGGCATGCGGTGCAGAACCAAAGCGAGGGCGCCGAGGCGATGGCCAAGACGCTGTACGGCTACCTGATCGAACCGGTGGCCGACATCTACCGGGAACTGGGGATCAAAACCCTGCTGATCGCGGCCGAGGGCGCGGTGCGGTATCTGCCGTTCGCGGCCTTGTATGACGGCGAAAGATTTCTGGCCGAGACGACGGCGACCGCCCTGCTGACCGAGGCGGTGCCCTACGCGGCGGCGCCGCGGACCGCGCCGCCGACGATCGCGGCCTACGCCGCGCCGGGACTCGAGGATGAGGTGCGGCGGCTGATGCGCGAGGCGGCGCGCGGCGGCGCCAACCCCGGCACCGCGGCGTATGAGGCGGAGTTCTGCCAGGCCGGCCTGGCCGAGGGGCTCGCGAGCCATCAGATGATCCACATCGCCGGGCGGCTGGCGCTGGATGCGAAACGGCCGGCGGATTCGGTGCTGCATCTGGGCGACGGCACGACGATGCCGCTGCCGGAATTTTCCAGCGGGCGGTTTTATTTCCGGGACGTGGCCCTGGTGGCGCTGACGGCGTGCGATACCGAACCGGCGCGCGGCGGCGACGGCCGCGAAGTGGAAGGCCTGGGCGCGCTGCTGCGCTGGTGCCGGGCGGAAGCGGTGATGGCGACGCTGTGGCCGCCCGCCCCGGACGGCCCGGCCCGGCTGGTGGCGGCGTTTTACGCCTACCGCCGCGACGGCCGCGCGCCGGCGATGGCGCTGAACCTGGCGCAGCGCAAGGTGCTGGAGGCGGGGTCCGGATTCAGGCATCCATATTATTGGGCGAATTACTTTGTGATGGGCGGGATTGAGTAAGGAAGGAAGCAGATACTTTTTTTGAAAAAAAAGTATCCAAAAAAACTTTTGCTCCTGCGGGCGCGGGGACCGGGAGTGCCTGTAATCGCCACCTTTGGTGGCGATTACAGGCACTCCCGGTCCCCGCGCCCGCAGGAGCAAAAGTTTTTTGCGCGCTTTTTTTCAAAAAAGCGCTTCTTCCTTCCTACCTAGCTTACAGCGTTAAGCCTTCTGTACAGCGTATTTCTACTAATCCGCAGTTTTCGCGCCGCCGCGGCGATGTTGCCGTTCGCCGCCGCAAGCGTTTGCGCGATCACGGCGTCGGAATGGGCGCGCAGGCTGCCGGCGCAGGGCGTTGCGGGGGCCGGGGGTTTGGCGAGCAGTTCGGCGCGGGCGGTTTCGCTGAGGTGGGGCCAGTCGAGGACGGTTTCGGTGTCGTCGAGCATCATGCAGGCGGTGCGCAGCGTACTGGCGAGCTGGCGGATATTGCCGGGCCAGAAATAGGTTTGAAACGTGTCGGCGAGCGCCGCCGAGAGTGTGATGGGGGGGCGGCCGGCGGCTTCGCCGCTGAGCAGCGCGTCGATCAGGGTTTTGAAATCCGTGCGGTCGCGCAGCGGCGGCAGGTGGATGGCGAGGCCGTTGAGGCGGTAGAACAAGTCGGCGCGGAATTTTTGCTCCGCGATGCGGGCGGCGAGGTCGCAATGGGTGGCGCTGATCAGCTGGAAATCGACCTTTTGCGGCTTGCCGCCGCCGAGCGGGGTGACTTCGCGGGTTTCCAGCACCTGCAGCAGGCGGGTTTGCATTTGCACCGGCATGTCGCCGATTTCGTCGAGGAACAGGGTGCCGCCATGGGCCTCGCGAATGCGGCCGGGCGCGCCCTCGCGCCTGGCGCCGGTGAAGGCGCCGGGGGTGTGGCCGAACAGTTCGGATTCGATCAGGGTTTCCGGCAGTGCCGCGCAGTTCACCGCGACGAAGGGTTTTTCGGCGCGCGGCCCGGCGGCGTGGATGGCGCGGGCGAAAAAATCCTTGCCGGTGCCGGTTTCGCCCTGCAGCAGGATGGGCACGGGTTTTTCCAACACGCGGCGGATTTGGGCGATGGCTTTTTTGACGCGCTCATCGCCGGTGTCCAGCGCCGCCAGCCGGTCCGGTTTGGCCCTTGCGGGCGCGGGGTCGGCGGCGCGGAAGTACGGCAGGCGGAACTGATCGATGGTGACGAAAATCTTGCCGAGCTTGGGCAGGCTGATGGGCAGCGGGCGGCCCTGCGCGTGGCGGTCCTGGTCCAGCAGGGTGCTGAGCGGCAGGCCGAACAATTCGGGCACGGTGAGGCGGCCGATATCGGCGGGTTTCAGGTGCAGCAGGTCGAAGCCGGCGCGGTTGGCGCCGAGCAGTCGGCCGTCGTCCGATAGAGCGAGCGCGCCTTCCATCACGCTACCGAGGCAGGCGGAGGAGATGTGGAATCGCAGTTTGGTGGCGGCCCGAAAGGTGATTTCAAAGATGCGGTTTTCGATCATCTGCGCGGCGGCGCGCACCAGGCCGAAGGTGTGCGGGTGGTAGGCGCGCGCGTCGCAGGAAATGTCGATGACGCCGAGCAGCTTGCCGCTCGGCTCGACCAGGGGTGCCGCCGCGCAGGACAGAAAACCGTTATGGCGCAGATAGTGTTCGGTGCCGTTGACGACGATGGGCTTGGCTTCGAACAAAGCGGTGCCGATGGCGTTGGTGCCCCGAAAATCCTCGGCCCAGCAGGCGCCGGGTTTGAGCGCGACCTGGGCGGCGCGGCTGCCGAAATCGGTGTCGCCCAGGGAATCCAGCAAAAAGCCGTTTTCGTCGGAGAGCAGCAGCAGGCAGCCGGAATCCCGGATCTGGCCATAAATATAGTCGATGACCGGGCGGGACTGGGTGATGAGCGTGGCGCGGCGGTCGGCGGCTTCGCGCAGTTCGGCGGCGGAATAGTGCGGGCCGTCGATGCGGTTGCGTTCCGGCGCCAGGCCGGCCTGGCGGCAGCGCTGCCAGGAGCGGCTGATTTCCTCGCCGCCGGTGAGGTGCTGGCCGGGCGCGTAGGACGGCAGGCTATGATGGGGTACGGCTAAACGGTGGGCGTGCTCCATGATCGTCAGCTTTCTTGGCGTTCTTGTTATCCGCTCCCGTACCGCGGCCGCCTGCTTCTGGGCGGACCTGTCGGTGAGAGTTTGGGGTAAGCCGGCGGCCAGACATTGGCAAGCGTTTTTACGCGCGCGGCAAAAATGTCCCGTTTTGGGACATGCGACAGGCTGGGACGCGGAGAGATTTTAAATCCTGGATAAAATCGGCGGAAATGGCGGGAAAACAACTTGGCATGAGGCTTGCTGATGCAGGGACATGCCTCCGAAGAGAGGTTGTGCGTCACCCCTTATGAGGAGAGTCCCATGCTCGATAAAGCGATCGCCCCGCTGCAAGGCAGCAGCGTCAAAGGTTTTGAATTCAAGGCCAAATACGACAATTTCATAGGCGGCAAATTTGTCGCACCCGCCGGCGGCCAGTATTTCGACAACGTCTCGCCGATCACCGGCCAGGTTTTTACCCAGGCCGCGCGCAGCCAGGAAGCCGACATCACGCTCGCGCTCGATGCCGCGCATGCGGCGGCTGATGCCTGGGGCAAAACCCCGGCCGCGGCCCGTGCGAATATCCTCAACAAGGTCGCGGACCGGATGGAAGCCAATCTGGATTTATTGGCCTATGTGGAGACGGTCGATAACGGCAAGCCGATCCGCGAGACGACCTATGCGGACATTCCGCTCGCCATCGATCATGTGCGCTATTTCGCCGCCTGCGTGCGGGCGCAGGAAGGCGCGCTTTCGGAAATCGACGAAACCACTGTCGCCTATCATTTCCATGAACCGCTCGGCGTAGTGGGTCAGATCATTCCCTGGAATTTCCCGATCCTGATGGCGATCTGGAAACTCGCCCCGGCGCTGGCCGCGGGCAACTGCGTGGTGCTGAAACCCGCGGAACAGACGCCGATTTCGATCCTCGTGCTGGTGGAACTGATCGCCGATCTACTGCCGGCCGGCGTGCTCAACGTCGTCAACGGTTTTGGCCTGGAAGCCGGCAAGCCGCTCGCCTCCTCCAACCGGATCGCAAAAATCGCGTTCACGGGTGAAACGACGACCGGCCGCCTGATCATGCAGTATGCCAGCCACAACCTGATCCCGGTGACACTCGAACTCGGCGGCAAATCCCCGAACATCTTCTTCGAGGACGTGATGTCCGCCGATGACGATTTTTTTGACAAGGCGCTGGAGGGCATTACCCTGTTCGCGCTGAACCAGGGCGAGGTTTGCACCTGCCCGTCGCGTGCGCTGATCCAGGAAAGCATTTATGAAAAATTCATGGAACGCGCGATGGTGCGGATCAAAGCCATCAAGCAGGGCAACCCGCTTGACATGACCACGATGCTGGGCGCGCAGGCGTCTTCCGAGCAGGTGCAAAAAATTCTCTCTTATATCGAAGTGGGCAAGCAGGAAGGTGCTGAGTTGCTGACCGGCGGCGGCAAGCCGACGGTGGATGTGGAGCTGTCAGATGGTTTCTACATCGAACCGACCGTGTTCAAGGGCCACAACCAGATGCGGCTGTTCCAGGAAGAAATTTTTGGGCCGGTGCTGGCCGTGACCACCTTCAAGGACGAGGCGGAAGCGCTGCATATCGCCAACGACACGCTGTACGGCCTCGGCGCCGGCGTGTGGTCGCGCGATGCGGCGCGCGCCTATCGCATGGGCCGCGGCATCAAGGCCGGGCGCGTGTGGACCAACTGCTACCATCTGTACCCGGCGCACGCGGCGTTCGGCGGCTACAAGCAGTCGGGCATCGGGCGCGAGAACCACAAGATGATGCTCGATCATTACCAGCAGACGAAAAACATCCTGATGAGCTACAGCCCGAAGGCGCTGGGCTTTTTCTGATGACATCGATACCAGCACGGGTGCTCGCCACGGCGGCGGCGCTCGAGCTGATCGGCAAGCTGGCTGGTGAACATGGAGCGATTCTGTTTCACCAGTCCGGCGGCTGCTGCGACGGCTCTTCGCCGATGTGTTTTCGGGTGGACGAGTACATAACGGCGCCGAACGATGTTTTGCTGGGCGTTATCGGCGGGGCTTCGTTTTATATGAGCCCGTCGCAGTTCGCGTACTGGAAGAACACGCAACTGACGATTGACGTGGTGCCCGGCATGGGCGGCATGTTTTCGTTGGAGAACGGCAGCGGCAAGCGATTTTTAACCCGTTCACGCGTATTCACCGACGACGAGGTGGCGGCTTTGTGCGATGCGGCATAAGCAGAGACTTTTGTTGATCTAGATCAAGGCGCGGCCATTGGCGCCGTGATAAATTAACAAAAGTTTTTTGGTTCCCCGGGCGGGGCGCCTTTTTTTCAAATGAGAACTTCTTGCTTCATTAACTTTTCAGTCCCGTCCTTGACTATTTCAAATTGTTAGCTCACGAGTGCGTCAACAACAACGGCCAAGCGGCCATGCCAAGGGAAACACGATGAAACACCGTTCTAAATCCGGATTGATTAACAGTTTGCTGATGAGCGGCGGCGCGATGGCGCTGACCGTGGCGCTTGGCGCCGGCGCCGCGCACGCGGCGCAGGACGCCTATGTGCCCGTGACCGCCGGTGACCTGACGGGCGCGGCCAGCAGCGACGGCTGGCTGATGTTCAACCACGACTATACCGGCCGCGATTACGTCCCGTTCACGCAGATCACGACCGCCAATGTCAGCGGCCTGACGCAGGTCTGGGCCTCCGACAAGATCGACATTCCGAACGGATTTGAGGATTCGCCCGTCATTCATGGTGACTATATGTTTGTCACCACGCCGAAGGACAGGGTGATCGCCTATAACGCGGTGACCGGCGGCAAGATCTGGGAGTATGACTACGCGGTGCCGGCCACCGCCTACAAAACGGTGTGCTGTGACACCAATAACCGCGGCGTCGCGGTGTATGGCTCCATGGTGTTCTTCGGCACGCTGGATAATCACGTGGTGGCGCTGGACGCGGCGACCGGCAGCGTGGTGTGGAATATCTCGATCGAAGACCCCGGCGTCGGCTATTCGATCTCGGAAGCCCCCATCGTGGTGAACGGCAACGTCATCATCGCCTCCGGCGGCGGCGAATACGGCGCGCGCGGCTTTATCATCGCGCTGGACGCCAAGAGCGGCGCGCAGAAATGGAAATCCTACACGATTCCGGACCCGACCCAGCCGGGCGGCGACACCTGGCCGGCGGGCATGTACAAGACCGGCGGCGGCGCACCCTGGATGACCGGCACCTACGATGCCGACACCAACACCCTGTTCTGGGGCGTCGGCAATCCCGGCCCGTGGCTCGCCACCATGCGCCCCGGCAAGAATTTGTACACCGACTCGCTGCTGGCGCTGGACCCGGATACCGGCGCGATCAAATGGTATTATCAGTACACCGCCAACGACACCTGGGACTATGACGGCGTGAACACGGCGCAACTGGCGGACATCACCTACAAGGGCACGGCCTACAAGGCGGTGGTGGAAGCCAACCGCAACGGCTATTTCTACGCCATCGACCGCACCAACGGGAAACTGATTTATGCCGTGCCGTTCACGCACGACACCTCGATCCTCGGCATCACCAACGACGAAGCCGTGAAAAACCCCGCCAACGAACCCACACTCGACAAATCCATCTTCACCTGCCCGAGCTTTTTGGGCGGCAAGAACTGGTGGCCTGGCGCCGTGGACCCGCAGAGCAACACGGCGTTTATCCCGACGCTGCACGCCTGCATGACCATGTCCGGCGTGCCGGTGAGCTACGCCGCCGGGTTGCCGTTTTTGGGCGAAACCTTCAAGATGAAGGCCGACCCCTCTGCCCCCGGCGAACTCGGCTCGCTGCAGGCGCTGGATATCAACACCGGCAAGCGCATCTGGCAGCGCAAAAGCCCGATGCCCTGGGATGCCGGCGCGCTGGCGACCGCCGGCGGCCTGGTGTTCTCCGGCACGCCGGATGGCCATCTGGACGCGTTTTCCGAGAAAACCGGCAAGCTGCTCTGGACCAGCCCGGAACTGAGTTCCGGCATCATCGCCAACCCGGTCTCCTATCAGGTGGACGGCAAGCAGTATGTCGCGATCTGGGCGGGCTGGGGCGGCGTGTGGCCGCTCTGGGCCGGACCGCTGGCGAAAGCCGAGGCGAACATTCCGCGCGGCGGGCAGTTGTATGTGTTTTCGCTGGGCTCATGAATTATGAAGGAAGGCAAGGAAGGACTTCTTTTTTTGAAAAAAAAGGCGCCCCGCCCGGGGAAGCAAAAAAACTTTTGCTCCCCTTCGGGCGGGGCGGAACCGCAGGCGGCTCAACGCCGCCCGAAGGGGAGAAAAAGTTTTTTGGTTCTTTTTTTTAAAAAAGAACTTCTTGCTTGCCTTGCCTTGCCTTTCTTGGCCTCTCCCGCCCACGCCGTCAGTTTCTGCGTGGACCGGGCGAACCCGATGTTTACCGTTGACGAAGCCGTCGCCGCCGCGGCGGTGCCGGGCGCCACCTTTGTGGTGCGGGACAGTTCCACGGATGACGAGGACCAGGATTCCGGACGGGACCAGGTGAAGTTCTTCGACCGCCTGAGCCAAAAATGCGACCTGATCATGGATTTCCCGGTCGAGGCCGGGGACGCCGACCTGCCGGACGGCATGGCGGCGAGCGCGCCCTATACCCGCACCGGGTTTGTCGCGGCTTCAACCGGGGCGGTCGCCAAAACCTTCCCGGCGATGACGGCTTCGGGCAAGGTGGGCGTGGTGTTTCTGACGCCGGCTTCGACCTACTTCACCGCGGCGAATGTGGCCGCGGAACAGGTGTTTTATACCAATGACGACCTTTATAGCGCATTGCTCGGCGGGCAAATCCGCGACGCGGTCATCTGGCAACCCTGGCTGGTGCACCAGTTGGCGGCGCACCCCAGGCCGGTGATGAGCGCCTTCCTGGCCATGCCGCACACGGTATGGGATGTGGTGGCGATCTACCCGGCCGGCGGCGGCCGCGCGGCGGTGGCGGCGTTCGATGCCGGCCTGCGCCGGCTGGCGGGCGCGCAAAAACTTGCGGGGCTGATCGCCCCGTACCAAACTCCATGAACGCAAAAGGCAGGAGCAACGTGATGAAGCAGGGCAGAATTTTGGCGGCGGTGGCGGTGGGCGTACTGGGCGGCTCCGTCGTGGTGGCGAAGGCGGCCAGCGTGCCGGCGATTTATACCGCCGCCCAGGCCACCGCCGGCGCCACGGTGTTTTCCGCCAACTGCGCGATGTGCCATGGCGCGAACCTGGAAGGTGCCGCCGGCCCCACTCTGGTGGGCCAGAGTTTTGCCGCGGCGGCCAGCAACTACACCGTCGGCGCCATTTTCGGCGAAATCGCGCAGCAGATGCCGGCCGGCAACCCCGGCTCTCTCAGCCACGACCAGTACGCCCAGGTGATGGCGTTCATCCTGTCCAAGAACGGCTACCCGGCAGGCGCCACCGCGCTGGACTACAACGCGGCGCTCGGCTCATCGGTGCCGCTGGTGTCGCAGGTCAAGTAGGAATTTGCAGTTGCCGATTGCAAATGGATTCGCGATGGCGCAAAATCGCGAAGTGTTTCAACAACCAGAAGGAGGAACAAATATGTGGCATAAACCGAAGATGATTGAAATCTGCACCGGCGCGGAAATCAACAGCTATATCTCCGCCGGCAAGTAACTAGACGTTCGGGCCCCTCATCCGGAGCGCGTTGCGATGCGGGTGAGGGTGCTTGGCGCCGCGGCGGGCGGCGGTTTCCCGCAATGGAATTGCAATTGCGCAGGCTGTTCTCGCGCCCGCGCTGGTGATCCGGCGGTAAAACCGCGGACGCAGGCCTCGCTCGCCGTGAGCGCCGATGGCGCGCGCTGGGTGCTCCTGAACGCCAGCCCGGACCTGCCGGCGCAGATCGCCGCCTCCCCCGCCCTGCAGCCGCCTGGCGACGGCCCGGCGAGGGGCTCACCCATCAAGGCCGTGGTGATTTCCAGCGGCGACGTGGACTGCATCGCGGGGCTGCTCTCGCTGCGGGAGGCGCAGAAATTCTCGCTCTACGCCGATGGTTTTGTGCAGCGCATTCTGTTTGAAAACCGCATTTTTAGGGTGCTGGACCGCAAATTCGTCAAATTCAGCGCCCTGCCCGCGGAGGCCGATGTGCAACTGAGGGATGCGGATGGCGAACTTTTGGGCCTGACGATCACGGCCTTCCACGTGCCCGGCAAGGTGCCGCTTTATGAAGAAACCTCGAACGATATCGCGCAATTGCGGGCGGCGGATGCGGTGGTCGGCCTGCGCCTGTCCGATGGGCGGAAAACCATGTTTTACATCCCCGCCTGCGGCGCGGTGACGCATTCCGTGCGCGCGCGGCTGGCGCCGCAAGACGCGCTGTTTTTTGACGGCACGCTCTGGCAGGACGACGAAATGATCCTGGCCGGGACAGGGACAAAAACCGGCGCGCGCATGGGCCACATCTCGGTCTCTGGCCCGCATGGCAGCCTGGCCGCCTTCGCCGATATGCCGTTGGCCAAAAAGATTTTCATCCACATCAACAACACCAACCCCATCCTGCGCAACGATTCCGAGGAAGCCGCCATCGTCCGCCGGGCAGGATGGGGCATCGCCCATGACGGCATGGAGATCGAACTATGAACGATATCATGAGCCCCCTGCAACTGGAAGCCGCCCTGCGCGCCATCGGCGCCAAGCATTACCACAACCTACATCCGTTCCACAAATTGCTGCATTCCGGCGGATTGAATAAAGTGCAGGTGCAGGCTTGGGCTTTGAACAGATACTATTACCAGTCCATGATCCCGGTAAAGGACGCCACGCTGCTCGCCCGCCTGCCGGACACGGCGTCGCGCAAAATATGGCGCCAGCGCCTGGTGGACCATGACGGAGACGAAGCCAGCGCCGGCGGCATCGCGCGCTGGCTGCGCCTGGCCACCGGCGTCGGGCTGGACGCGGACTACGTGCAATCCACCGCCGGCATCCTGCCCGTCACCCGCTTCGCGGTGGACGCCTATGTCAACTTCGTGCGGGACAAAACCTTGCTGGAAGCGGTTGCATCTTCGCTGACCGAAATGTTTTCGCCCACCATCATCGCCGAGCGCGTCGCCGGCATGCTGGCGCATTACGATTTCGTCTCGCCCGACGCCCTGGCCTATTTCAACGCCCGCCTCACCCAGGCGCCGCGCGACGCGGATTTCGCGCTGGCCTACGTGCAGCAGCACGCCCACACGCCGGCGCAGCAACAGGCCGTGCTGGCGGCGCTGAAATTCAAATGCGACGTGCTTTGGGCGCAGCTGGACGGTCTCTACGCCGCCTACGTGAACCCCGGCATGGTGCCGCACGGCGCCTTCATGGACGTAGCCGAAACCGCGATGGCCGGCTGATGGATCCGTCCAAAATCCCCGCCTTGCGCCGCGGTATCCGCCGGCAATACGATTCCGCGCGCCACGCGCATGTGCTGCTGGGGCCGGAACGCGTCATCGTGCTGGACGACATCGCCGTGGAAATCACCAACCTTCTGGACGGCACGCGCACGCTCGCGGATATCTCCAGCACGCTCGCCGAAAAATTTGCCGCGGACATCGCGCAGGTGCAGCCGGACGTCACCGCCTTCATCGAGGAGCTGATCGAAAAAGGCCTGGCCACCGCATGACCACCATCGCCGCCCCTTTGGCCCTGATGGCGGAACTCACGCATCGCTGCCCTTTGCAATGCCCGTATTGCAGCAACCCGCTGGAACTTTTGAAAGCCGGGGCGGAGCGCGACACGAAATTCTGGCTCGGCGTCATCGACGAAGCCGCCGCCCTGGGCGTGCTGCAAATCCATTTTTCGGGCGGCGAGCCGGCGCTGCGGCAGGACCTGCCCCAACTCGTGGAACACGCGACCGCGCGCGGCCTCTACGCCAATCTCATCACCTCCGCCGTCACGCTGGACGAATCCAAACTTAGCACCTTGGCGCAAGCCGGCCTCGCCCATGTGCAAATCAGTTTTCAGGGCGCACGACCGCAAACCGCCGACCGCATCGGCAATTATCGCGGCGGCCACGAGAAGAAACTGCAAATGGCGCGCCTGGTCACGCAACTCGGCATGTCCCTCACCGTCAACGCCGTCGTCCACCGCCAAAATCTCGAGGAATTGCCGGCCATGATCGACATGGCGTTGGAACTAGACGCCGACCGGCTGGAAATCGCCCACGTGCAATACCACGGCTGGGCCCTGAAAAACCGCGCAGCCCTGATGCCGGACCGCGCCGCCTTCGAGGCCGCCGACGCCATCGTCGCCCAAAAACGCCAAGCCCTGCGCGGCAAACTGACCTTCGACTACGTCGTGCCCGACTACTACGCCCGCGCCCCAAAAACCTGCATGGGCGGCTGGGGCCAGAAAACCCTCAACATCACGCCAGACGGCCGCGTTTTGCCCTGCCACGCCGCCGAAACGATTCCCGGCCTAACCTTCGACCGCGCCGGCACCACACCCCTCGCCAAAATCTGGTTCGAGGGGCAAGCCTTCAACGCCTTCCGCGGCACCGCCTGGATGCAGGAACCCTGCGCCTCCTGCGACATGAAAACCATCGACTTCGGCGGCTGCCGCTGCCAGGCTTTGGCCCTGGCCGGCGACGCCCGCGCCACCGACCCTGTCTGCCATCTATCGCCGCTGCACCAACAAATTCTAGAAATGGCGGAAACTGAATCAATGGCCGATGAGCGAGACTTTGTTTACAGAAGAATTTAAGTAAGCAGCGCTTTTTGAAAAAAGCGCGCAAAAACTTTTATCAATTGCGGGCTTGGCTTCACCATCGCCGTTAATCGCCGCCGCTAGCCTCGCGCCACCCTCACAAACGTCCCGATAATCCTCGTTGAAGCCCGTATCGTCCCCCGCACCGATCCCGCCACCTTCGACTCCCCGCCAATCCGGCATCGATACGGCAACGGCACTTCCAAAATCCGCAGCCCCCTCCGCGCCGCCAGAAACTGCATCTCAATGTTCCAGCCATACGTCATCTCCCGCATCCCCAGCCCCAGCAAAACATCACGCCGTATCGCCCGGAACGCGCACATATCCGTATAACGCGTCCCCGTCAGCGCATACATCGCCAGCCCCAGCGCATAACCCGCAAACACCTGATGCGCACTCATCGCCCCCTTCGCCCGCCCCGCCTTCGTCCGCGCCGCGATCACGAAATCCATCCGCCCCTCGCGGATCGGCGCCACCAGCCGCCCCACCAAATCCCCCCGGTCCGCCCCATCGCCATCCATGAAAACCAAAATCTCCCCCGTCGCGATCTCCGACCCCGCCGCGCAAGCCCGGCCATACCCGCGCTCCGGCACCAGCAGCACCTTTGCCCCCGCCGCCGCCGCGATCTCCCGCGTCCCATCGCCGCTGCCGGAATCCGCGACAATGATTTCCGCCACCTCCTCCCTCGGAATTTCCGCGACAACCCGCGCGATCGACTCCGCCTCATTCAGCGTCGGAATGATCACCGAAACCTTCACTCACAGGCTCCAGCGCAGCCCGCAGCCCTGGCAAGGTTTCGGCGGCGTATCGGAAAGCAGCGCCGTGCGAAAATCGCGATACGCCGGGCTGTTCCAGATCTCCCGCAGGCTCTGCTGCGTCGCATCCCCCAGCGTGTAATTCTCATACCCCCGCGCGGAAAACGGCGCGATGCAGCACGGCAACGCGCGGCCATGCGCGGTAAAATACATCAGCGACCACGGCCGCCGGCAGGTGGACCACGGTTTTTCGGATTCCAGATTCTTTAAGGCCAGACCAGGCTCCGTCCCGCCCGACGCCTTCAGCTGCACGCCCAGCGCCGTCGCGATCGCCTGCGCCGCATCGACCGCTTCCTGCTCTTCCGCGCGCGCCTGCGCGAACAAAGCGGATTGCGCTCGCGCCAGACCAAACCCCGCCTCGTCAAACACCAGCCGCTGCAAATGCACTTCCCGCACACCGATGGAAGCCGCCAGCCGCACAAAATCCGGCAACTGGCCAATCGTCTCCTTCAGCCCGGTCAGCCACATCGAGACCAGCGGTTTTTCAGCGCCCATCTCCCTCTGCAGCGCGGTGAACCCGGAAATATTGCGCACGATGCGGTTGAAAAAATCCTTGCCCCGCACAGCCAAAAAGGTTTTGGCATCGGCCGCGTCCAGCGAGACGCGCAACTCATCCAGCCCGGTCTCGATCAGTTCGCGCTGCTTGCGCGGCGTCAGCAGCGTGCCGTTGGTATTGAACAGCGTGTAAATGCCGCGCGCCTTGCAATACCGGATCATCTCCGGAAGGGTTTTCACCAGCATCGGCTCGCCCACCCCGTGCATCACCACCCGCGCGATGTTTTCGGACTGGTCGATGATGGAGGTAAAAAGCTCCCAGGACATATCCGCCGGCGGTTCCAAATCCTCGAACGTACGCGGGCAGGTTTCGCAAAGCAGGTTGCAGCGGTTGGTCACTTCCAGATACAGGCAAACCGGCGGTGCTGCGTCCGCGCCGCGGTTTTGGTCCACCTCCTCAAAATAACGGCGCGGATTCTTCAGAGGAACATTCATATCTTTCGTCCTTCGGCCAGATTCAGGCCAGTCAGTGAAATGGCGCGGGCGGCAAATATGTCACGCACGGCAAACGCGATGAAAGGCAGATACAGCACGGCCGGCCATAACAGTTTCGTGTGCGTGGGGTTTAGATAAAGCAGAAAGCTGAAACTTGTCAGGTAAAGTAAGCTTGAGCACGGCAAAACGCAGGCCGGTATCAGCAGCCAGGCGTAGTACCATGGATAGTGCGGCGACAGGCCGAGCATGCCGGCGCCGGCCAGCAGGGCGGCGTTGCGGCAGATGATTTTTGGCGACCGCGGGCCGGCAAGCGCCATCGCGCCCAGCGCCAGCAGCACGCAGGCCAGTGCCACAAAATAGATTTTTGTCGCGTAGGCTGGCAGCGGCACCAGCGCGCCCAGCGCCGCCAGCAGAAAAATGCCGGTGCCGTTGTCCATCCCTTCCTCCGCGCCGTAGCCGCCCAAAAACCCAAAAACGCGCCATCCCACGCTTAGATAGGGCAGATACAACAACCCGATCGCGGCCACGAAAATGCCGGCAAATTTCCAGTCCCAGCGCCGCCACACCGCCGGCGCCAGCAGCACCGGCAAAAATTTTGTCAGCGCCGCGGCGGCGAGCGCGGCGGCGGCGCGCCCGGGGCGCGCCTGCACGGCAAACAGCAGCGCAAACGCCACCAGCGGAATCGCGATCGCGTCCACATGCCCGTTATTGCCAAATTCCCAAACCGGCAGCGGGCTCCAGGCGTAGATCAGCACGCGCGAACGCGGCAGCCGGCAAAACTCCAGCAGCCGGAGAACCCCGAAAACCCCCGCCGCCTCGCAGCCGAACATGAAAAGCTTCATGCCAAGAACAGCGGGAATATGCAGGAGGGCGGTGATGCGTGATGCGGCGGCAAAGCAAAATTCCGCCGCCGGCGGATAGATGGTGTGCGCGTAGCCGGCGCGGTTGATGAGGGGAAACACCGCTGCATCGCGCAAAAGCGCCAGATGCGGGTCCGCCGGCACGTAGCGGTACGGATTGATGCCCGCACCCTGCACCCAGCCATCCCAGATATACCGAAAAATGTCGTTCGACAGAAACGGCGCCGTAACAAGTGCTGGCATGCGCAGCAGCAGCGCGATAGTCAGAATGAGCCGAAGACTATTTTCGGCGCGGCTTCGCAACACAATGGCGACGGCGGCGAGGTAAATCACCCCCTGCACGGCCGTGAGCGCCACAAACTGGTCCAGCGCCGCGCCGTAGCCGATGCCGTAAACCCCAATCACCGGCCGCGGAATCAAGACACCGCCGCAGGTCAGCGCGAACAGCGCCAGGCCGCAAGCCGCCAGCGCATAATCGGCCATGCGCAGCCGCATTCAGGCGCGTTCCCTCAGCGCGGCGTCCTCATGCAACCGCATCTCAAACAGCGCCGCGACAGTGGCGGGGGCGGCAAACGGTTGTTCGGCGCCGTCCGCCGCGACGGCGCCTGGTGCTGTGTCCCGGATCAGGCGCGCCAGGGACTCGGCGTCATCCACATCGTACCAGGCCGGCAGCGTCACAACCTCAAGCCCGATCTCATGCGCGCGCAGAAGCGTCTGCGCGGCGACGGTTTCCGTGCTCCACGCGATGTCCGCGAACAGATGCGCGTGCGGGGATTTGACCCCCAGAAGATAATACCCGCCATCATCCGCGGGCCCCAGCACCGCGCGCTCGCCTGGCTGCGCCAACAAACTGGCGGTGCGCGCAAGCAAAGCCGTGGGCAGCGTCGGGCTGTCGGAGTTCAGCACGACGGCGGAATCGTAGCCGCCCGCCAGCAGGGTATGGATTGCGTGAAAAAGACATCGGCCGAATTTTTCGATTTTCTCGGGCATCGGTATCGAGCCGTCGGCTAAAATAAGCCGCGTGCCGGCCGCCAAATGGCCCTCAAACAAATGCTCCAGCCCCAGCGGCGCGTAGGCGGCAAACCCCTGAATCGGCACGCGGCGCCCGGCCGCCACAATATTCTCCGTCACATCGCGCAAAAACGCCGCGCTCAGCCGTGCGGCCTGCTCCGGCAGCAGAGGCGGCACCAGCCGCGTCTTGCTGCGCCCGGGCTGCGGGGCTTTCGCCATGACGGCGATCGCGCAGGTCATGTTAAGCAAGGAAGCAAGAAGTTCTTTTTTGAAAAAAAGAACCAAAAAACTTTTGTTAATGCGGGCNNAAAAAGAACTTCTTACTTGCCTTTTCATGCCTCAGATCCCGCTAAACCAGTTATACCCTCGATCCACCCAAAATCCCCCCGGATTGCGGTTAGAAACGAACATCGCCGTGACAAATTTGGGGTTTTTGAACCCCAGTTTCGTCGGCACGCGGATTTTAAACGGAAAACCGTATTCGGTGGGCAGCGTCTGGTCCGAGAGCTGAAACGCCATGATCGTCTGCGGATGNNCTCCAGCCTTCGACGCAGACATGCCGGGTGATTTGCGCCTTCACCGGCAACTGGTAGAGCTGCTGCACCGTCCAGGGGGTTTTGTTGGCGATCAGCCCGGCCAGTTCCAGCCTGTAGTCTGTAGCGGACAAAACCGGCGCCTCATTGAAGTGGTACCAGGCGTTGTAGCGGAAATCTTTTACCGCCATGCTCTCAGAATATTCCGGCGCCAGCCGCGTGCCGGAAAACAGTTCTTCCTGCACAAAGGTGTTCCAGCGCGAAACCTTCGCGAACATTTTTTGCACCATGTCGTTGTCGCTGATGTCGCAGCCGGTCAGCAGCGTCAGCGCGCCCAGGCTCATGCCGGTCCCGACAAACTTTCTCCGGTCCACGTCAAACACGGGCTTTTTATTCTCCGGCATGCGGCGCCTCCTGGTGGATCGGCTCGGCGGCACGGCCCAGGATCATGGCCGTCAGGGTCTTCGGCACCAGCGCCACCAGCGTGACATGGATGACGATGAACCCGCATATCGCCGCCATGAACAGAAAATGTATCACGCGCGCGGTCGGGTAGCCGCCAAACAAGGCCGTGAGCCAAGAGAGTTGCACCGGCTTCCAGATCGCCAGGCCCGAGAGGATCATCATCAGGATGAAGAACAGCACGGCCCAATAGGCCGCGCGCTGCACGGCGTTGTATTCGCCCAGCGCGTGCGGCAGCTTGAAGGTGGCCGCGGCGACAAAATCCCGAATGAACAAACGCGGCGTCAGCGGCAGCAGGTGCTTCCAGAAATGGCCGGACAGGATGCCGTGCGCGACGAACAGCAGGTAGGCGGCGGCAAGCAGCCACATGCCGGTAAAATGCCAGTTCAGCGCATTGGCCACGCCCGGGTCCATATGCGCCACCTTGGAAATCGCCGGGTCGCCGCCCAGCGTCGCCCATTGCGGAAACCGGTAATCGCCGAAAATCGGCACGGAATTATAAATCCGCCAGCCGCTCCCGATCATGATGAAAATCGCCAGCGCCTGCAGCCAGTGCGCCAGGCGCACCAGCAGCGGATGGTCCTGAATGTGGTGCGTGCTGGGATGAATGACGGGCTTTTTCATGCGGGTATCTCCAGCCCGGCGTTTTTCAGCGCGGCGGCGCCGGCCGGGGCGCGCATCAGGTCGAGCAGCGCCTGCGCATTCGGGCTGATCGACTTCGCGTTGACCGCGGCGGAAAACGCGGTCAGCGCCGGATCGGCGGTCAGCGTGGCCAGAATCTGCACGCCGCGCGCGGCCCTCGCATCCGTCTGGTACACCACGGCCGCGTCAACCGCGCCGGTTGTGAGCAAAAACATCGCATCCGCCGTGCTGGCCGTCCCCGTCAGGCGGGCGGTTTTATAGCCGTTGGCGGCCAGCACCGCGGCGCCGTCCAGGCCGGAAATTTGCGTATTGTCCGTCACCGCGACGCGCGCGCCGGGCGGCAGCGCCGCGCCGGCAAACCGGCCGGCCCCGGCAGCCAGCACGAGCGGGTTGGAAAACCCGTCGATTCTGGTTTTCGGGTCCACAAAATTCTGACCAACCGCCCGGTCCATCGCCGTCGAAACCGTCACCAGCACGTCATCGCGCGTATGCCGCCGTATCTGCTCGATCATCGCCGGCGCCGGCGCCGACAAAATCGCCACCGGCACCCCGGCCAGCGGCCTCAAAGCGCGGATCGCCGGTCGCAGCGGCGGATCGCAAAACACGGTCACCCCAGCCGGCGCGCCGCCCGGCGGTGCGATCGGGTCCGCCGTCATGACACCAGCGCGTGCAGGCGCGCCGGCGCCGAACCGGCGGCCAAAATCCGCTCCCGCCGCAGCAGAAAATCCAGCCCCAGACTTTGCCCGGCGCCGTCCGCGGCAAACATCCCATGCGCCGCGCAAATCCCGACATAGGTCCACACCCATTCCGTCGGGTCGTTGTACAGCCCGATCAGCAGGTTGAAGACAAACAAAAACGCCACCACGCCGGTGAAACGCACTGCCAGCCCGCACGAGAGCGACACGGCGAAAAAGATTTCGAGCAGATAAACCAGCGGCTGCACGAACGCGATGTTGGTCAGAAAAAACTGCATGATGTCAGCGTGCCACTGAAACGAGCTATACGTGACCGTATTCGTCAGCCAGTCCTTAAAGCCGTGCGCCACCGGCCAGGGCAGCTTCCACAGCGAGCCCAGATACCACATGCCCGCGGAGATGAAGCGGATGATAAACACCCAGGCATGGTGCAGCGTGCGCTGCTCCGGATACTTTGCCCAGCAATATCCCGCGATGGCCAGGCCGGCGCCAAATAGCACCCACGCCAGCACCACCACCAGCCAGTCATAAGACCCCAGCGCCAGTTGGTCGTGAATCTGGCCGGTCATGACCTGGAAGAAGGAATGAATCGGGTTGTCGCGCATCCGGCAAGTTCCTTGCAGCGTTTTGTTGTGGCTAGCGTTACGGACAGCGGAACGAAGTGTCGAGGCATGAATTTAATGCCGCGGCGGCATTATGGCGCAAAGTGAAGGCAAGAAAGCAGTTACTTTTTTTGAAAAAAAAGTAACCAAAAAAACTTTTGCTCCTGGGGGCGTTGGGACGGGCATTGCCGATAATCGCCTCCATCGGAGG
>PLFB01000130.1 GCA_003137135.1 Acetobacteraceae bacterium
GAATTAACCCGCCGCGGTCTCATCACAGCCCTCGCCGCCCTCCCCACCGCCGCCAGCGCCCAATCCGCCCTCGGCACATCCTCCGTGCCCTCCACAAGCCCGGCCGCACTGCCAGAAAACCCCCAAAAACCCTCCGGCGGCGACACCGTCGCCCCGCCCTACCGCCGCGCCGTCATCACCCGGTGGGGCGACGCCGTCCTGCCCGACGCCCCGCCATTCAACCCCTTCCTCCTCACCCCCGAACAAGCCGGAGAAGAGTTCCCCTACGACGCCATCCTCGCCGGACTCATCACCCCGCCCCCGGCGCAGGACGGCATCTCCCGCCTCGTCGCCGTCTTCGCCAACCCCTATCCGAACCCCGCGATGCTCTACCCCTCCGGCCAGGACAACCCGCAAATCTCGGGCAAGATGCAGGGCGCTACCGTGCTCAATCTGCAACGCCAGAACGGCGCCTGGCTGTTCGCCGCCGGCGGCTACCAGAACCGCCGCCTGACCGACGGCACGCTTTGTCAGATCACCGGCCCCGTCGGAAATATCCTCGGCGGCACCGTCCAGGGCCTGCTCGGCCCGGCCGCCGGCTGCACCACCCCCTGGGCCACCGCCCTGCTCGCCGAAGGCGATCCGCAAATCCTCATCCCCGCCCTCGCCGGCACCGAATTCGGCTTTGCCAACCCCGCCAACGGCGCCAAATTCGGCTGGATCGCCGAATTCAACCCGCTCGACCCCTCCTCTTTCCCCATCAAGCGCACCGCCCTCGGCCGCTTCCCCCGCGCCGGACTTCTGGCCACCCAAACGGCGGACGGCCGCCCCGTCATCTTCATGTCGCACGACGCTCCCGCCGGCTTCCTGTTCCGCTTCATCGCCGCGACCGGCGCCACCGACGGCACCGCCCTGGATTCCGGCACCCTCGCCGCCGCAAAAATCACCGGCAGCCAGATCACCTGGCTCGACCTGCCGCAAAACACCGGCACCTACGCCGGCACCATCAGCGCCGCGCAAACCGCCGGCGCCTCACCCTTCGACAGCCCCGCCGGCCTCGCCCTCGGCCTGGACGGCACCCTCTACCTCGCCTGCCGCGGCAATTCTGGCCGCACCGTGCCCGACGCCCTCAACCCGCGCGCAAACGACGATAACGGCCACATCATCGCCTTCACCTTCGACAATAACGGCCTCACTTCCAAAACCTACACCGGCCGCATCGTCCTCGCCGCCGGCAACCCCGCCACCGCCCAGGGCACGCAATACACCCAAGGCTCCACCGCCTGGCTCCGCCAACCCGCCACCCTCGACATCGACCAAGAGGGCCAACTCTGGGTCGGCACCAACCAGGAGGGAAGCATCACCGCCTCCGCCGACGGCCTGTTCACCCTGCAAACCGCCGGCCCCAGCAAATACCTCCTCAACGCCGCCTATTTCGCCCCGATCGGCGCCGCCATCGGCGCCGCCGCCTTCGACGCCGCCACCAACGCCATTTTTGCCGTCGTCCGCCACCCCGGCGCCACCCCAAACGCCAGTTTCGCCGCCCCCGCGACGCGCTGGCCCACCATGCGCGCCAATTTCCCGCCCCAGACCACTTACATTAACCTATCCAATTCCTAAATATCCTGTAATGTATCGGGAGCGGCTCCCAATCTACGGGTAACCTTCATGCTCGACCCTTCGCCCGCGATGGCCTACCGCGGAAATCCCGCCCGTTCCGACGGTGCGGGCAGCGAGACCCATCGCCCCGAACTGGAGCAACTCGTCGAAGACCTGCTGCGGGTCCGCATGTCCCGGCTCAAATTGCCGCCGGAAATCAAACCGCTCTTCCTGCGCCGCATGCGCCGCAACATCCGTAAAAACACCGCCGGCTGGTGCTTTTGGCTCGCCATGCTCACCATCCTCAACGGCGTGTTCGACGCCTTCATCGTCCCACCCCGCGTCTTTCCCTTGATCGTCGCCGAGCGCGTCCTCCTCGCCGCCTGCCTGCTCACCGTGCGTCAACTGGTGAAGCGCGACCTCTTCGTGCCCCTGGCGCCGTTCTATCTCGGCCTGCCCTGCGTCCTCACCGTCATCATCGCCGGCATCGGCGGCCTCGCCGCGCATGACACCGGCCTGCTCAACCGCTATCTCGACAACGCCATGCTGGTGGATTGCACCGCCATGATGTTCTTTGGCATCGAATTCTCCTTCTGCCTGGGAATCTGCGCCACCTGCCTGCCGCTCATCGCCCTGTTCCTCGGCTTCGCCCCGCTCGCCAACGCCGCCCGCCTGCAGGTCATGTTCTTCGACGTCACCGCCTTTCTCTCCATCGCCTACGGCCGCCACGTTCAGAACCTCATCCTCGCCCGCCTCTTCCTGCTCAACATGCGCGACGAAATCCGCGACGCCGCCGCCCGCGCCCGCCACGCGCAGCTCTCCTCCATCGCCTACACGGACCCGCTCACCGAACTCTCCAACCGCCGCTATTTTGACGAAATCTGCGAAGCGATCAGCGCAAACGCCACCAGCCTGCTGCCCGTCTCCGTCTGCATGATCGAAATCGACCATTTCAAAAAACTCAACGACACGCTCGGCCACCTGCAGGGCGACCGCTGCCTGAAACTTGTCGCCGCCACCATCCGCAACCATCTGCGCGGCCCATCCGACATCGCCGCCCGCTTCGGCGGCGAGGAATTCGTCCTGCTCCTCCCCAACACCGGCCTGGCCGCCGCCCGCGACCTCGCCGAGCGCATCCGCGGCGCCATTCTGGACCTGCAACACCCCAACCCCGGCGCCCCCGGCGGCATCGTCACCATCAGCATCGGCGCCGCCGACCTCCAAAACCCCCCGGTCACGATCCAATCCCTCATCGCCACCGCCGACACCGCCCTCTACCGCGCCAAACAATCCGGCCGCAACCGCGTGAGTACGTAAAGCAAGCAGCGCTTTTTGAAAAAAGCGCGCAANNGCGAGCGAAGCGAAGCAATTCAGGAGTCACCCCAGCGGCCTATCCGTTCGCCTTTCCCCGCTCATTCCACGGACCATGCTCACGCTGAAGCCAAGCGTAAAGAGGACCAAAAAAGCAAAGACGGTAATCCCGGCAAACCCAATGAAGAGAAACAAAGACCCAAGAAAGTCGTCACCAAATTGACCTGTTAATGAATTCCATTGTTCGTGCAACAAAAACTCAAAAATCCCGACCAAAGGCGCAAACGCACCAAACCAGGCCCCCAACCTCAAGGCGTCGCGCAGTATTCGCCCCATCACGAACCTTCGATCGCTTGTTTCAATCTCGAACCTACTATGACTCTAACCCTCCATCATCAGCCCCGCCAGCCGCGCCCTAGCCGCCTCCCCCAACACCGCCGGCCGCCGCGCGGCAGCATCCACCTGCACCACCACGCTCTCCGCCACCGCCGCCAGCTTCTCGCCCTGAAACAGCGCCTGCAAAAACGTCACCGAGGAATTCCCCACCTTCTTCACCCCAGTCCCGATATCGACCCGCCCCGGCCAAAACAATTCCGCCCGGTAATCAATCGCGATCCGCGCGATCACGAACGAAAACCCCGGCGTCACCAGCGGCGACTCCCCCTCATGAAACACCCCCACCCGCCCGGTCTCGAACAGCGTCGCGAACACCGCATTGTTCACATGCCCCTGCCGATCGGTATCCCCATATCGCAGCTTGTCAAAATTCTTCGCCGGAAAATCCAATAACCGCAAAGTTCTACCTCCCAAACTTCGTAGGATGGGTAAGCGAAG
>PLFB01000048.1 GCA_003137135.1 Acetobacteraceae bacterium
TTCGTCGTCCCCGGCGTCTATATGCTGCTGGCATCGAATCATGCGACAGCTGAGGCGCCCTGATGCTCGGTACCCGTGCTGCATGGCGGCCGTCCTGCCCATGAGCGCCGTCTCGGCATGCCCCTAGCCAGGTGGGCAGGCGTCGCGGTCGAGCCCGCCATCGAGCTCGCGGATGGATGCGGAGGCGACGGGCATGTGTGTGTGCCTCGGGGAGCCTGCTGGTGCCGTCCTGTACAGATGCCGCTTCGGCGCAGCCCCCCCCATCGATGCACGCACGCATGCGACGATCGGCTCACGATTCACAGGGATGGGAGCATCCCCGCCCTTCCATTCGTCCCGTGACGAGATGGTATGCTCTCGCACCGTCGCTCTCCCCTGAGCGACCAGATCGTCTGCCAGGACACCGCCATCCATGATCACGCTCCCCATGAGTTGGCAGCAGGCCGGCTTTGCCGATCATGACACGCTGGCGGATACCAACCTGCAATTCGTCCTCATGCTGGTGTTCTGCGCGCTCACCGGCGGCCTGGCAGCGCGGAAGAAGTACAGCTTCTTCGCCTGGTTCATGGCCGCCGGGGTCATCGGCTTGATGGTCTTGGCATTCCTGCCCAAAGCCGAGACCCCGCAGCAGCGGACGCGGGGCAATATCATCGGACTCGCGATCACCGCCCTCTGCCTCCTCCTGGGTCTGCTGACGCTCCACCGCTGAGTCGGCCGTGCCGTCGAGCCGCGACCTCCCCTGCGATGCACCGGCCGGTGGGGGTGACGGCCAGCGACTGTCCGCACCCGACTGTCCACAGTTCTGGAATAGTCGCAGGCCGAGTACTCGATCGCACGCCGATGATCGGCTGCGGCGTCCCGGGGATCGGGCGTCTCGCTACCGCGTCGACCTCGCTGTGCAGCGTGTCATCGCCTGGCTGGGGGTCATGCGTCCAAGTCACGACGGGTCAGATAGTTGGGTCGTTCGCTCGGCGCCCGACCCGAGTGCTCACATCAACCGTCCGGTCAGCCCGCCTTTCAGACCTCAAGTCACCCCCTAGACAGCCGATACTATCGGCAGAGTGACGGCCCCGCATCGAGGGTCTCACGGTGGAGAGCGCCCCGGGTCAGCACCGCGCACTTGGGACGCCGCTCCTCCCTGGATCACCGGACACGCCTGGTCGCGTCTCCTGGTCGTCAGCCAGAGGTAGAGCACCAGGAGCACCTTATGCATATTCCCATCCCATCCGCGCTCACCACTCCCAGCCTGACCCCCGTCGGACCCGCTCCGGCATCCCCAGCACAAGGGCCCAGCAGCACATCGCCGGGCACGCCCGCACCGTCCAGCGATACGGCGGTCTTCAGCGGCGAGGCCCTGGCCTTGAGCCAGACGCCCCCGACAGCAACGGCGCCAGCGGCATCAGGCGCGGCGTCGTCCGCTGCCGTGGGAGCATCGACCACCCCGGCGATCGTGCATGCGCTTGCCCTGCTCGCGGCGTACACCTCGACGACCTCCAACTCCAGCACCACCTCCACCGCGAACGTCACCGCGGCGCAATTGCAGGCGCTCTCAACCCAGCTCCAGCAGACCGATCCCGCCCTGCTGACGCAATTAACCGGCAGCAGCTCGGGCACCGTGACGGTCGCCGATCTCAGCAATGGCCGAGCCGCGCTCAGCCAGGCGTTGCAGCAGGGCAGCCCCCAGGTGTTCGCGCTCTTCGACAGCGATGGAAGCAGCCAGCTATCCAACAGCGACATCACCAGCGGCCTGAATCAGCTCGCGGCGCTGGCATCGGCGGGCGCGAGCGGCAGTGACCCCGCCAGCGGTCAACAGGCCGCGCCGCCCCCTCCACCTCCTGCGGGTGGTGCGGGCGGTAGTGGCTGTGCGGGCGGAGGCGGAGGGAGCAGTGACGCCGCTGCTGTCACTGCCACCAGCGTGGTCACCCAGCAGATCCTCGAGCTCTATCATGAGGGCTTGACGATCGCGCAGATCAGCCAGCAGGTCGACGAGTCGCAGTCCCAGGTGAACCAGACGATAGCGACATCGACGTAGTCCGCGGCGCGGGCACCGCTCCCGCTACCGGATCGCCCTGTCCTGGTCCCCGGTCCCTGCACCGCCCCGTCCGACGGGGCGGGCGCCTCAGGTCTCCGGACGCATCCCCACCATCTGCCGCCGGTAGTCCCGCGGCGTGCAGCCGCAGGAGCGCTTGAAGGCCTCGTTGAAGCGGCTGAGCGAGCCGAAACCCGCAGCCAGCGCCACCTGGAGGATGCCCTCGGTCCCGGTGACCAGCAGGCGCTGGGCATGGGCGATGCGCTGCTGCACGATGTAGTCGACGATGGTCTCGCCGATGGTCGAGCGGAACAGAGTCATGGCATAGTGCGGATGCAGGCCCGCAGCGCGGGCGACGGCGGCCACGCTCACCGGTGCGGTGTAGTGGCGAGCGATATACGCCACCATCGCCTCGGCCCGCTGCCAGCCGCCGGCGCCTCCCCGCTGCTGCAGGCGGCCGCGACGCGGGGCTGCGACCGCGACCCGCGACAGCCCGAGGGCCATGCGCCGCAGGCGCGCCTCCATCTCGAGGAGGACGATGCGCACGCGCTCGCCCGGCCGGCCATCGAGATCGGCGATCCAGCGGGTGAAGAGCTGCTGGTCGAAGGCCGTGGCCTGCTGATTGTCGCACAGTAGGTGACCCTGCAGCAGCGACCGCACGAAGCCCGCCGGCAGATCGCAGCGCAGGAACCAGGCCAGGGGGATGGTGGCCGCCAGGTAGTCGGAGCCATCGCCCATGTCGATGATCTGATGCGGCACCGCTGCCCAGAACGCATGCAGCCGACCCGGCTGCAGCGTCACCCGGCGTCCCGCCAGCAGGTAGGCGATCGAGCTGCCGAGCATCAGGTTGAGCTCGATCTCGTTATGGCGATCCGACTTGCCGGTGAGGGTCGGCGTCCACGGCGTGCAGGTCAGGCCGTAGGGGGCGAAATCCGGGCGCGTCGGATCGAAGCGGGCCATGGACCTGAGGATACCGGGAGCATCAGGGACGAAACCGGTGGAACTGCGTCCATCCTCCGCGAGCGTGTCACCACTCCGCCACCATCTGGCCGCCATCACCTGCTCGCCTTCCCCAGGATCGCCCATGCGTACCCATCATCCTGCCTGCAGCCTGCTGCTCGCCACGATCACCTGCGCTACGATCATGGGTGCCGCGGGTGCCGGCATCGCAGATGCCGGGGATGCCCCGCAGCTGCACGTCCATGCAGGCGGGCGCTACCTCAGCCGGGACGATGGATCGCCGTTCTTCTGGCTCGGCGACACCGCCTGGGAGCTGTTCCACCGCCTCGATCGCAGCGAGACCGACCTCTACCTCGCCGACCGGGCCGCCAAGGGCTTCACCGTCATCCAGGCGGTGGTGCTGGCGGAATACGGCGGACTGACGGTGCCGGACGCCTCCGGCCATCTGCCGCTCACCGACAACGACCCCACCAAGCCGGTGGAGGCGTACTTCCAGGATGTCGACTATGCCGTCGACAAGGCTGCCAGCCTCGGGCTGTGGATCGGCATGCTGCCGACCTGGGGCGATAAGTGGAACAAGGCCTGGGGCCAGGGACCGGAGATCTTCACCGCCGAGAATGCGGGCATCTACGGCGAATTCCTCGGCCGGCGCTACCGCGACAAGCCGGTCATCTGGATCCTCGGCGGCGACCGGCCAATGGAGGAGAAGCACCGCGGCATCATCAACGCCATGGCCGAGGGCCTGCGCCGTGGCGACGGCGGTCGCCACCTGATCACCTTCCACCCCAGCGGTCAGCAGCATTCCTCGCAGTATTTCCAGGCCACCCCCTGGCTGGACTTCAACATGGTGCAGACCGGGCACACCTTCGACCGCGACAATTTCCGCGACATCGCCCATGATTACGCGCTGATGCCGGCCAAGCCGACCCTCGATGGCGAACCGGGCTATGAGGACCACCCCTCCGGCTTCAAGGCCGCCAACGGCTACATGACCGATCGCGATGCGCGCCGCTTCGCCTATTGGGCGGTGTTCAGCGGCGCCTGCGGCCACACCTATGGCTGCCACGACATCTGGCAGTTCCTCGCTCCCGGACGCACGCCCGTCACCGCCGCGCGCACGCCGTGGCGCGAGGCCATCAACCTGCCGGGCGCCGCGCAGGTCGGCTACCTGCGCGCCCTGGTGGAATCGCGCCCCTACTTCACCCGCATCCCCGACCAGGGGCTGCTCCAGGACGGCCCGCCATCACCGGCCGCCCATGTCGCGGTGACCAGCGACCGGGATGCGCAGGGGCATGCGACCATGATCATGGCCTACCTGCCCACCTCCGCGCCCGCCACCTTCGCCACCAGCGGCATCAGGGATGCCGAGCTCACCGCCTGGTGGTTCGATCCGCGCAGCGGCACGGCGACCGCGTCCGCCACGGTGCCCAATAGCGGAACCTATACCACCGGCGCACCCCCCTGCGCGGGCGACTGGGTCGTGGTGCTCGAGGCGCCGAGCGCCGGTTATCGCCCACCAGGCACCGTGTCCTGGCGGCACTAGACCGCATCCACACGTGATGGGGTCTGGTGGACCGATGCGCACTGGGTGGTTGCAACCGCCTACTGACGACGTGCGTAGCAATGCGCAGGCCAGCTTGCGCTCGTCTGCCCAGCCCCCCGGGTGCAATCGGCACTGCCCGCGGCGCTGCCCTGCGCTCAGGATGCTGCGGGCTGCTTCCGCCGGATGACAGCGACGAGATGGTCGAGCGTCTGGCCTGTGCCCGTGTCCAGGCCCATGCGCAGGAGCTGCTCCAGGTGCTCGGTGGGGCGGCAGACGCCATCGACCGCCATCTCGGCCGTGTCAGCGCCCTCCCGGACGACCAGGCGCACGGTCGATCCCATCGCCTCGTCGACGAGCCGATCCGGCAGGATGCGTCCCGACACGACCATCGTCGCCGCAGGCGGCGCCACTCGAGCCACCCAGTCAGCGGCAACAACGCCACTGCCCGACTCCATCGAGTGGCAGCCGGTGCCACTATGCCTACTGACCAGACAGCACCTGGGGTGATCACCTGATACCAGAGGCACGCACAACCGGTCATACAATGCCCGTCAAGGGACGGCCATGTTCACCAAGCGACAACCCATCGTCCTCGTCATTGATGACAATCTCTCCGATATCGCCCTGCTCGAAATGGCGTGGACGGAAGCGGGCCATGACAAGGCGATCGGGCTGCATGCCTGTACATCCCTCAGGGAAGCGATGACCTGGCTCTGCGAGGAGATTCCAGATTGCTATGTGATCTCTGGAGTCCTGGTCGATCTCATGCTGTTCGATGGTGCAGGACGCTCAGCAGTCGATCGCTTGGCCGAGAGTCCCGTCCTCAAGGATGTCCCGATGGTGTCGTGGCTTGGCATAGAATTGACGCAGCGGGTGACCGATCGCATCAGGAAATCAGCGACGCGCGTGTGGAAGAAGCCGGATAGCTGGTCGGCCTGGCCAGATTTCATCAATCGCTTCCATGCCCTGCTCGACCGCCGTGCTCCGTCCTCAGGGACGAGGCTGACGTCCCCATAGCGCTCGTTGCTCCCGAAGCCATGGGGATTGTACCTGACTATCCCGAGTGGACCGCACCGGCGATAAGATGCAGACGCGAGATGCCCATGCCAGCCGACACCCAATCCATAGCGCTGGTCATCGACGACGACCTGGCCGATCTCGATCTCCTCGCCATTGGATGGGCGAACGCCGGGCATGACGCATCGATTGCCATCCACACGTGCACCAGCAGCAAGGAGGCCATCTTTTTGCTCCATGTATGGAAGACGCCCGGCATAGTCGTCAGCGGCGTCCTCGTCGATCTCATGCTCGTCGATGCGGACGGATGCGCGGCAGTCGATGTCATGAGCGCTCTGCCGATCCTCAACGATGTCCCCATCATCGCCTGGTCCGATGGCGAGGATGAGGAGAAGGCGTCGGTCCGCCTCGCGAGGCCCTCGACCAGGGTGTGGAAGAAGCCTGGGAACTGGTCCGAATACGCAGACTTCATCCGTCGCTTCCGTACGCTGCTCGACGGCAGGTCGACGGCCTGCAGCACTGAGCTTGCCATCGATGCGGCATCCTTCTGAGGAGGCGCCTTGTCATCCTGCACTACCGACGCATGCATGGCGTCGCTGCACCCCGTGGCGCCCAGAGGCGCGCGACGATGGCGACGCCATGCGCGCCGCGTGATGCCGTGTCGCCATGCCTTCCAGGAGCGGCCACCCGCATGGCCGCTCGCACGACCGTGTCCGTCTTGAGCCGATCATCCATGTACGTCGTCATCGGCACCGATCACTCCGACCATGCGAGCGGCATCCCCTATCCAGCCATGCGCCCGCGCATCATACGGCAGGTGATTCCCCGCATCGCCCGGTGATCCCCATGCAGGCGGTCCCCTGTGACGACCACCGCCCTGATCTCCCGCCGCATGTCGTCCGCATGCCTGGATAGAGACAAAAAGGGGGATGATCGCCGCACCGGTGGCGATGCCATGGGTAATTCACCCTATGCCGGAGGAGGGCTTCCCATGGATACTGACCGGAGCGATGCCGCCTCTCCACGGCCCCGGTCTCAGATGGCGCACAATCGGTCATCCTGGAATTGTACCATCCACGAGCAGAAGTAATGTCCGTGAGCGCGAACCATTACGACATCATCATCATCGGGACGGGCGCGGGCGGAGGTGCCCTGGCCCAGCGCCTCGTCCACAGCGGGAAGCGCATCCTCATTCTCGAACGCGGCACGTTCCTGCCCCGAGAAAAGGAGAATTGGGACACCAAGGAGGTGTTCCTCGGGAACCGCTACCATACGGACGAAGTGTGGCAGGACAGCGAGGGCAAGCCGCTCCATCCGCAGACCGCCTACTGGGTTGGCGGCAATACCAAGGTCTATGGTGCGGCGCTGTTTCGCCTGAGGGAACGCGATTTTGAGGCAGTGCAGCACCAGGACGGCATCTCGCCCGAGTGGCCGCTGAAATACCGCGATTACCAATCGTATTACGATGAGGCCGAGCTGCTGTACCAGGCGCATGGGGAACGTGGCTCCGATCCGACGGAACCGCCAACCGGACGTCCCTATCCTCATCCGCCCGTCAGCCATGAGCCGCGCATCCAGGAACTCTTCGATGAGCTTGCGGCAGGCGGCCACCATCCCTTTCCCTGTCCCGTCGGCATCAAACTCAATGAACGCGTGCGCTGGCAGAGCCAATGCATTCGCTGCGACACCTGCGATGGCTTTCCCTGCCTGGTCGAGGCCAAGTCGGACGCGGAGAACAATTGCATCCGCCCGATCCTCGAGTTCCCGAATGTCACCCTGCTTACCGGCGCCTATGTCAGCAGGCTCACGACCAACGCCACCGGCAGCGACATAGCGGGCGTCGAGGTCGAGTTCGACGGCGGACAGCGCACGGAACTATTCACCGCCGCCATAGTGGTGGTTGCCTGCGGCGCGATCAACTCCGCCGCATTGCTCCTGCGCAGCGCCAACAGCTCACACCCCAACGGGCTGGCCAACTCATCGGATCTGGTCGGGCGGAACTTCATGTTCCACAAAGCCGCCATCGTGCTCTCGATCGGACTGAAGCCGAATCCGAGCAGATACATGAAGACGATCGCGGTGAACGACTTCTATTTCGGCGAAGCGGATTTCCCGTATCCCATGGGTGGGATTCAATTGGTCGGCTCATTCAAATGGGAGATGATGAAGGGTGACGCACCGGCTTTCACGCCTGCCGTCGTCTTGAAAACCTTGAAGTCCCATGCCGTCCCGTGGTGGCTCACCACGGAAGATCTGCCCAGCCACCGCAATCGCGTCCGCTGGATCGCCGGGAAGGGCATCCAGCTCGATTACACGCCGAACAATGAGCAGGCCTACCGGCGCCTGAGCGCACGATGGCAGGACGTGCTGAAGGCAGTGGATGGCGGGCACACCTATGTGCCCGAGGAGTTCTACCTCAAGAAATCCATACCGCTGGAAGGCGTCGGACATCAGAACGGCACCTGCCGGTTCGGGCCGGATGCGAAGACATCCGTGCTGAATCTCGACTGCCGTACGCATGACATCGACAACCTCTATGTCGTGGACGCCTCCTTCTTCCCGTCGTGCGGCGCGGTCAATCCGTCGCTCACCATCATCGCCAACGCGCTGCGCGTCGCCGATCATATCAAGCAGCGGCTGCGTGTTTGATGCTGACGTGGATCAATCTTTGTCTCCTGCCGATGCTGGCGAGAGTTTTTTTGGTCTGCATGTTCCCCTTCAGCGGCCTGGATAAAATCCTGCATTGGCAGGACGCCCTGAAGCAGGCGGAATCCTCGTTTCTTCCCGGCGGCGCAAAACTTCTCATCCTCGGCATGGCGGTTGAATTTGTCACGCCGGTCTGTATCGTTGCGGGATGGCACGACCGCCTCGCGGCCTTCATCCTCGCCGGCTTCTGCGCCGTCACCGCCATACTGTATCACAATTTTTGGGCCTTTCCGGATTTCTGGGCGAAGGGCGACAGCGTCGCCCGCGGCCATTTCTGGGATTTTACGAAAAATTTTGGCCTCTGCGGCGGGCTATTGCTCCTCATCATCGCCGGCGGTTTTTTGCCGCTCGCCACCGTCATCTCGCATCCGCTGGCCGCGGCACCCGTCACCGCCACGCCGCAGCCTTGAAAGATTCCTGCCATGAAGCCGCAAATCCATTACTGGCATCTCTGGACCGACGAACACGGCGTTAGTCACCAGACGAAATGCGTTTTGGAGAATTTCGAGTTCAAGGGTGTCGGCGACGCCGATCCGCAATGGAACAACAAGCAGCCAAGTGCCGACTCCACGGTCGTCTTCACGGTCCAGCCGGCGGGATGGATCGGCGAATGGCACGAAAACCCCGCGCCGCAATGGATTGTGCCACTTTCCGGCTCCTGGTGGGTGGAGGCGATGGACGGTACGCGCGTCGATTTCGGCCCTGGCGAAATTTCTTTTGGTGAGGACCAGAATTGCGTCGCGGATGCCGCCGGCCGCAAGGGCCACCGCTCCGGCACCAATGGCGGCCAGCCGGCGGTCCTGATGACCGTCCAGCTCCATATCCCGCCGGTCCGCAGACCCGGGCATTTCAAATAGACCATGGATGGCTTCGAAATTCTGGATTCGCGATTCGCCGCCATGATCCTGCCGAACGCGCCGCTCGAAGTTTTGGGCGATAATTTCCGCTGGCTCGAAGGACCGGTGTGGTTCGCCGACCACCAGCTTTTGCTATTCAGCGACATACCCAATAACCGGATCATGCGATGGACCGGAGCAGGTATTTCCACCTTTCGCACGCCCGCCCATTTCAGCAATGGCCAGACGCGCGACCGGCAGGGCCGGCTTATTACGTGCTCGCATCAAACTCGCTGCGTCATCCGTACCGAACTCGACGGCCGCATCACGGTCTTGGCCGACAGATTTGAGGGCCACCGGCTGAATTCTCCAAATGACGTGATCGTCAAATCGGACAACTCCATCTGGTTTACCGATCCACTTTACGGCATCAACACGGATTATGAGGGTGGCAAGCAGCCCTCCGAATTGCCGCCGCGGCTCTACCGGTTGGACGAAGACGGCCGCCTCGGCATCGCCGCCGATGATTTCGATGGCCCCAACGGCCTGTGCTTTTCACCCGACGAAACGCGACTCTATGTCACCGAGAGCGGCGAGCAATTTGCCGCCGAGCCGCGCCGCTGCATTCGGCTCTATGAGGTTGCGGACGATGGCGTAATGCTGCGGCGAGGCCGAGATTTTTATGGAATCTCACCCGGCTTCGCCGATGGCATTCGCTGCGATGAGGATGGAAATATCTGGTCAAGCGCCGGTGACGGCGTGCATTGCATCAGCCCGGACGGCACGCTGCTGGGCAAGATATTTGTGCCATCCACGGTTTCCAACATCGCATTCGGCGGCCGGAATTTTTCGCGGCTGTTCATCTGCGGCGGGCAGTTTTTGTACGCCATTTACACCAATGTGCGCGGCGCCGCGAGGCCATGAAGGCGACGGCGCTGCTGCGCCTGGGCCGCAACGTGAGCCAGCTGGAGTCTGTCGCCGCATTCTATCAACGGGCTTTGGGCTTTCAACCGGTCGGGCCGGCTGCCGCAGATCCATTGCTCGCGGCTATTCTTGGGCTTGAACGCGTGATTTTGCTGCGCCTGCGGCTGGGTGCGCAGGAGATCGAATTATCGGAATGTTTTCCAAAGGGTGCCGCGTATCCGATGAGCGGGCGCGCGAATGATTTGTTTTTTCAGCATATCGCCATCGTGACGCAAGATATTTCTGCCTCGTGCGGCCAGGTGGTGCGGCTCGGTGCGGAGGCGATCTCGCGCAACGGGCCCGCCCAATTGCCGGCTTCCTCGGGTGGCGTTTCCGCGTTCAAATTTCGTGACCCGGATGGCCACCCCCTGGAATTTTTGCAGTTTCCGGACCGTGCGGCGTGTGCGGCAGCCGAGTTTGATCATTCCGCTATCAGTGTTTCTAACATTGCCAGAACTACCGCCTTTTTTGCTGAACTGGGACTTGTTGTGAGGTCACAACAAGTGAACCACGGGCCAGAGCAGGATGCGCTGGATGGCTTGCCGGATGTGACCGTGGATGTCGTGGCGCTGCAACCGGCCAGGCCGTCGCCGCATGTGGAGCTGCTGGGCTACAGGTCGCCTAACAATGGTTTGGCGCTGCCCTATTCACCCGCGGATATTTGCGCCGACCGGCTGATTTTCGGCGCCGCCGATGGCGGTTTGCGGCTGCTGCGCGACCCGGATGGCCACGTCATTCTGCTTGACGGACGATGAGCCCGCAATCGGCTCTCTAACGCTTCCGCCCAAGCAAAAGCCGGGTGAAGCAAGAGTTTTTTGCGGAGGTGGCCCGCCTGGGCATTTTTTTCAAAAAAGCGACCGCTTTCTTAACTTTCTTCATTACCGGCGCTCACCGCCCGCAAGACAGCCGCCTATCGGGCTACAGGCCGCACTTGACACGCCTGTTTCAGGGCGGTCGAATCGCGTCGGGGAAGGAGTGAGCGATCGCGTGGACCTGCTTGCCAAGGTATTGTGGTTGCGTGAGCGGAAATGGGTGGGCTGCGCCGCCGCCTTTGCGGGCGCATGGCTCGGATTTTGGGAGCATTTGGCGCTTGGTCAGGCGCTCGCCACGGCGACGTTTCTGACGTTTTTCCCCGGCATTTTGATGGCAGCGCTGATCGGCGGCGTATTGGCCGGGGTCTTGGCCGCCTTCATCTCCGCCGGCCTTGCGGTGTATTATTTGATCCCGCCCATCGATGATCTGGCTGTCCTCTGGCCTGGGGGCTGGGTGGAGGTGGCGTCGTTTTTGGCCGTTTCCGCGACCTTGATCGCGCTGATCGAGTACACGGTTGCCACCAGCTCGAAGCTCGCCAGGACCACTGCTCTATTGCGTGGAAGTAATGACCTGCTGGCGGCGCAGGCGCGGGAACGCTCCGCGCAGTTGCAGGACAAGGAGACGCTCATCCAAACGTTCTTTAAGCATTCGCCGCAATGCCATGTTGTTTTCGTCGTGACCGAAGACGGCAAATTCCGTTATGAGGAGGCCAATCCAGCGACGTTGCAGCTCTACGGTAAGCGCCGTGAGGCGGTGATCGGACTGACCATCGACGATCTGTTCGATTCTGAAACCTCCGCGGTGCTGAACGCGCATCTCATCAATTGCCTGCGGCAGAATGAACCCTACCGCTACGAACGAGCGCAAGGTGCTGCGGTGATCGAGGCGTTGGTCACGCCAGTGCCGAGCGAAGACGGCGCAACCAGGCGCCTTATTGTTACCGCGGGCGACGTGACCAAACGGCGCCAGCTTGAAGAGCAATTGCGCCAGTCGCAGAAAATGGAGGCTGTGGGCCAACTGACGGGGGGCCTGGCGCATGATTTCAACAATCTGCTGACGGGGATTGCGGGCAGTATAGAGCTTTTGGAGAGCCGGATCGCGCAAGGGCGGATCGACAATTTGCAGCGCTATATTCACACCGCCAAGGGCGCGGCCAGGCGTGCCGCTTCTCTCACGCATCGCCTGCTGGCGTTTTCCCGCCGGCAGACACTGGATGCCAAACCGACGGATTTGAACGGGCTGGTCTTCGACCTGGACGAACTGGTCCGGCGAACCGTCGGCCCAGCCATTACGGTGGAATTCATCGCCGCGGCCGGCTTGTGGCTGACGCTGGTCGATCAGAATCAGCTGGAAAATGCCGTGCTGAACCTCTGCATCAATGCCCGCGACGCGATGCCGGATGGCGGCCGGCTGACGGTGGAAACCGGCAATAAATGGCTGGACGCACGCGCCGCGAAGGAGCGCGACCTGGACCCCGGCCAGTATGTTTCGCTCTGCGTCAGCGACACCGGGGTAGGGATGCCGCCGGAAGTGGCGGCGCGCGCGTTCGACCCGTTTTTCACCACCAAGCCGCTGGGCGAAGGCACCGGGCTGGGTTTGAGCATGGTTTACGGTTTCGTGCGCCAGTCGGGCGGTCATGCGCGAATCTATTCGGAGCGCAACGCCGGGACGATGGTCTGCCTCTATCTGCCGCGCTATTTTGGCGAGGCCGAACAGGAGGCGGCCGAGGTTGAATTTGCCGATGGATCCAGCGTCGAAAGCGGCGAGACCGTGCTGGTGGTTGACGACGAACCGTCCGTCAGGATGCTGGTCACCGAGGTGCTCGACGAGTTGGGCTTTACCGCGATCGAGGCGGAAGACGGCAGAATAGGTCTGCAGATTCTGGAATCCGGCCGCCGCATCGATCTGCTGATCACCGATGTCGGTCTGCCCGGCGGCATCAACGGCCGCCAGCTGGCGGATGCCGGGCTCGTTTTGCGTCCGGACCTAAAAGTCTTGTTCATCACCGGCTATGCCGAAAATGCGGTTATCGGGGACGGGCATTTGAAACGCGGCATGCGGGTGGTGACAAAACCCTTCGCGCTGGCGGACCTGGCCAGCAGGGTCAAGGATGTTATGGCGTAGAAGAAAGCAAGCGGTCGCTTTTTTGAAAAAAATGTCCAGGCGGGCCGCGTCGGCAAAAAACTTTTGATTGCCGCTACTGTCGCATCAGATAGGCGGCGCCGATGACGGCCTGGCCCAAAGCGAGGCCGCCGTCGTTCGGCGGCGTACGGGCGTGTGTCAGCACGCGAAAACCGTGGGCGGAAAGGCGGCCAATAATCTCTTCAAACAGAATCTTGTTCTGGAAACAGCCGCCTGAAAGGGCGACGGTGTCGAAGCGCTGCGGCTGCTCATCACCGCCGGCGAGCTGCACGGTCATCCTGACGATGGCGGCGGCGAGGCCCTTGTGGAAGCGCGCCGCGATCACCGGCGTGGGCGTGCGCAGGATCAGATCGCCCAAAAGCCCCCGCCACATCCCCAGCGGTTCGATATAGGGTAGGCCCGTGCCGCGAAGTTTTGGAATCGCGAAGTCGTAGCCGAGCGCCTCATCCTCATGCAGCAGGGTTCGCATGTCCACCAGCGCCTCGAGTTGCGCCGCGGCCTGGCCCTCGTAGCTCTGCGCGTCGCGGCAGAGGCCCAGGGCGGCGGCCACCGCGTCAAACAGCCGGCCGCAGGAGGAGGCGAGCGGCGCATTGAGGTTTTTCGCGATCATCGTGTCCAGCATCCGGCGCGGCCGGGCGGCGAGATCGGCAAAAATCTCGAGGTCGGCAAAATTCATTTCGAATTCCGCCCAGCCCATTTGCGCCATCAGGTGGGCATACAGATTTCGCCAAGGTTCGCGCATGGCCTGTTCGCCGCCCGGCAACGCCACCGGCCGAAATGTGCCGAGGCGCGTAAAACCGCGATAATCCGCGGCCAAAAATTCGCCGCCCCAGATGGTGCCGTCGTCGCCCAGCCCGGCGCCGTCCAGCACGATGCCCAGCACCGGCGGCGCATTCAGGGGCCAAAGATTCTCCGCCAGGCACGCGGCGATGTGCGCGTGGTGATGCTGGGTTTCGATCAGGCCGATCCCGGCGCCGGCCGCGGCTTTCCGGCCGAGCTTGGAAGACGCATAGTCAGGATGACGATCTATCACAATCGCCGCCGGCGCGTGTTGGAAGATCGCCGTGTAGAGGGCGAGGTTTGTCGCAAAATCGTCGCGGGTGGAAAGGTCTTCCAGATCGCCCTGGTGCTGCGAGAGGATGGCCTGGTTGCCGCTGAGCAGGCAGAACGTGCTTTTAAGCTCGCCGCCCAGCGCCAGCAGCGGCGGCGCGTCGGCAAACTCTTCCGGTATCGCAACGGGCGACGGCGCGTAGCCACGCGCGCGGCGCAGCAGGCGCGGCCGGTCCGCCATGACGCGCGCCACCGAATCGTCCATGCGGCTGGCGATGCGGCGGTCATGCACGAGCGCGTAATCCACGACGCCGGCCAGGCGCAACACCATTTCGGCATCGTCGATCACCTGCGGCGCGCCTGAGATGTTGCCGCTGGTCATCACCACCGGCCGGTTCATGCCGCGCAGGATCAGCAGGTGCAGCGGCGTGGTGGGCAGCATGAAGCCGAGCGTGGTCAGGCCAGGGGCAATCGCTTCCGGCAGAAACCCGGCGCCAGTTCGGTCCAACAGCACGATCGGCGACTCAGGGCCGCCGAGCAGTGCCGCCTCGTCACCGCTCACGGCGCAAAATTCACGAATCACGTCGAGGTCGCGCGCCATCAGCGCAAACGGTTTGGCATCGCGGCGTTTTCCCGCGCGCAGCTTCGCCACCGCGGCGGCGTTGGTCGCGTCGCAGGCGATCTGGTAGCCGCCAAGACCCTTGATCGCAACGATCTCGCCTTTTTGCAGCAGGCCGCACGCCGCATCGACGTCATCCAGCAGCGAATGCTGCTCAAAATACACGGCCCGCCCGTCCAGCCGGACCAGTTTTGCCCTGGGGCCGCAGGCATGGCAGGCGATCGCCTCGGCGTGGAACCGCCGGTCCGCGGGATTGTGGTATTCGGCGGCGCAATCGTTGCACATTAAAAATGGCGCCATCGCGGTGCGGGCGCGGTCATACGGGATCGCGTCGATGATGGAGAGGCGCGGCCCGCAATGCGTGCAATTCGTGAACGGGTAGCGGAAGCGCCGTTCGAACCGATCGAAAACCTCCGCGGCGCAGGCCGTGCAGATCGCCGCGTCAGGCGTGATTTCGGTGCAAGCCGGGCCGCCCTGGCTCTCGGCGATGCGAAACGAAGCCGGCAGGGCGCCAAAAAATTCGCGAGTCTCGATGGTATCGATCCGCCCGAGCGGCGGCGGTTCGCGCTGCAGCCGCGCGATCAAGGCCTCCAGATCGGTGCGGGTGCCACCGGCGCGCACGATCACGCCCTCGCCGTCGTTAAAAACCTCGCCGCGCAGGCCGAGCTCGCTGGCCATGCGCCAAACGGTGGGCCGAAAGCCCACACCCTGCACGCGGCCGCGCACGCGAATCTCCAGCGCCATCGTCATGCCGCCGCGTCCCGCAATAACACCCGGTTATCGCCGGAATCGGCGATCACAAGCGTGCCGTGGCGGCGCAGCGCGAGCTGGCTATAGCCTTTCGCCGGATCGGCAAAACGCCTGCCGGCGAACAACAGCGTCATCGAGTTTTTCACCATGTTCCACACGCGAGCTCTCCCTCAGCCGATGATCGCGAGGATGATGAGACCGGCGAAGATGCCCGGAATCACGGCGAGCGGACCGTAGAACGCGCCGATGGCCGCGGCAAGCCGGTTGCCCAGCGATTCGCCGCCCACGGCGACGCCACCGGCCGTTGCGCGGCCAAACTGTGGCCACTCAACGCCGGGGGAGCAAAAGTTTTTTGGTTACTTTTTTTCAAAAAAGTAACTGCTTTCTTCCTCACGCTTCAGTCCGCGACGCGCACCTCGATCTCATCATACCTGTTGTACTTATAAACCAGCACCGAGACGATCCAGGTCACAGCGAAAATTCCAATTATAAGGTAGCCCAAACTGCCGAAATGGTTGTTCAGCGCCGCCACTGCGTTCCAAAAAACCCCGCCCAGACTGAACGCGCCCTGCACCAGCCCCAAAACCTCGACGCCGCCGATGATCAGCGCCACCAGCACCGAGACCGAGGTGACGATGATGTTGTAATAAAGTTTGCGCAGCGGCCTGGTGAAGGCCCAGCCATAGGCGCCCAGCATCAGCACGCCGTCGGCGGTGTCGATCAGCGCCATGCCGGCGGCGAACAAAGCCGGGAATACCATGATCGACCAGATCGGCAGACCTTTGGAGGCTTCGGCGGCGGAGATGCCGAGCAGGCCGACTTCGGTCGCGGTATCGAAGCCCAGGCCGAACAGCACGCCGATCGGGTACATCTGCCAGCTATGGTTAATCAGCCGGAACAAGTTCTTGAACAGCCGGCCGAAAAAGCCGCGGCGGCCGAGCAGCAGGTTCAGGTCCTCGTCCGCGTACTGGCCGCCGGCTTTGACGCGCCGGAAGGTTTTGTAGATGCCGGCCAGAACCAGAAGATTCAGCAGCGCGATGGCGAGCAGGAAGCCCGCGGAGATCAGCGTACCGGCGATGTTGCCGAAAATTTCGATGGCGCCGAAATGGCGTCTTAGCGCCAGCGTGGTCAGCGCCACGCCGGCGGAGAGCGCGAAGACGATGGTGGAATGCCCGAGCGAGAAATACAGCCCGACGCCGACCGGAAGCTGACCCGATTGCATGAGCTTGCGCGTCACATTGTCGATCGCGGCGATGTGGTCGGCATCGACGGCGTGGCGCAGCCCAAAACTATACGCCAGAAACGCCGTGCCGATCAGCACCGGATAGTGGTAAAACGCGCCGATCGCGAGACCCCAAAGCAGCACATTGCCGGCGCCGAGCAAACCGAAAATCGCGATGACCCTGCCGCGCAGATGATGTCCGCCGCTACCCATGCCGGTCGGTGCACAGTCCTGGGGACGCCATGTCATACGACTTTGCAATTCAGCGACGAACTAAGCAGGTTTACCGAAGATTTGAAAGGGTGGCCGCACGGGCTGCGGGCGAAGGCGGCAGAAGAAAGCAGCGCTTTTTTGAAAAAAAGCGCGCAAGAAACTTTTGATTTATTTGCACCGTGCTGGTGCAACCGACGGTCGCCCAGAAATGCGGGCGGGCGGCTTTTTTAGGCTTTGGCGGCGCCGCTTGGCCTATGGTAGCCCTGCGGCATGACCGGCATGCTCCACACCTACCAGTTCGGCGCCTTCAGGCTGAACGCGCGGACCGGCGAGCTGACTCGCGACGGCGTGCCGGTGCCGGTCGGCGGCCGCGCCCTGCGCGTGCTCGCCGCCCTGGTCGCCCGCCCCGGCGAACTGGTCACCAAGGACCAGCTGATGGCAGCCGCCTGGCCCGGCATGCTGGTCGGCGAGGCCAACATCCCGGTGCAGATCAACCTGCTGCGGCGCTGGCTGGACGACGGCCGCAAAACCCATGGCCAGATCGTCACCGTCCCCGGCCGCGGCTATCGCTTCGCCGGCGAGGTGCTCCACCCAGAAACCTCGGCCCCGGACGAGCGCCCCTGGCCGCCCGCGCTGCCGCCGCAGGCCGCGCGCCATGAGGACCTGATCGGCCGCGAGCACGAGCTGGCGCGCCTGCACGCCAGCCTGGCGCGTCACCGGCTGGTGACGCTCACCGGCACCGGCGGCATCGGCAAAACCCGCCTGGCGGCAGAATTCGCGGCGGAATTTCTGGCCGACCCCGCCAGCCGCCTGGTGTTTCTGCCGCTGGAGGATATTCGGCAGGGCGGCGAGCTGGCGGCGCGCCTGGCCACCGCCCTGGGTTTGCCGGCCAGCGCCGAGCCGGAAAAAACCCTGGTCGCGGCGCTGCGCCGGCGCGGCGATTTTCTGGTGCTGGATAATTGCGAGCACGTGCTGGCGGATGCGGCGGCACTGGCAACCATGATTCTGGCGCAAACGGATCGAACCAAAATTCTGGCGACCAGCCGCGAACCGCTTGGCCTGCCGGACGAGGTTTTGCTCCCCCTCGGCCCCCTCGAACTGCCGGAACGGGACTCTAAGAGTCCAGCCCTGCCGCTTGCGGACTACGCCGCCATAAAAACCTTCGCGGCGGCGGCGCGCGCCAGCGGCGCCAGGCTGGACATCACCACCGCCACCGCCGCGCCGATTGAAAAAATCTGCCGGCGGCTGGAGGGGATTCCGCTGGCGCTCAAACTCGCCGGCGCGCGGCTGGCGACCCATTCGCTGGCGGCGCTGGAGCACACCCTGGACGCGCAATGGCGGCTGCCGGCGGCGACGCACCAAAACCTGCCGGCGCGCCAACGCACGATGGAAGCCGCCATCGCCTGGAGTGTCGCGCTGCTGGAGCCGCCCGCTCAAACCTTTCTGCTACGCCTCGGCGCATTCGCCGGCAGCTTTTCAGTCCCCGCCGCGCAGGCGCTCGCCCCGGACGGCGTCACCTCCGAACAGGCCGCCGCGATGCTGGACTCCCTCATCACCAAATCGCTTGCCGTCGCGCTGCCGGCGCTGACCACGAGCCGCTTCCGCCTGCTGGAGCCGGTGCGCGATTTCACCCGCCGCCATATCGGCCAGCCCGAGGAAGTGCGCTGCCGGATGAAGTTGCTAAGATATTTCGGCACGCTCTACGAGCAATCGATCGCCGATTACCGGTTCATGAACACCGACGAATGGCTCGCGCGCTACGGCGACGACCAGGCGAATGTGGACGACCTTCTGGATTGGGCGCTGCTCGGCGCCGGTGCCGGGCGGCCCGGCGTGGCGGCGGCGGCGCTGCACCTGCACCAGGCCGTCTCGCAGCTGTTCACGGAGCAGTCGCGACTCTACCCCTATAATCGCTGGGCGAACGCAACCCTGGCGCTGATCAACGAAAGCACGCCGCCGCTGCAGAAGGCCCGGACGTTGCACGCGCTGGCCAGCGGCCAGACCATGAGTTCCGGACGCAACGAAGCATTCGCACGCGAGGCCGCGGGTATTTTTCGCCAGCTTGGGGACCGCGCAAGGCTGGGCCAGGCCCTGATGTCTCTGGCCCAGGCCATCATCAACCCGGCCGATGTCGTTGCGGCGGAGCAATACCTGGCCGAGGCGGAAACGTCTTTGCGCGCGGTGCATGACAAGCGGAATCTCGCGAGCTGCCTGGGGTTTCGCTCGGTCTGCCGCGAACAAGCCGGCGATCTGCCTGGTGCCGAGCGCCTGGCGGCCGAGTGCCTCGCTTTGGCGCGCGAAATCGGCTGCCGGCGCATCACGCTGGAAGCCGGCGCCTGGCAGGTCACCCTGGCCTACCGCGCCGGCCGGCACGCCGAGGCCATTCGCCTGGCGCGGGCGCGCATCGCCGAATGCCGCGCGCAACGGCAACTCGCCGTGGAATTCTACCTGATTCAGCAATTGATGAGTTTCTTACTGCAAACCGGCGAGCCGAAGTCAGCGGAGGCGCTGCTGCCGGAGGCGCTGGACAGCTACGCCGGCAGTATGCTGGAAATCTTCGCGCTCCACGTGGCCGCCTGCCTCGCGCGGCGCGGCGCGTGGGCGCACACGGCGCGGCTGGTCGGCTTCATCGATGCCTGGCGCCGCAATCAGGAGCGCAAAGTGCTCGACCGTGACGAAAAATGGTCCTTCGATACCCTGCAAAAACTTCTGGCAGAAGGCGCTGACGCCGAAGACTGCCGGAACTGGCGCGCCGAAGGCGCGCTTTGGGACGAAGCCGAAGCCCTGGCGTATTTGCGCGGCATCGCGGACGAGACGTGAGAAAGCAGCGCTTTTTGAAAAAAGCGCGCAAAAACTTTTGCTCCTGGGGGCAATGAGAGGGGAGTGCCGATTAAGTCCGCCGGCCGGCGGACCTCATCGGCACTCCCCATCATCGCCCCCAGGAGCAAAAGTTTTTTTGGTTACTTTTTTTACAAAAAAAGTAACCACTTTCCTTTCAATTCTGCAACGTCACCATCGTCTGAATCCCGCCATTCGGCACCTGCAACGGTTCAAACATGAAACCGCCATACGCGGAGGTTGCGGCGCTGATCGGGCTCATTGTCGGCGCCGCCATCGCCTGGAACCCGCCCGCGGCGAGCGATTCGGGCAACACGGTGGTGGCCGGCACGGCGCTCGCCACCGGGCGCATGAACGCCATCGCCGTGGATTTTTCGGTCAGCGTATGGTTGGAGAACACGTAATCTTTGGAGCCCTTTTTGGCGCCGGCGATGTCGAGCT
>PLFB01000208.1 GCA_003137135.1 Acetobacteraceae bacterium
CCCCCAGCTCGCAAAAGTTTTTTTGGTTACTTTTTTTTCAAAAAAAGTAACTGCTTTCTTCAATTTTGCCGCTTCACGGCAAATGGACCGGTAGCCTGACACGTCGGCATCATTTCCATGCGGTTGATGTTCATGTGGGCGGGGAGCGAGATGACCCAGGAGGCGGCTTCCGCGATGTCCTCGGGAGTGAGGGATTGCGTGCCGGCATAGACCGCGGCGGCTTTTTGCTCGTCGCCGCCGAAGCGAATTCTTGAGAACTCGCTGCCCGAGCACATGCCCGGTTCGAGGTCCGTGACGCGGATGTTCTTGCCCACCAGGTCGGCGCGCAGGTTGAGGGAGAATTGTTTTACGAAGGCTTTGGTGGCGCCATAGACGTGGCCGCCGGGGTAGGGGTAGGTGCCGGCGGTGGAGCCGAGGTTGATGATGATGCCGCTGTTGCGGGCGACCATGCCGGGCAGAATGGCGAGGGTGACGTGGAGGAGGCCGGTGACGTTGGTGGCGACCATGGTGTCCCAGTCAGACGCGTCAGCCTCCCAAGCCGGGGAGAGTCCCAGGGCCAGGCCGGCGTTGTTGATGAGGACGTCGATTTCGCGCCAGTTTTCCGGCAGGGTTTGCAAAAACCCGGCGACGGCGGCCGCGTCCGTGACGTCAAGCTTGGCCGGCAGCAGGCTTTCGCCCAGTTCCTCGGCCAGGGATGCCAGGCGGTCAATCCGGCGGCCGGTGGCGATGACGCGGTGGCCGTCGGCCACGAAACGGCGGGCAAAGGCGGCGCCGAAGCCGGCGGTGGCGCCGGTGACGAGAATGGTTTTGGACATGCGCACTCCGGGATCTGCTTCATTCTAAATAGGGTGGACGGCTGAAAAAGCCCAGGGTAAGCGTCCCGGCGCGGAGCGGCATTTAGTTATGGACCAGTGATAATGTTTGTAACGGTTGGTCTAAAATTATAAGTGTCTGGCCTCTCGCTATTTTGTGACTTTTTTAATACAGTTCGGACTAAACCAGGGGAGCGCTTAATGGGACTAGTGAATGGCCTGCCGTTTTCGTGTTCGAATGACCGGTTTGAAACGGATATCAATCATAAAAGGGGTAAGCGGCATGGCAGCTCGATGACTGGCGGCGCCGTATTCAACAAGCCGCTGACGGTCAATGATTCCGGGATCACGCTGTGGCTGGAATTCGTGGTGGATAAAAGCGGGCCGGGAAAATGGAGCGGATCGCCGCTGTGGTTCATGTGGTACGACAAGGACGGCAACCCGACCAATAACGAAAGCGCGACGTTTGATATTTCGCATATCAAGCGGATGTTGGTGCGGTTTATCGGTTAGAAAGAAGAAAGAAGCGCGTTTTCAAAAAAGAGTCACTGCTTCTAACTCGCAAACAGGTTGGCGTGTGTGAAGTCCAACGTGCGTTTCAGGCTCTTGGCGTGGATCGTGGTTTCGCGGGGCGGGGTGGTGGCCAGGATTTGGCCGCGGCGGATGACGGCGAGGCGTTCGGCGCGGAGGCGGATGGCCTCGATGGGGTTTTCGGCCTGCAGGATGATGAGGTCGGCGTTGCAGCCGGGGGCTAGGCCGTAGTTTGCCAGGTTGAGGGTTTTGGCGGCGTTGGCGGTGACGGCTTCAAAGCAGGACTTGATTTCGGCGACGCCGGTGAGGTGGCCGACATGCAGGGCCATCTGTGCGACTTCCAACATGTCGTGGCTGCCGAGCGGATACCACGGGTCCATGACGCAGTCGTGGCCAAAGGCGACGGTGACGCCGGCGGCCATCAGTTCCTTTACGCGGGTCATGCCGCGGCGTTTGGGGTAGGTGTCGTGCCGGCCTTGCAGGGTGATGTTGATGAGCGGGTTGGCGATGGCGGCGATGCCGGCTTCGCGGATGAGGGGGATGAGTTTGGAGACGTAGTAGTTGTCCATGCTGTGCATGGAGGTGAGGTGCGAGCCGGCGACGCGGTTTTGCAGACCGTGATTTATGGTCTCCTTTGCCAGAATTTCGATGTGGCGGGAGAGCGGGTCGTCTGATTCGTCGCAGTGCATATCAACCATCAGGCCGTGGTCGGCGGCGATTCTGGTGAGGGCGGCGACCGACTCGGCGCCGTCTTGCATGGTGCGTTCGAAATGCGGAATGCCGCCGACGACGTCCACGCCCTTGGCGAGGGCGCGGAGCAGGTTTTCGCGGGATTTGGGGTAGCGGAAAAAGCCGTCTTGCGGGAAGGCGACCAGTTGAATGTCGAGATAGGGCTTTAGCTCCTCGCGCAGGGCGAGCAGCGCGTCCACGGCGAGCAGGCGGTCGTCGCACACGTCCACGTGGCTGCGGATGACCAGGGTGCCTTTGGCGATGGACCAGAGGCAGAGTTTTTTGGCGCGGTCGAAAATGGCGTCCGCGGTGAGGAGGGGTTTGAGTTCGCCCCATAGGGCAATGCCCTCTAGCAGCGTGCCGGATTCGTTGAGGCGGGGCATGCCGAGGCTGAGGGTGGAATCCAGGTGGACGTGGGAATCTATGAAAGGCGGGGTGACCAGCCGGTTCTTGGCGTCGATGGTTTGGGCGGCTTCGGCGGCAAGGTTCGGCTCCACCGCGACGATCTTGCCGCCTTGGATACCGATATCGATGTTTTGGCGGCCGTCGGGCAGGTTGGCGGCGGTGATTTTGAGGTCGAGCATTCTTTTGCGGCTCCGGCGGGTGGTTTGGGCAGATTGCTAGCGGGTTGGTTGCGGGGCAAGGCGGTTCGCGGCTAAAGCGGGGGCATGCGCGCTGTTTTTGTGATGGTTTTGGGTTTGGGATTGGCTGGATGTGCGTTTCCGAGCCGGGATACGTTCTCCGCCACGCCGGTGGGGGCGGATGTGACGACGATTTCCGCGGCGCGGGCGTTCGAGGGGCGGATACCGCTGGTGACGATTTTGCCGGGGACGACAGATTACGCCGGGCCGATCGCGGGGGTGGTGAAACAGGTGCTGGCGATCAAGGCGAGTGCGGCGTTTGATGTGGAGGCGCAGGCGCCGGCGGGGGTGACGCCGGATTCTTCCGCGGCGACGCTGGCGGGGCTGTCGGGGACGGCCTCCGGCGTGGCGCGGGCGATTATTGCCGATGGGGTGCAGCCCGCGAATGTGCAACTGACGGCGAAGACGGTGGGGCCGGAGCCGGAGATCGTGATTTTTGTGAAGTGATGGCCGCCCGCGTTTTGCGGCTTTTGGACCCGGAGACAGCGCATGGGTTGGCGCTGTGGGCGTTGCGAATGGGGTTGGCCGGGCGGGATTCGACGCCGGATGATCCGGCGCTGGAGGTGCGGGCGTTTGGGCGGGTGTTAAAGAATCCGGTGGGGCTGGCGGCGGGGTTTGATAAGGATGCGGTGGCCGTGCAGGCGCTGGGGCGGCTGGGATTCGGGTTTGTGGAGGCGGGGACGGTGACGCCGCGGGCGCAGGCGGGAAATGCAAAGCCGCGGTTGTTCCGGTTGCAGGAGGACCGCGCGGTGATCAACCGGATGGGGTTCAATAATGGCGGCATCGAGGGGTTTTTAAAAAACTTGTCGGCGGTGGATCGGGCGGTTGTGGCGGTGGGGGCGAATATTGGGATCAACAAAGCGGGCGCGGCGCCGGAGCGGGATTACGCGATGCTGGCGCGGATGGTGGCGCCGGTGGCGGATTATGTGACGATCAATGTGTCGTCGCCGAATACGCCGGGGTTGCGCGATTTGCAGGGGGAGGAACGGTTGGCTGGGATTCTGCGGACAGTGCATGTTGATAAGCCGGTGTTTGTGAAAATCGCGCCGGACCTTGCGGAGGAGGCGTTGCAAGCCATTGTGGAAACATGCGTGGCGCACGGGGTGGCGGGGCTGATTATTTCTAACACGACGTTGGCGCGGCCGGGTGATCTGCGAGGGCGGTTCAAGGCGGAGGCCGGTGGGCTTTCGGGCGCGCCGTTGTTGGAGCGGTCCACAAAGATGTTGGCTGAGGCTTCTAAGTTGGCGCGGGGGCGGCTGGCGTTGATCGGGGTCGGTGGGATTTTTTCGGCCGAGGATGCGTTTGCAAAAATTTTGGCGGGGGCGAGTTTGGTGCAGGTTTATACGGGGTTTGCCTATCAGGGGCCAAAAATGATTCCGGCGTTGAAAACGGGGTTGGCGCGGTTGGTGCGGGCGCGGGGGCTGAAAAATATTTCCGAGGCGGTGGGGGCGGGGCTGTGAGCGGGTTTCGGGAACTGGCTGAAAAATACGATGGGTTTATCGTGGACCTTTGGGGGGTGGTGCATGATGGGATTAAAACCTATCCGGGTGTGGTGGATTGCCTGGCGCGGTTGAAGGGCGCCGGGAAGCGCGTGGTGTTTTTGTCGAACGCGCCCCGGCGCGCGGCGGCGATTGGTCGGGCGCTGGGGTATATGGGGGTGGGGTCGGAACTTTATGATGGGATCATGTCGAGCGGGGAGGCGGTGTTTTTGGCGTTGCGGGACCGGGATGAGGCGGAGTTTGCGGGGCTGGGGCGGAAAATTTTTCATTTGGGGCCGGCGCGGGATCGGGATGTGTTTGATACGCTGGATTTGATCGAGGTGGAGGATGTTGCGGAGGCGGATTTTTTGTTGAATACCGGGCCGGATGATTATTTGGGGCCGGATGATCCGACGATTTATGAGCCGGTGCTGAATAAGGCGCTGGCGGCAGGGGTGGTGATGATTTGCGCCAATCCGGATTTAGAGGTGGTGCGGGATGGCAAGCGGATTATTTGCGCCGGGATTCTGGCGCAGTGGTTTGCGGAGCGGGGCGGGCGGGTGATTCTCCGAGGCAAGCCGGATGCGGCGATTTATGGGCCGACGTTGAAGCTGCTAGGGACTTCGAAGGAGAGGACGCTGGCGGTGGGGGATTCGCTGCGGACGGATATCGCGGGGGCGAGCGCGGCGGGGATCGATGCGTGCTGGGTGTTGTCTGGGATTGACTCTGCGCATTTGGCGCCGGAGGGGGTGGTGGCGGTTTTGCCGGGGTTGGTTTGGTAAGAAAGAGTTATCCGCAGATGACGCAGATGGCCGCAGATAAGCATGGATTTCTCATCTGCGGCGATCTGCGTCATCTGTGGATAGCGAGGCGGGGGATTTCTATCGCGGGGCAGCGGTCCATGATGACGGTCAGGCCGGCGGCGCGGGCTAGGGCGGCGGCGGGCTCGTTGATGACGCCTAGTTGCAGCCAGATGGTTTTGGCGCCAAGGCGGATGGCCTCTTTGATCGGGGCTTCGACTTCGGCGGGGTTGCGGAACAGGTCAACCATGTCGAGGGGGGTGGCTTCTTCGAGGGTGGCGACGACTTTTTGGCCAAAAATGGTTTTGCCGGCCAGGCCCGGGTTGACGGGGGTGACATCAAAACCTTGGGCGAGGAGGAAGCGCATCACGCTGTAGGAGGGGCGGTCTGGTTTGTTGGAGGCGCCGACCAGGGCGATGCGGGTGGTGGTGGTCAGGACCTGGCGGATGAGATCGTCGTCGTTCATCGGGTATCTTTCGCTGGGGGGCGGGGGCGGGTATGGCCTGGGGCATGAAACGTGGAATTCTGGCTTGCGCCGTGTTGAGTGTGTTGGGGTTTTTTCTGTGGGGGACGCCGAATCAGCCGCAGGCAGGGGATGTAACCATGCCGGCGCAAAAGTTCAATTCGGTGTCCTATGCGCCGTTTCAGCCGGGGCAGTCGCCGGGGAGTTTGCATTGCAAGGTGGTGAACGGCGCGGCCGATTGCACGGGCGGGGCGACGGCGGCGCAAGTGGCGCGGGATCTAAAGCTGATCGCTATGCAGGCTAAAGGCATACGGACGTATTCGGCAATTGAGGGGAATTTTGATATCGGCGCGCTGGCGCAGGCGGCGGGGCTAAAGGTGTGGCTGGGCATTTGGCTGAGTTCCAACGCGGCGGATAACGCGCGGGAGATGGCGGCGGGGATCGCGGAGGCTAACAAGTATCCAGGGGTGGTGACGCGGGTGATTGTGGGCAATGAGGTGCTGCTGCGGCGGGATTTGTCGGTGGCGGATCTCATCGCGGATATCGACCATGTGCGGGGCCAGGTGAAACAACCGGTCGCGTATGCGGATGTGACGGATTTTTGGGCGCAGTTTGGGGCGGAACTGGCGCCGCATGTGGATGTGGTGATGATCCATTTTCTGCCGTACTGGGAAAACAAGCCGCTGGATGTGGAGACGTCGATTGCGTCGATCAAATCGACGACGGATCATTTCAAAAAACTGTTTCCTGGAAAGGCGCTGGCGATTGGCGAGACGGGGTGGCCGAGCCGCGGGCGGTGGCGCGGTGCCGCGGCACCTTCGCGGGTGAATGAGGCGGTGTTTTTAAGGGAGTTCGTGACCCTCGCCGGGCAGGAGGGTGTGGATTATAATTTGATCGAGGCGTTTGACCAGCCGTGGAAATATGAAGACGAAGGAGTCGCAGGGGCCAACTGGGGGATTTGGAACGCGGACCGGGTGCAAAAATTTCCTCTGAATGGCGGGGTGGTGGAGCATGTCAGCTGGCGGTGGTACGCGATTCTGGGTGCGGCGGCGGGGAGTTTGCTGTTCTGGAGCACGGGTTTCAGAAATGTGCGCATGGCGGTGCCGTGTTTTGCCATGGGGAACGGGTGGGCGATTGGGTGCGCGGGCACGCTGCCGGAGCTTTATGACCATTGGCTGGTGCTGGATGCGCTGGTGAATTTGCCGCTTCAGGCAATGTTGGCGTATTTTGCGGTGCAGCGGGCAGATGCTTTGCTGGCGGGTGAAAAATTGCCGGTACAGGTTTCCGCGGCGGTGACTCTGGCGGCGCTCAGACGCGGCAAATTGCTGTTCAATTATGATTCGCTGGCATTTCTGTTTCTGGCGGGTGCCGCGGTGTTTCAGGCGATGCTGGTGTTCGACGGGCGGTATCGCGATGCGCCGATGGCGGTGTTCATCGTGCCCGTGATCGCGGCGGTGTTCCGGTTCTGGACCAAGGATAAGCCGAAAAATTTGCGATGGGAGGATTTGCTGGCGGCGAATCTCTTGGCGATTTTGGCGTTGGCGGACGCGGTGCTGGAAGGGCCGGCGAATTTGGATTTCGTGACGTGGAACGTAGCGGCGCTGGTGCTGGCGGCGCCGATCGTGATGGCGCAGGAGAAAAGGAAGTAGTTACTTTTTTTGAAAAAAAAGTAACCAAAAAAACTTTGCTCCTGGAGGCGTTGGGACGGGGATTGCCGTTAATCGGCAACTTTGTTGCCGATTAACGGCAATCCCGNNCAATCCCCGTCCCAACGCCCCCAGGAGCAAAGTTTTTTGCGCCGCACCCGCGGAGGGGCTTTTTTTCAAAAAAGCGCTTCTTGCTTCATCAAAACGACCCCTTCGCGAGCTGGTACACATCCGGATGCATGGGATCGGCGGCGTAGGCCAGCGTCAGCGTCGTCGGGGTCAGGATGCTTTTGTTGTCCTTCGTGTCCTTGGAGATGCTGCCTGAGAGAATCAGCAGGATGGCGTTGCTGGCGGCGTCGGTGGCGCGGAACAGTAGCACGCCGTTGGGGGTGGCGATGTTGCCGGTGCTGCGGTCGGCCGGAAAACCCTCGCCCGCGAAATATTGTTGCAGAGTCTCACCGTCCTGGTAGAGCATCGTGGGTGTGGTTTTGGGGTCGATCTCGGGGGACCACAAAATATTCACTTCCATGAGCTTGTGGCTCTGGTAGCCAAACACGTAGCTCACCGCGGCGGTGCCGCCATCCGGCACCAGGTTCGGCACCTGCACGCTGAGCACCGCGGTGTGCTGCAGCTGGTTTTCGGCGCGCGTAATGGCGCCGGCGGCTGGGTGGAATTCGGCTTCGACGGCGGCGCGCACCTGGGTTTCTGTCATACCGAATTTGGCGCCGCGAAAACCGTCGATGGCGGGGCCGGCGGCGGTGTCGTCCGCCGGGGTGGTGGCGATGTCGGCGCGCGCGGTGGCGAGATTGGCACCCAAGAGCGTGGCGGTGAGGAGGACGAGGCGAAGTTTGGACATGGTTTTCCTTAGAGGCTTAGCGTGCGGCGTGTACGGCGTGGCTGCCGGCCTTCGCCGGCATGACGTGGAGAGGGCGTTGGCTTATTTTCTCCGCTAATGCAAATTGCTGGTAAAGACCGGGGCGGGTGGCCGGTAAGGGATGACGGAGTGGCCGAAATTTTTACCGTATTGTTCGGCCACGCCGGCTTCGTTGAAGGTGCCGGTGGCGTTGGAGGGTGAGGCGGCGCTGAGCGGCAGCGCGGGCTGAGGGTGGGCGCTTTGGGCGAGTTGCTGGAGTTGCTGGTTGAGGCAGTTATAGGGCGGGCCTGGCTGATTGTTGAGCGTGACTTGCACGCAGGTCTGGCCGGCGGCCGCGGTTTGCGCCTGGGCGGGCGCGGCGAGGGCCGCGAGGATGAGCACGGCGTGTTTCAATTGTTGGGGCTGGGAAAAATCTGGTTGGCGTCGAGTTTGTCCTGGTCTTCCTGCACGATGTTTTGCAGTTGCACGCGGGAAAATCCAATAAAAGGTTCGTGGTTGGCGAAGCCGGCAAAAACGTCGTCCTTGTGGGAGTAGGCGTCAAGGATTTTATTGCCGAGCGCGTAGAGTTGCGCGTTTTTGGCGTCGCAGACGGAGACGTTGGTTTGCAGCGACGCGACCTGCGCTTTTAACGCGTTGTTCTCTAAAACTTCGGTTTGGGCGTTGGCGGCGGCGGCGGCGTATGCGAACTGGGTTTTGCTCAATGCCGCGTCGCGGGCGGAAAGTTGTTTTTGCAGGGCGGCGAGGGCGGCGGCTTGCTTGGCTTTGGCGGCTTCGTCCTTGGCCTTGTCAGCGGCGGATTCCGTAGCACCTGCGCCGCCGGCTTGCAGGGTCTGCAGTTTGGCACGCAGGGCCTCGATCATCGCGACGTTGGGGGCCTCGGAAGCCTGCAAATTGGCGACCTGGTCTTCCAGACTGGCGATCTGTGAGGTCGCGGTTTGCAGCGCGGCGCGCAAGGCGGCCTCGGTCGCGGCGTCGGCCCGCGCGTGGTGCTGGCCGCACAGCGCGAAGCCGATGGTCAGGACGGCGCATTTGGCGATGTTCTGGCGCATGGCTTAAAACTTCGCGTTCAAATCGACCTGAAACACGTCGGCGGCGTAGGGCGGGCCGCCGATCTGATCGGCGCTGAGGTAGCGCAGCCGCACCCACACTTTTCGGCTGAGTGCCACGTTGCCGGCGATGATATAGCCTTTCAGATTGGTGCCGCCGAGGCCGAAATCGGAATCGTCGAAGGCGTCGATCACGGCGTCGGACTGGACGTATTTGTAGCCGATCATGGCGTTCCAGTCCCAGCGCTGCAACAAAACCTTGTCGCCGATATTGGCATAGATGAAGTAGCCCTGGTTGCCGCCGGCATAGGCGCCGATGCTGCCGATGGGCGCGGAGGACGGCACGCTGGCCCGGTTGTTGACGGCCTTGGCCGCGACGTCCGTCTTGTTGAAGGCGAGGTTGCGGACGTATTCGCCGTTCAGCCAGATATCGGTAGGGCTGAAGGCGCCGATGTCGAATTCGTCGGTCAGCGCGAGTTCGTTGAAGCTGGAGGCGAGGCCAAAATACTGGTACTCGTCGATCGGCGTGGTGCCGTTGGCGCCGCCGAGGACCACAGGCGAGATGTCGCGCAAGAACATGTAGGTGTTGCCGTTCTGCGCGAAGGAGGGCCGATAATCATCCGTGTTGCACAGATCGGCCGAGGTGATGACGGCGCAGGGCGCGGAGAGTTTGCCGGCGACGTTGGTGAAGGCGTAGTCGGCGACGCCGATTTTGTCGGCATAGTCGTCCGCGATCCGGAACGAGGTGCCGCCCTGCGCGGCGAACAGCCATTTGTCGTGGCTGGGGTCTTTCATCGGCTGGTTCGAGGCGAAGTTGAAGTCGGTGTTGTAAACCGGGAACGCGCCGGCGGTGAGGAACGGCGTGACGCCGTCATCCTCGTCCTCGTAGGAAGCAAGGCCCGCCACGCCGTCAAAACCGAGATCGTCGGCCCAGATCAGGTTGGTGGAGAAAAACGGATTGTCGAAGCGGCCGGCTTCGAGTTTCAGGCTGTAGCCGTCCGGCAGGTCGGGCGTGTAGGCGAGGTAGGCGCGGTCCAGCCAGATGGCGTATTTGCTGAAATCGCCGCCCTGCACGCCGCTAGGGGCGCCGCCAAAAGTCTGGTTTTCGGAGACGGGCGAATCGTTCTCGCCGGTGGCGAGGCGCAAGCCGGTGGTAAAGCCGTCGCCGAGATTGGCGTCGATCGCCAGACGCGCGCGGAAGCGCAGGCGGTCGCGGTTCTGGTCCACGTCGAGCTGCGGCGGAAAGTTGGTGTTGAGCGGCCCGACATCGAACGGCGCGCCGGTGTTGATGGCGTTGAAGTTGACGAAGGCGCCGGTGTTGTCGTTGCCGTGCGGGAACAAATCGAGTTCGTCGCGGATGCGGAAATCGCCGGAGATTTTGATGTTGCTGACCCAGGAGGGGACGGGGGTGGCGGGCGGCAGGCCCTCGGCCTGCTGGGCGGCGGTCATTTGCGTGGTGACGGCGGTGGCGATCTGGTCCTGCACCACCTGCGGGATGTAGGTGACGTGGATGGTGCCGTCCGGGGTCTGGGTGCTGCTGACGGTGACGGTGCTTGTGGGCGCCGCCGGCGGCGGCGGCGCGGCAGCGGTTTGCTGCGCGGCGCTGGCGGCTTCCTGCGCCTGCTGCAGGATGCTTTTGGCGTCGGCGGGGCTCAGGATGCCTTTTTTGACCAGGATGGCGATCAGAAGCTTGCTGGTGAGATCAGGATCCGTTTGCGCGCGGGCGGCGGCGGGCAGCGCCAGCGCCGGCAGGATGGCGGCCATCGCCAGCAGGCGGGAAAAATTGTGTTTTTGGCGCATCGGCAAGAAAATCCCGCTGGGTTGGGGTTTGGTCATAGCGGCTGTTCGCCGGTCAGGCTCATATCCATCGAGGCCGGCTGGCCCGACGGCGGCGCTGGGAACCGCATGCGGCGCAAAATGCCGTCGATGATGGTCTGGTCCACGGTCGCGTCGCCGCTGGACTTGTCGAGTGTGACGGCGGTGACCGCGCCGTCCGAATCCACCGAGATGCTGACGCGCAGGCCGGCGGTGGCTCTGCGGGTGACCGGGTTTTTTTGCAGCGCCTGCTGGATCTGCGTCTCCACTTGGCTTTCGTAATACGCCACGGCGTCGCCGCCGCCACCGCCGCCGCCGCTGAACATGCCGTTGCCGCCGGGATCGCCGGAGAGGTCGAAGGCGTCCGAGCCGGCGCCGTGGATGGACGTGCCCATGCGGGTCTCCGCCGGGCCGGGCGCTTTTGGGGGTGCTGCCTTGGGCGGGGTGTTTTGCACGATGGGTTTGGCCACCGGAGTCGCCATTTTAGGTGGGGCGATGGTTTTGGGCTGCTGCATCGGCGGCGGCGGGGGTGGCGGCGGCTGCGGCTTGATCATCACCATGGTGATGGGCTGCGGCGGTTTCGGCGGCGTTTCCCGGGTGGTATGCTGCATGAGGACCGTGACGGCGACGGCCAGCGTGACCCCGATCACGCCGACGGCGACGGTGGATTTGTGGCTGGCGATGTAAGCGGCTGGGTTCATTGACCGGGCGAGGGTTTGGTGGCCAGGCCGACCGAGGAAATGTTGAGACGGCCGAGCAGATCCAGCACATTCATGATGGTCTGGTAGGAGGCAGCACCGTCGCCGCTGACGACGACCGGAAAATCCGGCGTGGCGGCTTCATCGGCCACCAGGCGGCTTTGCAGTTCGGGCATGCTGACGGGCACGGTGTCCAAAAAAATGCGGCCGTCGCTGGTGACGGTGATGGCCTTGGTGGTGGGTTTCGCCAGGCTTTGTTGCGCGCTGGCGTGCGGCAGATTCACCTTCATGCCCTGCACGGAGGCGGTGGTCATGATGATGAAGATGATCAGGAGCACGTAAGCGAGATCGAGCATCGGGGTGATGTTGATGTCGTCATAGGGCTTGTTGCCGTCGGGCTGGACTTGCATTGTTTCTACTCCGCGGCGCTGCGCTGGATGGTTGCGGGGGCGTAGCGTTCGGCCATGCGCGTCTCGAATTCATCGACGAAGACGCGCATGTCGGTGGTCGCGGAATTGATGCGCGAATTGAGATAGTTGTAGCCGAAAAGCGCCGGAATCGCGACCGCGAGGCCGGCGACCGTGGCGACCAACGCGGCGGAGATGCCGGGCGCGATGGCGTTGACGTTGACGTCGCCGGCCGCGGCGATGGTGGCGAAGGTGAGCATGACGCCGACCACGGTGCCCAACAAGCCGAGGAACGGGCCGCCGGAGATGGCGATGGTGAGCAGCACCATCGAGCGGTTGAGTCTTTGATTCTCTCGCGCGGCGACGCCGTCGAGCGCCGAGCGAATGGCGGCGATGGACTGGGCGGAAAGGCCGCGGTCGGCCTGGCCGTTGGAGATGCGCTTGCCGATTTCGTACACGCCGGTTTGGTAGATGGCGTAGAGCGGGGAGGATTCGAGGCCGGTTTTTTTACCCTGTTTCGGGGCGGTGGCGAGGTCGCCGTTCTGGTTTTCGTATTGCGCCAAAAATTTGGCGTTGGCCTTGCCGACGCGGCTCACCAGGGCGGCCTTGTCGGCCATCACGACCCAGCTGACGATGGCCATGACGATGAGAATGAAGATGACGGCCCAGCCGTCCGGCGTGACGGAGGTGAGAATGACGACGATGGGGCCGGAGAACCAGGACGGGGGTTTTTCCTCGGTGCCGTAGGCGAGGAGGCGGCCGGCGAGCGGGTTGTTGCCCTGGCTGTAGGCGGTGAACTTGATCGCGCCGATGGGACGGGCGGTGTTGGAGATTTCCAGTTCGTCGATCGAGCCGATGAAGCCGGTGGTGGGATTCTGGGCCGCCGGCGCGGCGGGCGCGGGCGCCGTTGTGGCGGGGGCTGGCGTGGCGCCGGCGGGCGCGGGTGCCGCGGCGGCCGCGGGGGCCGGCGCGGCGGGGGCGATGACGGGGGCGGTGCCGGTGGTGGCGTCGCCGCCGAGATAGGCCGCCGCACTCAGCGCCGGCAGGGTGGCGGCGAGCGAACCGTACGGCACGCCGTCCACATAGAGCGAGATATTGGCGCCGGTCACGACCGTGAGATGGTGCCAGGTGGCGGCGGTGATGGCCGCGCCGCCGGAGGAGCGCTGCGTGCCGGCTTGCGTGGTGATGGCGGCGAACGGCACGCCGTTATCGACGCCGATTTGAAAAGTGTTCGTGCCGTCCGTGCGGCTGTAGAGGATGGCATCTGGCTGCAGATTGGTTTCGTTGAACCAGATCGAAAATGTCATGCCCTGGCCGGCGGTCCAGGCGAGGGACGCCGAACCCGGAAGCTGGATGGTGGATTGGCCGTCGAGGCGCTCGCCGGGGCCGATCAGGCCGAAATCGTCGGGGATGCCCTGGTTGAGTGAGGCGTTGCCGTGGCCGGTCCAGTCGCGGATGGGGGCGTTGTGCTCGCCGAAATGATAGACCAGCGCCATGTTGGCATCGTAGGTGCCCTTGGCATCGTCCGCCGCGGTGGCTTTCGGGTTGCCGTAGTAGAGGTAGATGGTGCTCTGCGCGTTGGGCGAGACGTTGGGCACGTTGACCCAGATGAAAGCCTGGCCGAGCAAATGGTCGTATTTTTCGATGTGGTAGGCGAGCGGGGTTTTGTCGTCCGAGGCGATGAAGCGCAGATCGCTGCCGTCCGGGTTGGCGGAGTCGAACGTGAAATTGCTGACGTCGAGGCGGACCAGCACGGGGATGGTGCCGATCGGGTCGGTGATGTCCGCGCCATTGGCGCTGGTGTCGATGGTGATGGTTTTGCGCGCCGACCAGTCGCTGCTCCACCAGGTATCGGCGCGCGCGGGCGCCGGTGCGAGCGCCGTGAGGGCGATGGCGAGCAGCATGAGGGCGGCAAAAATCTTGGCCGTGAATGAGCGTTGTCCCATGGGACCCCCGGAGAAAAACGGCGTTGAGAATTTGTTGTAATTTCGCATCAGTATTGCATAAAAACCTTGAATTCGACGCGCGGCTGGCCGGATTTGGTATCGACGGACGTGATGAGCGGCAGCGCGACATCAACCATGCCGTTCAGGTGGTCGATGAGCTGGATTCGCGTGCCGAGGCCGACGCTGGCGAGGTCGAACACGGCTTGCTGGCTTTGCAGCGGATCGAGGATCTTTGCGCGCCCGGCTTCGGAAAAAACAAAAACGCGCCAGTCGGTGACGTCCGGGCCCAGATAATTTTGCAGCGGCGGGCTGCGCAGTTCGACCGAGCCGGTCATCGCGTCGTCGCCCAGCACTTCGGATTCGAGGTAGCCGCGGATGGTGTCCTGGCCGCCCAAGGAAAACTGCTCGCTGTTGACTAGCGGTTCGTCAGAAATCTGGCCCTGCACTTTCGCAAATACCTGGAAGTTGGCGAAAAAATCCTGCTGGCGGGAGAGGTCGGCGCGGAGGTAGAGGAAATTGCTGGCACTTTCGTAACGTTTATTGTCGAACGTCGTGGGGCTGGAGCCAAAGCCGCGGATGTTGAAGGTCGGGCCGATATCGAGCGTGGTGGTCGAATCATCGCCCTGCCAGTTGGCGCTATAGGTGGCGGTAAAAGGCTCGTAGGTGATCGGCGAGGCGAGCGTGGCGCCGCCGAGGCCGACATCCTGGTCAAAATGCTTGTAGTCGATGCCGGCGGCCAGCGTGTCAAAAAAGCCGCCGCCGCCGGGCAGGGTGGCGAGCGCGCGGATGCCGGCGACCTGGCCGCGGCCGACGACGTTGGTGGAGCCGACGGTGGAGACCTTGCTGTTGGAAACCAGGCCATAGAGCAGCAGCGTCAGCCAGTCCTCGTCCGGGATTCGCGCCAGGTAGGAGCCGGAAAACACCAGCGCGTCGGCCGGGCGTTCGGGTGCGACCTGGAAGGCGATGTTCACCGTATCGCCGCGCTGGAACAGATTGTCGTAGGTCAGCGACGCGTCCAGGCGGAGCGGCGTGGTATCGGCGCTGTAGCGGTTGTCGAGCGAGAGCGTGCCGTGCAGCGGCAAGGAATCCTTGACGTTGAGATCGACGTCGATGGTCTGCGGCCGGATGCCGGCCTGCAGCGTCGGGATGACCTGGCGGTCCGGCCACTGGTTGAGGGCGACGATGTCGTGTTTGATGGCGTTGAAATTCGGCACCTGGCCGGGTGCGAGGGACGGCGCCTGCGACTTGATTTTGTTGAGTGAGAAATAGCGCGAGCCGTTGACGTGCAGGCGGCCGATTTTCTCCTCCACAACCTGCAGGATCACGACGCCGCCGACGACATGCTGCGGTGGAATTTCGACCGCGACGGTCTGATAGCCTTTATCGGCATAGACTTTTTGCAGGGCGGCGCGCGCGCGGTCCACGCTCTGCACGGTCTGGCCGGAGCCGAGATAGGGATACACCGCCGTATCGACTTCCAGTTCGGTCAGCAAATGATTGCCGGTGACGGTGTATTCATTGATGGTCAGCGTGGGGGCGCCGGCCGGTGCGGGCTGCGCGCAAGCGGCGCGCAAAAGCCCGGCGGTCAGGCCGGCCAGCGCGAAAAGGCAGAGACCCGCGCGTGCAAAAGAAATCACGCATGCCCCGTGGCGGGCGGGGGCGCCGCAACCTCCGGAAAATCGGCATTACAACTAAAGGTTTTTGTTCCGGATGGCGCCGGATGGCGGGGCTGGATGAGCGTCATGTTGCCACGCTTATGGGAAGGGACAAGCCGGCGTCCAGACCTTTTGGGTGACGTTTTAAAGAAAATTACATTAAATCTATCGATTTAAGGATGAAAACGGGGCTGCATCAAGGCGCCCGTCGCTTTGTCACGAAAGAGTCTTGATTACATTTTCATTCTGTTGCTATCGTAGAATATTTTTTCGGCACACGGAATATTTTTTAGACTTTCGAGAAAAATAAATTTTTTGTGACCGGTTTGCGATGAAATCATTACTGCCTCATGATGCGAAGCCACTGTTTCGGTTGAATGATGACTCGACACGCCGCTCCGCATCGCCGGCCGTTCCGCTCCGGTGGGTTTTTCACGCCGCGCGCCCGCCTGCCCGAACTCCGGACGAGCCCGCCTTCGTGACGGGGCGCTTGCGGCGAAAACTGGTTTTTGGCGGCATCGCGCTGGCGGCGCTGGGGCTGGCCGGACTGCATGTGCGGGCGGCGCACGCCGCGGGTACACTGACGCAGGGTGCGACGGCTTCGTTCGCGCCGGTGGCCTCCAGCGTCACCGCCAATCTGGCCGCCGCGCAGCAGGCGCAGGCGGTGGCGGTGCAGGCGCAGGACCAGCTCGCGCGCGTCACCGCGGCGTTGCAGGCGATGCAGAATTTGCAAAGCACGGCGCATGGCCTGGCCGCCGCCGCCGCCAGCACCGTGCCCGATGGGCTCAGCCAAGGCGGGCTGGTGCCCGATAGCGGCCTGGCCGCCGCCGGCACCGCCAATCCCGTCACCGACTGGACCGGCGCGCAGACGCCGACGCAGACCACGGTGGCCGGCGCCACCGATGTCAACATCAACCAGACCGCGGCGCAGGCGATCCTGAGCTGGAACAGTTTTAACGTCAGTCCCAAGACCACGGTGAATTTCAACCAGCAGGGCAACGCCGACTGGGTGGCGCTGAACAAGATCTCGGCGAGCGGCAGCCCCAGCCAGATTCTGGGTTCGATCAAGGCGAGCGGCCAGGTCTATCTGATCAACCAGAACGGCATCATTTTCGGCGGCGCCTCGCAGATCGATGTCGGCTCGCTGATCGCCTCTTCGGCCGAACCAAGCAGCAGCCTGTTTCCCTTCAACACCGCCGGCATCTACAGCACGCCCACCAGTTTTAGCCATGCCGGCGGCGCCATCATCGTGCAGCCCGGCGCGGAAATTGCCACCAGCGCCCCGGTCTCGGTCACCGAAGGCGGCGGCTACGTGCTGCTGCTGGGCACGCAGGTGCAAAACGGCGGCGATATCAGCACGCCGGACGGCCAGACCGAACTGGCCGCGGGCGATAATTTCGTGCTGCGCCAGGGTGCCGGCACCAGCAACGGCAACACCACCTCCACCACCGACGGCAACGAGATCGCTGTCGAGCTGAAGCAGCCGGGCAGCAGCCTGGCCGGCGGATCGGGCCTGGTGAGCAATACCGGCCTGATCACCGCTGATACCGGGGATGTCACGCTGGCCGGCGAGACCGTGGAGCAGGACGGGGTGCTGCTCTCCACCACCTCCACCGCGCAACGCGGCACCATCCATCTGCTGTCCTCCGCGTCCGATCCGGATAGCAGCGTCACGCTGGGCGCCAACGGTTTTACGCTGGTTGAGCCTGACCTCTCCAGCACCAGCACCGAGTTGGACAGCCAGCGCGCGGCGCTGATCGCGAGTTCCGCCGCCGCCGATGCCCTGCGCGGCCAGCAGGTGGCGCCGCCGTTCGACGATCTCAGCCTGCTGCCCGACCAACAAGATGAATCGCGCATCGAAATCGTCACCGGCGGCAGCGTGGAATTTCAAGGCGCCTCCGACACCTCGGCACCCGGCGGGCAGCTCGCGGTCTCCGCGACGCAGCGCATCCAGGCGGACGCCGGCGCCATCCTGGACGCCTCCGGCAGTTATGGCGTGCCGATGACGATGGCCTCCAACGACATCGCCGTCAGCATCCAGAGTTTTGAGCTGCGCGACGACCCGCAGAACCGCCTGACTGACAACCTGCTGAGCACCACCGTCTATGTCGATGCGCGGGACCTCAACCTGGTGCCGGCGAGCAGCGCCTATGCCTCCAACCGCGACTATACCGCCGGCGGGCTGCTGGAGGTCTCCGGCTATCTCGCCAATGTCGGGCATACGATCGGGGAGTACACCGCGCTCGGCGGCAGCATCGACCTTTCGACCGGCGCCGCCGGTGCGATCGTGGCGGATTCCGGCGCGGTGTTCGACGTCAACGGCGGCACGCTGAGCTACCAGGGCGGCGAACTGGCGCAGAGCTACCTGCTCGGCACCAACGGCCATCTCTACAACGTCAACGACGCACCGGCGAACATCACCTACGCGGGCGTCTATGACGGGTTCACCGTCGATCACCCGAACTGGAACGTCACGCAGGTTTACGCCAACGCGCTGACCGCGCCGTCGGAGATTTATCAGGCAAGCTATACAGAGGGGCGCGCGGCGGGGAGCCTGACGCTGAGCAGCCCGACCACGGTGTTCGACGGCACGATCGAGGCGGCGGCGGTGAACGGCCCGCTGCAGATTCAGGCCGACCCGTCAGGCGTGACGGACCCGTATTTGCTGACGCAGAACGAGGTGGCGGAGCCGGGCAGCCTGCTGATCGGCACGCTGAGCGGCGCCAATCTGTTCCCGGCCGACACCGATGTCAGTTTCGCCGCTGCTGCGCCGCAAGCCGGGAGCCTTGCCACGCCGGTCGCCAGCGATCTCACCGGGACGACGATTATCAGCGCCGCCGCGATCACCGGCGCCGGGCTGGGCGGGCTTTCGGTTATCACCGATGGCAGCGTGGATATTTCGGCGCCGCTCACGCTGGCGGCGGGCGCCGATATTTCCCTGCTCGGCTCCAGCGTGGACATCGGCGCCGATCTGAACGCGCCGGGCGGCAGCGTCTCGGCCGGACAGATCGCCGAGGCCGGCGGCTCGCAGATCACGCTGGAAAATCCGAATCCGCCGGCGGGCGGTGCGGCGACCGGCGATACCGTGCTGGCGCCGGACGCCACCATCAACACCGCCGGGCTGTGGACCAATCTGCTGCTGGATCCCACGCTGACATTCACCCAGGCTTTCATCAATGGCGGCCCGGTCAGCCTGGGGTCGGTGAACAATGTGACACTCGGCGCGGGTAGCCTGATCGATACCTCGTCGGGCGGGCTGATCACGCAGACCGGCGGCCAGAAAGGCGGCAGTGGTGGCGCGATCGCGCTGGCCGCGGCGACGCCGAGTGCCATGATTCCGCAGCCGACCGGCGATCTCACGCTCGGCGGTGGGCTGGATGCGGTCGGCGTGACCAAGGGCGGCGCGCTGACGCTTTCGGCGCCGTCCTTCGTCATTTCGACCACGGCACCCGCCGCCGCCGATCCGTCCGTCGTCACGCTCGCGCCGAGTTTTTTTCAGCAGGGTTTTTCTGCGTATAACTTGGCGGCGACCGGCGATATTGCGGTGGCACCCGGCACCGCGGTGAATATGACGGAGCCGACCTACCAGTTTTCCGGCGCGAGCGCACAAGCCGCGGCCGGGACGGCGCCGTCCAGCGTGCTCAGCGTCGCGCTGCAGCCGCTCTATGTCACCAACAGCGGCTTTACCGCCATCACCCAGCGCCCCGGCGCCAGCTTTGACGCCGCCATCGTGCTGACGGAGGGGGCCAACGGTACGCAGACCGGGCCGGACGCGCCGGTGCTCAGCATCGGGGCCGGGGCGGCGATCACGGTCGATCCCGGCCAGGCGATCAGCCTGGCGGCGACCGGGCAGATCACCATCGACGGCGCGCTGACGGCGCCGGGCGGGGCGATTGCCGCGGTCAGCGATTTCAACACGTTTGCCGCACTCCCTGGCGGACCCGGCACGATTTCGATTTTTTTGGGCCCGGATAGCGTGCTGGACGCGAACGCGGCGCCGGTCAGTTTTTCGGGCGAAGGGCACACGATCAGCCTGGCCCCGGCCGGCGGCAAGATCACGCTGGGGAGCAACGGCTCGACGGCGTCCGTCATCATCAACGCCGGCGCGCTGGTGGAGGCTTCGGGCAGCGAAGCGGTGGACCGGATTCCGGCGGTGGATTTTGCGGCCGGCGCCGCCAGCGCGCTGGTAGCAGACCAGGCGATCCCGGTGGCGGGTGCTGGCGGCGCGATCATGCTCGCCTCCCAGGAAGGGATTTTTAATGACGGCACGCTGATCGCGGCGGCCGGCGGGCCGGACGCGGCGGGCGGAATGCTGTCCGAAACGCTGGAGGCCGACCAGGTCGTCAACACCGAAAATGACGAGCTGACGCCGCGGCTGTTCACCATCACCGAGAACGATTCTGGGCCGGTGGTGCCGGCTGGCTTGCAGCCGGGCGAGAGCGGGACGCTAATGGCCGGCACCGCGCAGCTCAGCGCGCAGCAGATTGTTGCGGGCGGCTTTGGCGGCGTCACGCTGTTTTCGCGCGACGCTTTCGTGTTTCAGGGCGACGTCACGCTCAGCGCCGGGCAGTCGATCAGCCTTGAAGAAGGTTTTTTGACCGATAGCAGCGCCAACGGGTCGGTGACGCTGGATGCGCCTTACGTGAGCTTAAGCGGCAGCACGCCGGAGACCAATTCGCACCAGACGCCGCTGGCGGTGATTTCCGGTTTTTCGGCGCAGGCGGCGACCGGCGATTTTACCGTCAATGCCGGAGAAATCGACATCGCCAATGCGGTGCGCTTCGGCGGGCTGCTGCCGGCGGAAGGGACAACGCCGGCCACCGACCTCGCCGGCTTCGCGGCGGTGGATTTGAACAGCGCGGGCGACCTGCGGTTCGACGCGCCGCTCGCCAGCGATTCCGCCGCCCTCACGAACCTCGTCACCACCGCCAACCTCAATTTAACCGCGCGCGAGATCTACGCCCTGGGGAGCAGCTCGTCGGTGCAGGGCACTACCGCGCTGGTCGTGGCGGGCTACAGTCCGACGCCGAGTGCGGCGAGCGGCGGGTTCAATCCCAATGGCTCGCTCACCATCACCGCCAGCCCCGGCACGACGCCGGTGACACCGGATACGCTCGGCGGCTCGCTGACCTTTGAGGCGGCGCACGTCAACCAGGACGGGGTCGTGCTGCAGCCGCTCGGCCACCTGACCTTTGGCGGCATCAACGAGTTCATCGGCGACAACATCTCTGGCGGCGGCGATCCGCAGACCGCGGTGACGTTTGGCCCGGGCAGCGTCACCTCGGTCAGCGCCGCCGGGCTGACGATACCGTTCGGCGGCACCACCGACGGCGTGAATTACGACATCAACGGCCAGGCGGTGACGATCGCCAGCGCCAGCAGCTTTGGCCTGCCGGCCGTCAGCAACGGGCTGGGGCCCGGCACCATCACCATCGCAGCCCAGACCACTTATGTGCAGGCGGGTGCCGTGCTGAATCTCTCCGGCGGCGGCACGCTGGCGGGGGCGGGTTTCATCAGCGGCCAGGGCGGCTCCAGCGACGTGCTGACCACGCCGCTGCTGCAGGAGTCCGGCTCCAGCGTCACCCAGCCCACAAATTCGGCCGACCCGGTCTATGCCATCGTCGCCGGCGCGCAGCCGGAGACGGCCTCGGAATATACCCAGACCGGGGCGGACGGCGCGGTGCCGTCGCTCGGCGCCAGCATCGTGATTCCGGCCGGCGTGCCGGGGCTGCCGGCCGGCACCTACACGCTGCTGCCGGCCTATTACGCGCTCTCGCCCGGCGGCTACCGCGTGGAAATCGACGGCGCCGCCGGGCTGACCGCCGCCGCCGTGGCGGCGCTGCCGAACGGTTCCTACGCGGTCGCCGGGTACACCGCGCTGGCCGGCACAAATGTGCGGGCCTCGCTGCCGAGCGATTTGACGATCACGCCGGGCGCCACGGTGGAAAATTATGCGGAATATGATCAGGAGAGTTATGACCAGTTCCTGGTCGCCACCGCGGCGCGCACCGGCGGCATCCGGCCGGTGCTGGAGATCGACGCCGGCACGCTGGTGCTGAATGTGCCGGCATCGTCAGAAGTGTCGCTGACGAATGCCGGCACCACGCTGTTCGCGGCGGCGGCGGAAAGTGCTAGCGGCACCGCCGGCATCGGCGGCACGCTGCAGATCAGCGGTGCCGCGTTCGCCACCGCGCCGAACCTGGATATTTTTGGCGCCGCACCGGTGGCGGGTCTGCCGGCCGGGACGGTTTCTCTGGGTGCGGCGCAGATCGACGCGTTTGACGCCACCACCATCGAGCTGGGCGCCGCCGGCAAGGGCTTTCAGGCCGATACCCAGAGCGTGACGCTGGAAAACGGCGCCGATCTGACGGCCGCGCGGGTCGTGATCACCGCGACCACCGGGGGCATCACGCTGAATGCGGGCTCGGAGATCGATACGCTGGGCCGCGGCACGCTGCTGGCGGATTCCACCAATTTCGGGCTGTTTTCCAATGGCGGCGCCAGCGTGCTGGATGTCGGCAACGGCTATCTGAGCTATTCCACCCAGCCCGCCACGGAGGCCGATTACGGGCCGATCACGGTGGCGGATGGTGCCACCATCTATTCCGGCGGCTCGATCGCGTTTTCCACCGCCGCCGCGGTCAATATCGGCGTCGGCGCGGTCTATGGCGCAAAATATCTCGACCTCGACGTGCCGGAAATCAACGTCGGCGACCCGGCGGCGCTGGGCGTGACCGCGCCTTCCGGGCTGCTGCTGACGCCTTCGGTGCTGCAGACGCTGACCCAGGGCAATCCCGCCCTCGGCGTGCCGGCGGCGCAGATTCTGGTGCTGACGGCGACCGATTCGCTCAACTTTTTCGGCACCACGCAGCTCGACCTCACCGGCTCCGGCGTGCAGCTGGTGATCAACACGCCGGCGATCTATGGCTATGGCACGCCGTCCGACGTGGCGACCATCGCGGCCGGCACCATCACCTGGAACGGCGTCTCGACCATCAACCCGGTCACCAACGTCGAACAGACCACTCTGCCGGGCGGCCAGGTCGCCACCGCGCCGGATATTGGCTTCGGCACGCTGGATCTGGACGCGCAGACCATCGTGTTCGGCTATTCGGATCTGGATGAGCCGCTCCGGAACGTGCCGCTCGACCGGCTGGCGGCGGGTTTTTCGACCGTCAATTTGAACGCCTCGACCGAAATCACCGCCAATAACCAGGGCAGTTTGGCGGTCTATCAGGCGGTGCCGGATTTCGGCCAGGCCGGCGTGGGCGGGACGCTGAATGTGAACACGCCCCTGCTCACCGCCGCGCCGGAGGCCGTGATCGGATTTACCGCCGGCGGCGACATCAACGTCCTGCCCGCTCCCGGCGTCGCCGACGCGCAAAACCTGGCCAGCCCGGCGGCCGGGGGCGAGGTCGATCTGACCGGCCAAGATATCAGCATCCAGAGCGCGGTGATCCTGCCGAGCGGCAAGCTCAATCTGCAGGCGGCGCAGAACATTTCGTTTGGCGCCGCCTCGCTGGTCGATCTGGCGGGCGAGACCACCACCAACGTGAACCAGACGGTCGATGGCTTTGGCGGCGACCTGATCGCCGACAGCGCGAACGGCGATGTGACGCAGGACGCCGGTTCGGTGATCGACGTCGGCGCGGCGCAAAACAACGCGGGCAGCGTCTCGATTGCCGCCACCGCCGCCGCGGCCGGAGACGTCTCGCTGCTCGGCACGCTCACCGGCGGCGCCGATGCCGGGTACAGTTCGGGCAGTTTTTCGATCAGCGCGCAGAATCTGGGGGATTTTTCGGCGCTGAACAACAGCCTGGATGCCGGCGGGTTTTTTCAGGCGCGCAGTTTTGACATCCAACAGGGCAACCTCGTCATCGGTGACGGGCTGCAGGCTAAAAACGTGAATGTGTCGCTGGATGAGGGCAGCCTGATCGTGACCGGGCTGATCGATGCCAGCTTCGGCGGCGGCGGCGCCATCAGCCTCGCGGCCTCGCAAAACCTCACCATCGCCGGTACCGCCGTTCTGGACGCGCAGGGCACCGCGCTGATTGTCGATTCCTACGGTGTGCCGATCGCCTCAGCCAATGCGCCGCAGATCAGCCTGACCACCTCCACCGGCGAACTCACACTGGCCTCCGGCGCGCAATTCAACCTCGCCTCGCCCGACGGGGTTTCCCGCGGCGACCTTGAGCTCAATGTGCCGCGGCTGACCAGCGCCACTTCGGGCGACGCCAATATCAGCGCCGCGACGGGGCTGGAAATCGCGGGCGCCGCCACCATCGCGGTCAACGCGTTTTTCACCTATCACGGCGCCACTGATCCGAACGACAGCAACGACGCGCTGATCACCCAAAGCTATCTCGACCAGATCAACAGCAACGACACCGAGCCGTTCATGGCCGCCGCCGCGACGAATGCCGATCTGGCGGCGCGGGTGGCGGGGCTAACGGCCTATGATTCCGCCTACCATTTCCGGCCGGGCGTCGAAATCGACAGCGCGACGGCGGGCGGCGATCTCACGGTCGATGGCGATATCAACCTGCTGGCCTACCGCTACGGCGCCGGCGTGGTGGCCGGGCAGGCCGGCACCGGCGAGCCAGGGGTGCTGGAGATCCGCGCCGGCGGCAACCTGAATGTTTATGGCAGCATCACCGACGGTTTCGAAAGCCCGATCGACGATTCCGGGACCGAATTTGCCAAAGGCTGGGTGGTATTTGGCGGCGGCGAGCCCTATGGGCAAAATCAGGTGCTGCCGATCTCGGCCGAGATCGCGGCCGGCAGTGCCCTGTCCAACACCGCGCTGGTGAACTTTGCGGTGCCGATCACCGGCGGCTCCTTCCAGGCCGGGGCGGTGGCGCCGGTCGCGCTGACCCTGCAGGGCGCGCAGACCACCAGTGTCGCCTTCGTGGCGACCAGCGCCATCACCGATTCGTCGGGCCATCCGCTGTTCGCGCAGGGCGCGGTGGTGCCGGCCGGCACGAAACTGCCCGATGGCGCGGTCATCGCCGCCGGCGGCAGCCTGCCCTTCGCGGTCAATGTCGGCAAGGTCACCTGGCCGGCGAACACACCGTTCACCGTCACCACTAGCCTCGACAACGGCGATACCGGCGTGGTGCTGGCGTCCAAGGTGACGCTAGCGGCCGGCGCCTTCATCCCCGGCGGCAGCGCGCTGACATTCGTGAAGGGCCAGCCCGGATTGGTGACCAAGGACGGCGTGCAGATGCTCGAGACGCGGGTGCCGGGCGCCGATGGCAGCCAGGGCCAGCTCTATGGCCTGGCTGCGCAATTGCCCGCGGGGGACGCTTCCTGGTCGATCAACCTGGTGGCCGGCGCGGATACCGCCGCGGCGGACCCGGATACGCTGAACGCCGCCGGCGCGCTCGGTGATAGCGGCAACCTGATCCTGGCCGATACGCATTACGGTTTGACGACCTCCTTCGGCAGCGAAACGGCGGTGCCGGCGTTCAGCGTGGTGCGCACCGGCACCGGCGCGCTCACGCTGGCCGCCGGTGGATCGATCGACGAGGAGTCCTCGTTCGGCGTCTATACCGCGGGCGCGCAAAGCGCGCCGATCCTTGAGGACGGGCAGAACCCGTACGATCTGGCGCAGGGCTTTGGCGCGAAAACCAGCCTGCTGGGGCCCAAAAACGCCGCCGAGGCGGCGCTGGTGGCCAATTACGCGGCGTATTACCCGACCGGCGGCGGCAATGTGCTGATTGACGCGCAGGGCGGATTCTCGGGCTACATCCTGACCGGCGCCACCTTCGACGGCGCGCCCGAGGGCCTGACCGACACCGACGCCGAGGGCAACTGGCTGTGGCGCCAGGGCGGCGCGGGGCAGCCCGGCGCCTGGTGGATCGAGTACGGCTCGCTCAACCTCGCCGGCGGCTCGACCACCGTGCAATATACCGGCTTTCAGGGCTTTGGCACGCTTGGCGGCGGCAACCTCACGGTCGATGCCGGCGGCGACGCCAGCGGTCTCAACCTGGTGGTCGCCTCCAACGGCCGGGTGACGCCCGACGGCGCGCTGGTGCAGAACGGCGGCGGCGAGATGGACGTGGACATCGACGGCGCGGTGAATTTTTTGAGCCCCGGCAGCAGCACGCCCTATGAGCTGGATAGCGGCGGGCTGATTTCCGACCTGCGCGGCGATACGGTTTTTGACGCCGCCTCCATCGGCACGGTGCAGCCGGTTTTCGGCGTGGTGAACGGCAACGACCCGCGCTATCTGCCGCCGCTGGACTCCGAGACGGCCAATCTGGGCAACGGCATCGACCTGCTGCCGGGCGACGGCACCGTGACGGTGGATTCGCGCGGCGACCTGGTGATCGACGGCGCCGGCGACCCCGGCACGGTGCAGAACCAGACCAACACCACGCCGGTCGATGACCCGGCGCAAAGGCTCGACCTCACAGGCGGCGGCAACACGGATTTCTCACTCTGGACGTCGGCGACTGGCCTGAAGCTGTTTTCGGCTGGCGGGGACGTGGTGCCGGCGGAGGGGCACGGTGTGTTCAGCGCCGGCGTGGTCGATGCCTCGATCGGCTTCGAGCCGAACGGCCAGACCAATTTTTACTATCCGCCCAATCTTCTGGTGACGTCGCAGAGCGGCAACATCTATTTCGGCAGCACGCCGGTGGAACTCGCACCTGCCTCTGACGGACAACTGCAATTGCTGGCCGCAGAGTCCATCATCGGCGATAATTCCATCGTCTCGATCTCCGGCGCCGCACTCTCGGCCTTCTCGTCCCCGTTCAACCCCGGCAGCAACGTGTTTGATTCTGAACAGGTGCTGAAATATTCCAATTATTTTGCGAGCACGCCGGGTCCGGGACTGGATTTCGGCCTGGATACGCCGACCGCCGCGTTGCACGCCGGCGACGCGCAGCCGGCCTTGGTCTATGCCGGCAGCGGCGATATTTTGAACATCGAATTCGGCGAGTTCGAGGCCGCCAGCGGGACCGTCGGCCAGCAGGTGCTGGCGGCAAAACCGTTCGACATCGTCGCCGGGCGCGACATCGTCGATAGCGGCACCACCGCCTCGCCGGACGTCTTCCTCAATCTCGCGGCCACCGACATCACCAGCGTCACCGCCGGGCGCGACATCATCGAGAGCAGTTTTGACATCGCCGGGCCGGGCAATCTGGCGGTGCAGGCGGGCCGAAATATCTATCTGGCGGACCAGGGCACGATCTACAGCATCGGGCCGGTATTCGGCATCAACCCCAACGACCGCGACAGCGGTGCGGCCATCAGCGTGCTGGCGGGCGTGGGCGAAGAAGGGCCGGATTACAGCAATTTTGCGAATCTCTATCTCAATCCGGCCAGCACCCTCGGCCTGCCGGATACCAGCGCCATCGTCCATGGCGACGATGCCGCGCTGTATGCCTGGCTGCAAAAGTATTTCGGCTACGCCGGCGATGCGGCCGGCGCCTATGCGGATTTCCTCACGCTCAGCCCGGCGCAGCAAGACGTGTTTTTGCGCGAGCTTTATTTCGTTGAACTCAATGAGTCCGGGCTGGAATTCAACCAATCCTCCAGCGCGCACTACAAGAGCTATATTCTCGGCCAGGACGCGATCGCCGCGCTCTTCCCCACCGCCACGCCGGGCGGCCAGGCGATCGCCTATACCGGCGACCTGACGATGTATGGCGGCTCCGGCATCCATACCGAATTCGGCGGCAATATCGAAAGCTTTACGCCTGGCGGCCAGACCATCATCGGCGTGGAGGGCACCAGCCCGCCAGGCTCCGCCGGCTTCATCACGCAAGGCTCCGGCGACATCGACATCTATTCGCAAGGCAGCGTGCTGCTGGGGGAAAGCCGAGTGCTCACCACCTTCGGCGGCAACATCGTCATCTGGTCGGCGAGCGGCGACATCAACGCCGGCCGCGGCTCCAAAACCAGCATCGACTACACGCCGCTGCAGCGCGTGTACGATAATTTTGGCGACGTGTTCCTCTCGCCCACCGTGCCCTCGAGCGGCGCCGGCATCGCCACGCTGAACCCGATCCCGGCGATTCCGCCGGGCGATATCAACCTGATCGCGCCGCAAGGCACGGTCGATGCGGGCGAGGCCGGCATCCGGGTCTCCGGCAATCTCAACATCGCCGCCGCGCACGTGCTCAACACCGCGAACATCCAGGTGCAAGGCACCTCCACCGGCGCCACCACCACGACGGCGCCGGATGTCGGCGCGCTGAGCACCGCCGGCAACGCCAGCGGCGCCGCCGCGCAGGCGGCGGAGAACGCCACCGCCAAACCGCAGGCGGCCCCGCTGCCGTCAATCTGGATCGTGGAAATCCTCGGCTATAGCGGCGGGCAAACGCCGCCGGAAAAGCAAAAATCCAGGGCGGAGCGGCAACAAAAGGCATGACACTGAGGTCGGGGACAAATGCAGCAAGCGGTCGCTTTTTTGAAAAAAAGCTCCGCAAAAAACTTTTGCTCCTCCGGTCTTTGAGAGGCCGAAGTTTGGCCGCTCAATGGCCGGGGGATGTGCTTGACGTTGTTTGAAATTGTCAGGCTCTATAGCGTGGCACACCAATTCTACATTGCGGGATGTGTCCTTAAAAAGGAGAAGAAGTGATGAACTTGAAAGAATCCACCTACGGCAAAGGCCGCGTGCGCGTGATGCGCGTCAAACGGGATGCCGCGCGCCACGAGGTGCGGGAGCTGAGCGCCAAGGTGATGCTGGAGGGTGATTTCGAGGACAGTTTTTTATCGACCGATAATTCCAAGGTGATCGCGACCGACACGATCAAGAACATCGTCAACATCGTGGCGCGCGACAACCCTGGGCTGGAGACCGAGGATTATCTATCCGTGCTCGCGAAATACTTCCTGTCGCATTATCCGCAGGTGGCGGCGGTGCATGTGACGACGCTGGAGACGAAATGGAGCCGGATGCTGGCCGGCGGCGCTGAGCATGACCACGCCTTTCTGCTGGATTCGAACGGCCAGCCGAAGGCGAAGATACACGCCACGCGGCACAAGCAGAAATTCTCCTCCGGCATCGCGAATTTCATCATGCTGAAATCGACCGGATCCGGCTGGACGGGATACGTGATGGACGAGTTCACCACGCTGCGCGAAACCGAGGACCGGATTTTTTCCACCGCGATGGACGCGACCTGGAAATGGGCCGCCAGGCCGGCGAACTTTCCCGAAGCCAACGCAAAAATTCTCTCGGCGATGCTGGATGTTTTCGCGACCACGTACAGCCCGAGCGTGCAGAACAGCATGTATCTAATGGGCCGCGCCGCGCTGGAGGCGGTGCCGGAGATTTCGGATATCGCGCTCGCCTGCCCCAACAAACACTATCTGCCGATCGACATGACGCCGTTCGAGCGGGATAACCCAAACGTCGTGTTCACGCCGACCGACGAGCCGCATGGCCAGATTGAATGCAAGTTGAGCCGGGAGAAGGCGGAGGAGGTATAGGAAGAAGTTACTTTTTTCAAGAAAGCGCTGCTTTCCTAAACAAAAAAAGCGGCCATCCAGCGATGGCCGCTTTCGTTGCAATTGCGCTTGAAGCTTACCGGCCGGCGAGGCCTTTGCAAAGTTTCGAGTTGTTGATGTTCAGCTTATAGCCGACGTTGTTGCTCAGAAACGTGTTTTCCACCGCGGTGGCGTATTTGGCGGCGCCGGAATTCACCAGCGGTACAAAGCCGTTTGCTTCGATGATGTTCTTGTAAGCGGTGCTGGTATATTGGTCTTTCAGGAACAGTTCGATCGCCTTGGCGGCGGCCGCGTCGGCGTAGCAGCTGCTGAGATCCATCGTGGTGTAGCCGACGATCGGGTAGCCTTTGAGGGCCACGGCGATAGTCGGAACCCAGTTCAGCGGGTCCATGGCGTCGCTCATGTTGGCGGGCGGTTTGGTATTGGCGGAATCGTCGGGGTCCGGGTTCGCTAGCGCTAGCGTCGTGTTGGCGACGGTCGGCGCGTAGGTTTTGCCGTCGATGCTGTTCACCAGGCTGGCGGCGATGATGTTAGGATAATTGACGGTGGGGTTGGCCGATGAGTTCGGCGCGATCGAGGTGTAGTCCGGGCTGAGATAGCCGATCGCGCCGGACGTGCTGTTGATTTCGGTGGCGACGTTGCCGCTGCCGCTTTCAGGCACGAAATTCGGCGGCAGCGTGCCGGCGGTGTAGCCGGAGATCACCACGTCGGAGATGAATTTGTTGCCGACCGTAATCGAGGTGAAGTTGGAGTTCGAGGAGTTGCAGATCGCGGCGAGGTGCTGCAGCGTCAGGAATGTCGTGCCCGAACCGTCGGACCGGTAAACCACCGTGATGGGGGTGCCGGACGGGATCGAGGGGTTGAGGGTATTCCAGTCGGAGATCTGGCCGGACAGGATGCCGCAGACCTGATTGGCGGTCAGCTTCAGGGAGGTAATCGCGGGCTGGTTGAAGGCCATCGTGACGGGCACACCGAAGGTCGGGATCTGGATGATCGGGCCGTCAACCACGGAGCCTTGGGTGGACGTGCCGTAGCTGCCCGTCGATGGGTTGGTCAGCTGCCCTGAGATAAGAGTGGCGTCGCTGGCGCCGATATCTACCTGCGTGCCGACGGGCGTGCCGTAGGTGAGGATTCCAGCGGGTGCCGGCCACCACACCGTGTCGGTGGAGGGCTGCGGGGTGAAAGTGTTCTGCAAAAAGCCCGCCTGGCCGGAGCCGGAGCCGACGGCGGAGTAGCTGAACAGGATGGTCGGGCTGCTGTTGGTGTATTTTTCGAATTCCGCTTGATAGGTCGGGAACGCGAGGCTGGAGCCGCCGGCGTTGATGGTGGTGCTGGCGTGTGCGGCGCCGCACGAGAGCGCGAGCGCCAGCATGGAGCAGGCAATGGTTTGACGGGTCATGGAGAATCCTTTGAGTGAAGCTTCCGAGTGAGCGTTGATCTTCTGGCTCGGATGGAAGCCGAGCGGGCAGTCGATAGCAGACGCGGCCCGCGAAAGTTATTTCAACTACAAGAAAGTTTAGTGTAGAATATGTTGCAGACTCGTTGCAGCTGGGGCAAATAGTCTGTCGTTTGTGGTTTTTCCAGCGGAAGTTGCAGCGGCGGCATGGAATGCCGGCTTGAAACTTTCGGCTAAAATCCTACAAAAATTATAGGGATTTTGAATAAGGAAGCAAGAAGCGCTTTTTTGAAAAAAAGCGCGCAAAAAACTTTTACGGGCGGGCTGGGGCAGGTCCGGTGTCTCTTCATCGCTCCCGCCGGGGACAATGAAGAGATACCGGACCTGCCCCATCCCGCCCGTAAAAGTTTTTTTGGGTACTTTTTTTTCAAAAAAAGTACCTGCTTTCCTCCATCATCGCGGAATCTGCGACCGCAGCGCCGCATCCGGATCGGCCGTGCTCGTTGGCGGCAGCGTGGCGAGCGCCGCCGGGAC
>PLFB01000157.1:0-159 GCA_003137135.1 Acetobacteraceae bacterium
TTTTTTTGCAAAAAAAGAAGTTTTTGCTTCCGTCCTGATGATCTTAAAAGACCTCTACCGCATGGCCGTCTTCACCAAGGTCGTCGAATCCGGCTCCTTCTCCAAAGCCGCTTCCCAGCTCGGCCTCGGCAAATCCGTCGTCAGCCAGCACGTTCTCAC
>PLFB01000157.1:241-45071 GCA_003137135.1 Acetobacteraceae bacterium
ATGCCGAGGCGGCGATGAGCTCGGTCGATGAACTGCGGACCGAACCGCGCGGCACGGTACGGATTTCCGCCTCCTATAACCTCAGCCTGAATTTCTTGATCCGCGCGCTGGCGGATTACCAAAGCCTGCATCCAAANNTGCCTGCGCACCGGCTGGCTGAAGGAATCCCGGCTCTATGCGGTCAAGCTGGGCTCATTCAGCCTCATCCCCTGCGTCAGCCCGCAATATCTGCAACACCACCCGATCCCGGAAAAGCCCGAGGACCTGGCGATGCTGCCCTGGGTCATCATCACGCAGCTGCCGCACCCGGAACGGCTGGACATGACCCGCACCGACGGCCAACGCCGCTCGGTTAAAATATCCGCCGCCGTGCGCACCAACACGGGCGTCGCCGCGCGCACCTTCGTGGCCAACAGCCACCTGGTCGGCCTGCTGCCGGACTACGCCGTGCTGGACGATGTGCGGGAGGGAAGGCTGATCCGCCTGCTGCCGGACTGGTCCACCGAAGAGGGCACAATTTCGGCGATCTTTCCGCACAAGGAGCACATGACGCCCCGTCTGCGGCTGCTGCTGGACCATCTGCGCGGCGCGTTCCACCGGCATTATGCGGGCACCGTTGTCACCGCCAGGTGAGGGGACAGAAAGCGGTCGCTTTCTTGGCAAGAATTTCTCGGAGGGACTGCCTAAGCCGGGCCGATGGTCAGCTTTTCCAGCAAGCCCATCCGGACCCGCACGTCCTCCGCCAGGCAGAAGGCCACGGCGGAAAGACCGGCGAAAAGCACGCGGCCGTCGGTCTGGGGATAGGCGCCGCCGCTGAAAATCTGGACGTCGATGTCGCCCTGCGCCCCGGTACGGCCGGCGGCGACAAACCATTTCGGCTTGAGCGAAAGGTCGCGGATCATCGTTTCGACGCCGCCAATCGTCAGCTTTACAAACCCCTGCTCGAGCTCCGTGCCGATGGGCAGCGCCAGCGAAACGTACACCACGACCGGACTGTCCGGCGCCAATCGGGTTCTGATCCGCAGCAGCGCGCGCCGCTCGCTGGCCCAGCCGCCCCAATCGTCGGTCGGATGCCAGCCGCTGATCCGATACGGCGCCAGATAGGTGACCGGCAGCCGCGCCGCACCACGCCTGGTCAGCTCATCGCGCCCCATGCCGACGATATCGCCCGCCTCGACCAGCGCATTGACCGCGCCCGGCAATTCCGCCTGGGCGATCCGCAGCACCGCGTCATAATATTCGGCGACGAATTGCGACCATCTTTTGGGCACGAAGCTCGCCGCGATTTCGGCGGCCCAGACCGCCAGCTGCTTGGGATTTTGCAACAGCGCGCTGACCAGCTGAAAACCCTCATTCACGTTATCCGGATTGACATAGCGCGCCAGTTTGCCGCCCACTTCGGGCATCGAGGTCCGGTCCGACGCGATGCACGGCTTGCCATGCGCCAGACTCTCGGCGATCGGCAGACCGAAACCCTCGGCGAAACTCACATACATCGTGAACATGGCGTTTTCGTACAGCCTGCCCAGCTCATAATCGGAAATATCGCGCAGCATGTATAGCCGGCCGCCCAGATGGTCCGAACTGTCGAGGTAGCGGTTGAACGCCTCGATGTCCCAGCCGGTTTTGCCGACGAACACGAGGTTGGGAATATTCGGCACGTTGTTCGCGATCAGCTGCTCCCACAACCTGATCATGTACATGTGGTTTTTTCTGACCTCGATGGTCCCGACCGAGAGCACGTAAGGTGCGGCCAGAACCTCCGCGGTGCGCTCGCCGAGCTGTCTTGCGCGGTCGTTGCCGGCGCGCCCGTCCGCGCCCGGATCGGCCAGTTCGGTCCCCAACGGCACCGCCTGCACCGGTAGATCGATCTTCAGGTTTTCCCGCATGAAGCGCCGGACATCGTCGGCGACATGGTGCGAATTCGTCAAAATCCCGGCCGCCAGCTGCAAGATATCCACCAGGGCCCGCTGGAACGGCCTGATGACGCCGGCATGAACATATTGCGGGTAGCTGAGCTGGATCAGGTCGTGCACGAACACGACAAACCTGATGCCGCGGCTGCGCAGCCGCTGCACCATTTCGTAATTCTGCGCGATCCAGAAGGCGCCGGGGATCGTCAGAACATCGCCGGCGCCGAGCATCACCTGGGCGCGCGAGCGTTGCACCGCGGCGATAACCTTGTTGAGCTGACCGCGATCGCCGGCCGAGGCTTCGAGCTCGTGCAGCATCTCGACCACCAGAAACCGGCTCACCGTATAAATCCGCCCCGCGTCATAATCCGGCAGCACCGGCACGATCCTGACGTCGCGATGCTGCTCGCCATAGGCCGAAATGCCGGTGATGAGGTGCGCCACCACGCGCTGGATGCCGCTGAGGGAGACATTGTCCTTCACGTATTCCATCAGATCGGTGATATCGAGATAGATGTTTCTGGCGGCCGCCGGAACCGTTGCCGCCTCGGCCACCGCGATATCCGCCTCGAGCGAGAGCAGCTCCTGCAGGGCGTTTCGATTCTCGCTGTTGATGGTGAATGACCGGCGATAGGCCTCCTCGGCGCCGGCCCGGTCGCCCATCAGCTTCAGCAAATGCCCCATATGCAGGCACACGTCATCATCGTCGGCCCGCAATCCCATCGCCGTGCCATAGGCCAGCTTCGCCCGTTTCAGGTCGCCCTGCTCCTTGCGCGCATGGCCCAGCTGCACCCAGATATCAAAATCATCCGCGAACTGCGCCAGATAGGCCTCGTACTTTTCGCTGGCGATGTCCCAGTTTCCCAGGTCGCGCGCCGCGTCGCCCTCCCCCCGCAGCGCCTGAATCCTTTTGAGATCCTTGGACGGATCGCCGGCATCTTTTTTTACGCCAAACAGCATGTGATCAACTCAACCTTTTGAATTTGGAAAGCAAAAAAGCAAGCACTTCTTTTTTAAAAAAAAAGCAGCAAAAAACTTTTGATTCCTTTTGTCCGCGGTGCTTCAGACGCCCCAGGCCCAGATTAATAAAAGTTTTTTGCTTCTTTTTTTTAAAAAAGAAGTGCTTGCTTTCTTCACTTTATTGCCCGCCACCGCGCCTCGCGGCGCTTAGGCGGCATGCTCACGGACGCCGGCGATCAGCAGCCAGACGATGCCGTAGGTCACCAGCAGGCCGACCAGCACGGTCAGGACGATCTCGAAGCGTTTCGGATAGAGCGCCTCCTGCGGCAAGCTCGGCGAGACGACACGGATCAAAAACAGCTGCTGCTTCATCGCGTTCTCATTCGCCGCGACCAAGGCGTTCTCGGCGCTGGTATAACTTTGCTGCGCGAATTGCAGCTTCATTTCCAGAACCTGATATTCCGGCAGTTCGGGCGCGAGCGCGCCGCCATTTGCACCGGTGAGTGCCGCGGTCTGGGACTGGATCTGGTCCCGCAGGGCTTTGATGCGGTTGCGCAGGGTCACGGCCTGCTGGCTGTCCGGGCTCAGATAGCCCTGCATCTGCGCCAGTTGCGCCTGGTCCTGCGCAATCTGGGCGTTGAGCTGCGCGATCAGCGTCATCGTGGCCGTGCCGCTCAAAGCCGGGTCGATGTTCTGGTGCTGCAGCCGGAAACTGGTCAGATCGGTTTCAGCGCTTTCGGTCCTGGCCTCGGCCAGGTTGACCTCATCCTGCGCGACCTTGACCGTGTCCGCGGTGAGGCGGGCGTTGAAGGCGTTGACCTGGTCTTCGCCCATGCTCAGCAGGCTGTTGGCGATGAGATAGGCGTCCTGCGGTCGGAAGGCTTTGACATCCAGCTCGGTAATGCCCGATTCTTCGCGATAGGTGATCGTGACCATTCTTTCGTAATATGCCAGCAGCGTCTCCGCGCTGGGGTTCGACCACCAGAGCCGGAACAGCGGGTCAGCCCCCGGCCGGCGGAACATGCTGACGAGATTGAGTTGTTTTTGCAGCGCGTTCACCGCGTCATGCGATTGCATGTAGTCGATCACGCTGAAGGTTTCGGACGAGCCTTCGTTGCCGCCGCCCAGGCCCAGCATCTGGCTTATGCCCCCCATCTGCATCGCCGGCCCCTGCGAGGTGTAGATGACAAACCTTGCCTCGGATTCGTACTGGTCGGACGCGAAACCGAACATGTACACGGCGCAAAGCAGCGTCGGCAGGAAGACGAACAGCAGCAGCTTGGCGTAGCGCGCCGCCGCGAGCCGCCGCCACCAGCGCGGGCCGCGCGGCTCCCGCGGCAACGAGGTTCGCGCATATTGCGGCGGCGGCAATATGGAATTGGACGAACCGTCCATGCTACCGGCCCGCACCGGACGCAGGAAAGCCCGGCGATGAATTTTTCGGCTTCAACATATCGGCTTCATTCCATATGCAAACGGCGGCGGATGGCGGTCAGGAAGCTGAAGCCGATCAGTGTCAGCGCCATGCACCAGCCGACCGCATAGCGCACGTCGATATACGGGCTGTCATAGCACTGGAATTGTCCTTCCCGGATCAGTTCGAACATGTGCACGATCGGCACCCAGGTCATCCAGGTGCGGTAGGGCTCGGGCACCCAGGAGAGCAGATAGAACGCGCCCGAGAGCGGCATCAGGATATAGACCGCGGGGTGGATGAGCCGGCTGACCGTGGAGGAAACCTCGCAGCCGGCGCAGACCAGCAGCGAGATCGCGAAGCTGAACCAGAGCAACAGCGCGACGCCCTCAAAAAACAACAATGGCCGCTGCGGCAAGGTGCCGAGATCGAGCAGGCTGGCGCCGCCCAGGAGCAGAAAGAACACGAACATCGTGACCACCCCTTCGAGCAGGGCGCGCGCGATCAGCATATCGGCGATCGTCACCACACGGTGGTAAAGCAGGCTGCGGTTGGAGTCGAGCGCGCCTTCGCCCCGCAGCACCACCGAACGGAACATGATGAAGGAGCTGTAGCCGGTAATGCAGAACGGCACGGCGTCCATGCCGTAATCGGAATGGTGGAAGCTGCCGGCGCGCAGCAGGGTCACGGCCAGCGCCAGGATGATCGGCTCCAGGATGATCCAGATATAGCCGACATTATCCCGCCCAAAGCGGGTATGGATTTCGCGCATGATCAGCGCGCCGACAACACGGGTCTGGGTCCGCAGCGCGGCGATGAAGTTCGTGCCGTTGGCGCCGGCGGCCGCCGGAAAATCACGAAAGGTGTCGATGTTCGCCCCTCAATTCAGCGTATTGCAAGCTTTGGTCAGCCCAGGCCTTGTCGCTTTTCGCATCCTTTATCAGTCCTTCGCAAGTTTTTGCTGGACCGGCGCCGGGCGCGCCGAGGCCATGCTCAAGCTGGCGCAAGGCGGATTGAATGCTGCTGAACCAGGTGATGGCCGGCCAGACAGGCGCCGTCCGGGGTGGCGGCGCCGCCATATGGCGCTCGACCGCGCGCAGCCAGCCCAGCCCATCGAGCGGGTCGAGATATTCCGGGTGGCCGAGGCCGATTTCCCGGAAAATCGGGATATCAGAGCAGATCACCGGCACGCCGAGCGCCAGCGCCTCGGCCACCGGCAGGCCGAACCCCTCGGCGAACGAGGGCAGCAGCAGAGCCCTGGCACCTTTCAGGAAGGCGAACAGCCCGCGATCGGGCAGCGTATTATATTCCTTCACCACCGTTTTCAGCGCCGGCGACCGCTCGATCATGTCGATCGCGTTTTCGTTCTCCCAGCCGCGGCGGCCGATGAGAACGAGTTTCGGCGCGCTCTTGCCGTGGGTCTCCACCAGGCGGCGCCAGATGTTGAGCAGCAGTAGGTGGTTTTTGCGCGGCTCGATCGTCCCCAGGCAGACGAAATACGGCTCCGCGAGGGGCGGCGGATCGGCCTTCGCCGGCAGCATCACGCCGTGCGGCACCGCGTGCACCGGAACATGGCCCCGCCCCGCCTGCTGCAAATGCGCAACGACGCCGCGCCGGATCACCTCGGAAGGCACCAGCACGGCATCGGCCAGGCGCGCCACGGTGGCGATCCGCCGCAGATGACGGTCCGCGTGCTTCGGCCTGGTGTATTCGGGATAGTCGCTGGGGATGAAGTCGTGCACCATCGGCACGAACAGCGCGCGGCTGCGCGCCAGGAAACGCGCGACGATGTCGGGCCGCGTGAGATGGTGGTGCGAGAGCAGCAGATAGATCGGCTCCTGCACCGCCGGCGTCGCGCCGAGCAGCAGATGCAGACGGATGCGGCGGCGAACGGCCATGATCTCGGCATTGTTGCGGCTGGCATGATCCTCCCAGTGCGCCGCGAGCAGCCGCACGAAGCGGCTCGCGAGATTTTTGGGCAAGATTCCGAATCGGCCGAGCGGGTGGCGCGCGACAAAAACTGTCCGCGCCGCTTCATGCGCCAGCAGATATTGCGCATAGGCCAGCTCGACGCGGTCAATCCCGGTCGGTGCCGCTTTGCGGGCCTGCGCCAGCAGCCGCGTGATGTCGAACAGCAGCACCCGCGAGGCCGGCGCCGGCTGCGTGCCGATCATGTTCATGGCAGTTTTTGCGCCAGGCGGCGCTGCTGCATCATGGCGCGCAGCCGGCCCTGGATCCGGCGCAGCCGCATCAGCAGGCTGGGCTGCCAGAAGCGCGCATCCTCGAGCCGGGAGATCAGCGTCTCCACCTCGCACGGCAAGCCGGTCGCCGGGTCGAGATAGAGCGGGTAGAGGATCAGCGTGGCCGCGACCAATTCCTCCAGGCTGAGCCGCCGCCGCCGGCGGTTGACCGGCGCGTGGTCAACGGTGAGCCCCCACCCGGCGTAGAACGGCTGGCCGTAGGTTTCGACATGCCGGCCGCGGATCAAGGCCTCGAAGCCGGTGAGCGAGGTCAGCGTGTGCACCTCGTCCACCCGGTCGATCAGCGGCGCGATCGCGCCGCCCTCGCTGATCTGATCGGCAAGACCCTGGGCGAGGGCGCCGGGGATGGCGCCGCGGCGATGCCCGGCCAACACGTCCGGATGCGGACGATAGATGATAAAACTCTTTGGGTTCGCGGCGCGCACTTGCGCCAGCAGCGCCGCGTTGCCGCGCACATCGCCGCCGCCGCGGATCACCGAGAGATCGTCGGCGACCTGGCCGGGGACCAGCAGAATGCGCTGACCGGCTTTGGCATGCAGCGGCGGCGCGGTGCCGCCCGTCGCGTATTTGCCGATGCCGCGTTTGATGAGCTGCGCGATCAGTTTTTGCGCACGCAAAAGCAGATCTTCATCGAACGCAGTGCTTGCGAGCAGGTGTTCAAGGTCGCTTGGCCGGGCTGGATCGAAATAATCGCCGCGCGAATCGAGGACGATCGAGGCCGGCGGCAGAAAATCGCTGCCCAGGCCGGACGAGCGTACAAAGCCGTCCTCCATTTTATACAGCGCGACACCGGCGGCGGCGGCCCTGGCTTCGAGCCCCTCCGGCATACGGCTGGACCAGACGGCGATGCCGCCGCCGCGGGATTTTGCCGCCGCCAGCGCGGCCCTCGCCGTATGCCGGAAAACCGGGCCGCCGCTGCCATGGTGGAGCAACTGGCCGATCCGCCGTCGCTTCCAGAGGGTGATGCCGGAACAGACGGCGATGCGGCGATTATCCAGGATCATGCGCCGCCAGCCACGCAGCAGGTCGATGGTCTCGGCGCAGTCCGCGGCGGCGCCGGAATACGGGTTCCGGTAAGCGGTGCCGGCACTCAGCATCGCGCAGGCGCGGCCGGGCAGCTCCGGTTCAAATCCGGCCGGGCCGGCGCGCAGCACTTCACACCCCGCCAGCAGGCCGAGCCAGGCGAGATCGCCGAGTTCGACGACATGGATGTGCTCGGCGCCGTCGAGCAGACTATGCGGGTCGGCGGCTTCCGTGACGGCGCCGCCTGCTTCGATGACGCGCCGCGCCAGCCCGGCGGCGTGCCGATCAAGGCACGGGAAGACAACGAGCATTTTGCCGGCTTCGGCCCGCTCTAACGATGCGCGCCAGAGTTCTTGGGCGATAACGGGGTGACGTGGCACAACCACAAGCGTGCGGCGCGCGCCGGCGCCGCGCGACGCTGGTTGGATGGGCTTCGCAGGCACCCAAAACTCCCCGCCGACGCGGCCGGCGATAACGGCGCGCGCAAGCGCCTGGCTGGACGACTCCGGTTCGGCCGGCAGGTCTTCCCACGCCGACAGGCGTCGAGAAATCGCAACATACCGCTTTGCAAACGGCGGCGCGCGCAACAAAGGCAACATTGACGTTAAACCTTTTCCAGCCAGCAATACAAGCAAGTCAATCTGAGGGTGATCGCCGCGCTCATTACGCCTTCGTTTTCTGTCCTTGGCAAGCCCCGCATGCGGTCCCCCATGAGGATCAGGTCAGACCGCCACGACGAGGCTTTACGACTCTGCATCGGCCGGAACCTGAAATTGCGGCTACTTAAAATTGTCCTCGCGAAAACCCTCCGGGTTTTCACATCGCCCTGAGCGTTCAGCAGCGCCGCCCCATTATCGTCCCGGGACCAAAAATCTGACGTCTTCTCACAGCTTCTGGAAGGCGGCAACGAAACGTTTAATCGAGGGTGTGGGTGGATGCAGCAGGCGCTATTTCTCACGTCCATGAGATATCGAGGTAGTCAAGTGTCACTGTGCTGGCACCTTCGGACGTTGGCTGAGACAGTGTGACCTTAATCGAATTATCACCCTGGACGACCATCCCGCTATTTGCCCGAAAGCAACAAAATCGAGAAGGGTCAACAGCGAGATTGGCTTCATACGGATCGGGTAAGGGAGCGCCGATGAAGGGCATCGGCGCCAGCGGGATATCGTTCAATTCAGCCAGAGATACCCACGCAGGAACCGGACCGCCCGAATAACCAGTTGGCGGAGCGACCCTGATTCGGAGCACCGCGTCCGAGCTACTTCCCAGCGGATACATGGTCAGGTTGAACGTACGGGTGGCGCCGACATGAAGGACTTTCGGCATCTGCATGGCGCGAGATATGTAGCTGTCGTGGTCAACGGCCAAAAAATACCACCGTGGACCGGAAGCCACATAATCCGCGTGCCGCAGGCCATCCAGGACATGAAATGGCGGCTCCGTAAACGGTCCGACGCCCGGATCTGACGCAATCTCCCTGCTTGTCTGGCGGTAGTACGCGAAATTGAACACACTGATTCCGTCGGCACCCTGACGATAGGCGAGATCAGCGACGGTATGAAATTGCTGATCCGTCGTACGCAAAAACGGCCTGCCGCCATCCGGAAATTTCGCGGTCCAATTGGTCGTCTGCGTCGTTTCAAAGTATATCGGCGTCTCCGGAATTGATGGCCGGATCTGGCGGAGATCGCTCTCGTTCGTGGTAAAAAAACCATCCGAAACATTGACCATGTCGACGCCCGCCTGGACGAAATCAGGCAGCGATACGCCCAATTTTTGATGAACATCGATAAACGAAGGTACGCGGACGCACAAATACCGGTGCCGCAACCTATAGTTTTCCACTGAGTCTGCATTTTGCGGCAGCCGGTCCGGATCGGGGCCCTGGTCCAGCGCCTGCCGCACGCTCTGTATGAAATCGACCATGATCGCCTGATTTTCCTCGACATCAGAGAAGCGTGGAAACAAAATGGCGTAGCGATTGAAGTCAAGCTCAAGTCCGTCGATATCGTATTCGCAGATCTCCCTGATCAGGGAGAGTTTATATTCGCGCACTTCCGGGATCGCCCAGTTTTGTGCTCGCTGCGGATTCTTAGAATAATCTTGCCCAAGCGTATAAATATTGTTGCCGACATAGGCCGAATTTTCATACCAGAATTTGCACATCTTCGAGGTTGTAACGGTCGTGTTGCCTTTTGTTTCGAGGAACTGCATATCGTTGAGACGAAAGCTCACAAAGGCCGTCTGGCCGCGGCGACGGCACGCTCGCAGAAATCCCGCGACCATATCACCGCCACCCATCATGTATCTTGCGTAGGCGTCATACGGGCCTGCCGGCTGCCCGATGAGCTGATAATACCAAAGGTAGTGCTCGGTCGCGGGATAAACTTTGCTTGTCCACCAAGGCACCCAGCAAAGGCCCGGGCAGAACAGCTGTACGTCCACCAACCCGGCGACTTCCGAAACACTTGCCTCTATTAAGCTTTGGCTGAAAACCTGCGGCTTCGGGTTATTGCTCGGATTGCTCCATGGGCTGAAGCACGACAAAAGATTTGTAGCATCATTGTTATACAGCGTTCTGAAAGGGGCCTTTACCTGCTGGCCCGATACGGGATCAGCCACGCTATCCGCCCGCGCGGTCGAAACCAGCCGAGCCAACCCAGCCAGCGACCCAGTCGAAATAAGAAATCTACGACGATCCACTGCAATGGCTCCTCTTCGATTTTCAACTCGATTTCCAACGCCCGCACCCAGTGCGGCACGACCAGGTTCGCAGGGCGGCTGGGTCTGGTTGCCAAGGGCATTAGACGATTGGTTGCCGTCTCAAGTCAATCTTCTGCGAAACAAAATTGCGAAAGGGACCGGGGGAAATCGACCTGATCGCCGCGACCGATCTGCTTTCTCGGAATGCCCGCTTCCCGGCTCGTCAATATGACCGCGACGGCTGGGCCTACGTTATAAATCTTTGGTGCCGCCGGTGGCCGGGGTCTCAATGCGTCGCTAAACGTCGCCCCACTCGAATGGGATCGGAGGCCGCCCGGGGGCGGAACGGCGGCGGGTTTGCGCGGTGAGAATGCGGATCGCAATCGTAGCTCATAGCCGCGGCAGTTTCCAGCGCGACATGCCGGGTGTCTCGGCGGCGGCCGCCAAGGCTCAACGCGCCTTGCCCACAATGAAACCGCGCGTCGGCCGCGGATGGGCGACATGGTCCCACATCGATTCCGCCGCGGTCCGCGCCCGCAACGCCGGTATATCCCGGCCGCTGAACATCAGCCTCGTCTCGACGAAGACCGGATCGATCATCGGATTGAGCGAGCGGTTCAGATGTTCCATCAGCGCGCGCGCGGCCGGCTTGCGCGTCAGGATCAACTGGTCCTGGACAAGGGCAATCGGCACCAATGCGATCCTGCCCAAAAGCAGGTCGAGAAGCGCGGTCTCACCGGTGTCGCCAGCCGGGTATTGCGCGATGACGATGCCGTTCGGGGCCAAGGTCGAGAGCAGCTCCACAAGCGGCCCCGCACCGATATGCCGAAGCGAATTGGCGCCGAGCTGGAGCAGGCCGGTCGCGCGCCGGTCGCCGATGTCGGTCCCCGGGAGGTGCCGCGACAGTCTGGGGAGCCGGTAGGCGATTGCCCTGGCGCCATTGGTGCGCTCGAGCGGCGCGAGCATCTCACCCTGCAGCGCATTTTGCGTGTCGGCTTCGGCATCCGGTCGAATCGACAGAAACCCGTCTGCCTCCCAATCCGCCGCCAGGCCGAGCAGCAGCAGGACTTTGGCCACCACATCGCCAGCGACGATCGCGGTCCGCACGATGCCCAGATCCTGGATCGCTGCGCCCAAGGCGCCGAAGAATTTCGTGTCCGCCTCGCAAACCAGATCTCCACCGATGGTGCGCCGCTGGTCGCGTAGGGCGATCATGCCGCCATGCCGGGACAAACTGTCCTCGGCGGGCCAAGCCGCCGGTACCAGTTCGCGCAATGCCGGCGCCAGGGCCGCGGCGGCCGCCTCATGCATCGCCTGAGAGGGGTAGTAGTCCTGCGCCGACGCGTAATGGTCGGCGAAGAAGCATGCCGCGTCGCGGGCGAGGAACCGGCTCTTAAACTGGGTCGGCAGCCCGACCGGGGTCGAGACCTCGACCACCAAGTCGGCGGCGTGGCCGATACGGGCAAGCATGTCGCGGTTGACCAACTGCGGGAATTTGCCGCAATAGCTGCCATAGCTGTGCGGTTCGGACCGATATTCGGGCGTCCGGGAAGAGAACCAGAACAGCAGCTTGGGCACGGTGATCAGGCCCAGCAGCTCCGTCATCTCGGCGACCCAGGTCTCCCGCATCTCGTCGAGCAAGCGGATGGCCTCGGGGCCACGACCGCTCGCGAACAGGGGCGGGAAGAGCTGATTCTCATGCATGAGCGGCGCATCGGGGCCGCCGTCAGTTGCCTGGAAGACGTTGTTGCCGAATTTGCGGTTATGAAAACGCGAATTGCCGCACGAGCGCGCTGCTGGCACCTGCAGGATGCAAGCCGCGGATTGACTGACCAGATCGAGAATCGCCGGCGATTGCAGGAAATAGCGCGGGCCGGCGGCGCTATTGCTGAGATTGAAGGCCTTGATACCGAAGCTCTCGCTGAGCAGGCGTGGATAGGGTACGGCCGCCATGCGACCGAAACTATGGGCGGTGCCGAGGATGGTGACGAACTTTCCCGGCTCGACCGGCCGAGGATCCGGGCCGCGGAGATAGCCGACGCCAGGCAGGTGCCAAATGTCGTAATAATAGCATTGCCAGTCGGAATACTGGTAGATCATGTTTTCCCCCGTTGGCCCAGCCGGCTTTGTCCGCTCACCCCTCCAGCGCCCATTCAGGATGCCCCACGAGATCCAGACTGTGCCGGACCTCGTCGGGGTTCACGAAGCGATCGATCGGCCTGGGCGGGTTCTGCTTGATGAGGGCGGTGGACAGAAGCGGCGCCGGCGCGATGTCCAGGTGCCGCTTAATTGCCAAATGCGTCTCCTGAAAAAGCAAATCTTCGTAGCGGAGATCGAGATAATCGCCGCGATGGTGCAATCTTTCTCTCAGATCATCGTAGGTTCTGTCCGTGAACTGGCAGAAGCGGGAAAACGCGCCCGCGGAGAAATGGATCTTCACGATCTCAGGTGCCGGCTCCGTCGCGTGCCAGACCCTGGTTTGCCGGCCTATCTGGGCGGATGAAAAGGCGGCGAGGCGGTTTGGCCGCTCCAGAAGCAGAACTCGGCATGCAGGATCCTGTATCAGTTTATTCTGCACTTCGGGGAAGTGATTGGCAAAGATCTTGAAGCCCAGGACTCTCCTCTTGTGCTCCGCGTAGCGAAAAAACATCTCCAGGAACTCGATCGGATCGCGATCGCGCATGGCCTGGGCATTCTGGCCATACCTTGCTTCAATCCGACCGATCTCCCGATCAAAGGTCCTTATGCTCCTCACATGAAAGATCTCGCCGTAGAACCAGGCTTCGGGATGGCTGTTCAGCAAGCTCACCAGGAGATTCGTGCCGCTGCGCGCCATACCAATAACAACGGACCGAATCATTTGTACCTTGGCGGTGGACTGCAATTCTCGGCTAATGTCACGCGGGCCGAATGCGACGTCCACGTCATTGACGTCCATGGTGTCGGCCGACAGCCAGCCGTCCCGTACCGACGTGGCTTGCATGGTTGTCTCCGTGACGGTCCGCGCCATTATCGACAAAGAAGCTGTTTTGTCCACATGTAAAACAAGAGTTTCCGCTGCCGGGCCCCACCTGCTCGTTGCGCGCTTGAAGTCCATCGGCGGCGCACCAGCCCGCGAGGCTGTCGAATAAGGATTTCATGCGCCCTCGGCACGTTAAGCGGATTTTCCCATTCCCCAGGCACCTGAGAGGATTGCACACAGCGCAGCCCGCCAACCCCTACGATCGCGATCTAGATTAAGCCTTCAAGCAAATGACGCGTCGCGGCGGCCAGGGCAGGGATCGAAATTCCCGCGGTCGCGCCGAACCGAAGCCGCAAGGTTTCCCGGACCACTTCGAACGCTCCAGGCGAAACGGCTTCACCAGCATCTCCACTACTTTTGCCTAAATCCCTAAAATCAAAGGGAGCGTCAAATCGCTGTCTAAATGCGGCGGTGATCCGCTCACGTTCCCGCGCATCCGAAGCAATCAAATCGACATCGAACACTTCATCGGCCACCGTCAGGCCCTCGAAGATATAGGTGGCCCAAAAGAAGAAGGCCACATCGCAAAGTTTTGACCTTGTCGCTGCCGCGTAAAGCTTGTTGGCCGTCTTGCGCATTTCGGGTTCCGTCAGGCCGTGCGAATCGGCGGCGCCGATATGAAAGGCGATCGGCGCGAAAAGCGGGTCATGCCGATTCTTCAAGATGATCCGGAACATTATTCTCAGAAAATCCATGGATTTTTCCGCCATGGCCAGGTAGGAGCGGAAGGTATCATTAAAATCGCGCACGACGAGGATGGTGCATGTCGGGAAATTGCTGGCAAACCATCGCTGCCGCATAGTCATGCGGCAAAATTTGAAAACCGGACGCCGTCCGGCGCCGGCGGCATGCGCGATCAGGTATGCGAAGTAGGCGGCAAGTTCCTCATCACGATCGGTCTCGGCCAGGGCGTAATGTTCATAGGAAAAGCGCCGCATGAAATGCCGCACGCCGCCTTCCGCCTCGATCGGGTATTCCGCGAAATAATGCGCGTTGAGCGGCGGGTGACCCAATTTGGCAACGATCCCGTCCTCGAATTTTTGCTGCAGGGACGCAGCCGGCTGGTCGAACAGAACTTCGTTGAGCGGCTCATAATAGGCGCAGAACGCCGGTTCGGACCGGAATTTGTTCCATAAATATGTGCCGCTGGTTCGCCAGAATGTCTGCAGCGCGATGACCGGGACCATGGCGGCAGCTTGCTTGATCAGGCGAGGCTGTCAAGCATGGGTGAGACCTAAACAGGGAATCGTAAGAAGAAAGCAAGAACTTCTTTTTTAAAAAAAGGCGCCCCGCCCGGGGAAGCAAANNCCCGGGCGGGGCGCCTTTTTTTTCAAAAAAGAAGTTCTTGCTTTCTCTACTGCGGTCGCGCACGGGCAGCCGGCGCGGCGCCGATGAAGGATGTGATGTTACCGAGCCAGACAAACGGCTCGGCAAAGACCGGCGACTCCAGAACCGCGCGGAAGGCCCCATGTTCCGGATGGCCGGGAAAGAAAATATCACGGCGCGCGAAATCATCCGCCTTGTAGGCGCCCCATTGGCGCAGCCGGGAAAAGGAAATGAGATCGACCTGCCAACGCCGCCCGAGTTCGACGAAATCCTCCATCTGCCGGAAATTGCACGCCTGCACGACGAAGGCGATCACCAGGCGCCTGATCTGGCCGGCGCGCCGAAGCCCTGCAATAAATTCCATGTTCGCGCAAAGCGTGGAAAAACTGCCGCCGCGGCGCACCTCGGCATAGGTTTCAGGCGCCGCGGCGTCGATCGAAACATAGACCTGCCCGATCATCGAATGCAGCCCGGCCAGCCGTTGCCATTCGCGCGCGGTGAAAAGCTGGCCGTTGGTCTGCAGATCGACCCGCAGATCAGGAAAAAGCTCCGGGTTCAAATGATCGAGCACGTCGCGGAAATGCTTGCTCCCGAACGGATCGCCCGAGCCGGTGATCAGCACGCGATTCGCCGATTTGAGAACCGGCAGCACGACCCGGTCGCGCACGACGTCCAGCTTTTCCTGTTCGGAGGATTTGGCGATGATCGTGCCCGTCCGGCAGGACGGGCAGCTCAAATTACAGGACCGGTCATGCGAGAGATTGACGAAGGCGGGGCCTTGGCCGAGCTTTGCCGCGCCGGCCGTTGCAAAGTCGCGCAGCCTGGCGCGCTCCGGGCCTTCGTTCCCCGCCGCCGGTCCGGCGACCGCCGCCCGGGTCGGCAGCCGGTCCGCCTGGATGGCCGGACAGCTGAGCCGGCTGCAATAGCGGAAATCGCCATCCAGAACCGACCGTCGCAGTTCCTGCGCCACGGGCGAGTTCCAGATGTCGTCCACTGCGGCCTGGTGGATATTGCCGATCGCCACCGGCAGGTAGGACGGACAGCAGACATAGACATCGCCCGATTCCGTGGTTTCGAAATGGCTGAAAGGCTTGCCGCAGAACCGGTCCTCGAGCGGCCTGACCGCCGCGGCGATCTCCGGCGATCGCGCGTCCGGCGGCAAGGACCCGTAGGCGGCCACCAGCAGCCGTTGCACATGAAGATCATCGAACCCCGCCGCCATCGCCCGCTTCAAATCCGCGATGGCCGCCGTGGCGTGCCCGGCGTTCAGGGCCTGCTCGGCACGCCAGGCCCGCGCATGGCGGCAGGCCGGGTGGCGCTCGATCAGCCGGTCCAACGCGGGGCCGGCCTCATCCGGCGGCAGAAGTGCCAAAAATTCCCGCAGCACAAGCACCGCGGCTTCGCTGTCCAGCCGGCTCGCCACCGGCGCCCTAGCGAAAGCGAGATCCCGAATCGACGGCTGCGCCAGCTTGGCCAGCACGGCGTATCGCTTGTTCGCCGACCAGTCCCGAAGCCATGCATCGAGCGGCGGGCGGATTTTATTGACCTCATTCACTCTGCGCGCGTGCTCCGAGCATCGCCAACCGATCGGCTTGACAAGATCATGTGATCCTTCAACGCTGTTTCGTAACCAATTTCAAGCTGGCTGGTAGGTTGCAACGGTCTGGGGGAACTGCATGTTCGGCGTCAACGATCCTTGGGTAAAGGCGCGCATTAAATATGTGACCGAACGGATCCCCCATACCGGCTTCCCCGATCGTGCGCCGGAACCGCTTACGGGAATTTTTCTCTGCATGATACCCCGCTCCGGCAGCACCTATTTCGGCGCGGTGCTGCGCGATAACGGCTTTGGCGAATTCATGGAGCGCTTCCGGGTCGTGAACGGCAGCCTCGAAGAAGATGTCGCCAACGCCAAGTCCAAAATTTACGATGACTACGTTCGCCATAAAATTTTCAGGGCGGGCGGCAAAAGCGGCAGCGTCGCGTTCAAGGTCGATTGGCCGCAATTTGTGCCGCTGTACTATCTGGGCGCCTGGCGGCGGTATTTCACCAGCAGCCACTTCATCTACCTGACCCGCGAGGACATTCTGCTGCAGGCCATCTCACGCTATGTCGGCGAGGCGACGGGGATCTTTCATTCACCCCAACTGCGGGACGGCAAGCAGCTACCGGCGGATGTGCCGTTTGATTTCGCCAAGATCGAAAGCCACGTGCGGCTACTGGTGGATATGATGAGCGCCTGGGAACGGTTTTTCGCGTTCGAGGGCGTCACGCCGCTACGGTTCACCTATGAAAATATCGTGTTGGACACCGAAGGCTGCCTCAAGGCGATCGCCGCCGCCACCGGACAGACGCTCACTCTGCCGGCAATTTTATCAAATGAATTTCAGCCGGTCGCAACGCCGGTCAATCAGGCACTTCGCGACGCGTTCGTGGCGGAGTATCGCCGCCGGCAGCAATCCGCGGCGGCGGAATGGGCCGAGCCCGGCGGGAGGGCCTAGCTCGCGGCGAGGGCCGCATCAAAATCCTCGCGGTCGAACATTTCCAAAAGCCCGCCGCGGGTGACATTGCGGATAAACCCGCCATTGGATTCGATCACCAGTCGCGCGGTCAGAAAGCTCGCCGCGATGTCCTTGAAGCTCGGCGGGCACCATGGCTTTCCGGCGCGATAATTGGCGATGAAGTGGTTGCCGTCGCCGGACGCCGTGCGGAATTTATCCGCCGCCTCGCCGCTCGCGTGAAAGCTGAACGAAAAATCGGCGCCGTAAAAATAGAATTTTCGCACACCCATGAAATAGGCGATCTGCATGGCGACATAGGGCGTGGAGCCGCCGGAGCAGACGATCCTGTCCGCCGCGCGCGAGAACAGCGGCGGATACAAAGTGGCCTGCCGGACCCAGATATAATCGCCGAGCAGACCGGGCGGCGCCGGATTGGCGATCAGCACGGTGCCGCCGCTCTCATCGATAATGTTTTGGCCGAAATCCTCGATCATCTGCATATCGCCGGCGACGGTGTAGGTCGGGCGCAAGGAGGTTTGCGGATGCGCGAGGTAGAACCGGTTGAACGCGAAGGTCAGCCGGCCGGCCAGCCGGTCCAGATCTTCCGGCCGGACCGATGGACCGTTGCCGATCAGCCAGGCGGCCTGCCCTTCGTGCCGGCCGGCCAGTTGCCCAAGCCGCAGGCTGGACGGCCGATAGGGCCCAAACCAAAGCTTCGTCTCCTTTTGGCTGTGGCCAAATCCCGATGACGTTTCGAACTCGATCGTTTCGGGCAATCCGCTGAATTCCGTCGTGAAGAGTTTCACCTCATGCGCGCCGCCCACCGCATCGACATCCGTGATCTCACCTGATGGCATGACCCTGACCTGCTCCGCCAGCCGCCACCCGCTCGCGACGGCGCCCGCCGCCGATGGTTCGAGCGTGAGCAATCCAGCGGTTTCATGCCCGATCTCGCCTGAAGCCGCGTGGCGCAGCACCTGCCGGCCCCAGGCGTGCACAGCGACGGCAAGCTCCTCCGGCGCGACATCTTCGGGCAGCACCGCCGAGGCTTCGAGACCGATCCGGCCGCGCGAACGCGGCCTGACCGTGACATAGGCATTGCCGAGATGCGCGCCGGCGTGCGGCTCGAACGACGCGGTCACGTCCTCGGCCTGCGCCGCCATGCGCAGCAGCATGGTCCAGTTGAAATGCCGCGTGCAGGGGTTGAACTGCAGGCTTTCTGAAATGATTTCCGCGCCGATATTTTCTGCGAAACAGCCCGGATCCGGGCCTGACCGCACGACGTCGAGGTCCCGCAAGGCCGCGCCGACCAGCGCGACCAGGGCCTGGTGACTGTAATTCTGCCGCACCAGTTCCCAGCCGGCGGTGGCAATGCTTTGCATGCGCCGATGATCCGTCAGCAGCTCAATGATGCGGTCGGGGAACGCATCGAGGTCGGGCTCCAGCACCGCATGCACGCCGTCTTCGGCCTCGATGCCTTCGATACCCACCGGGGTGGATAATACCGGCCGCGCCGCGGCCATCGCCTCGAGAATCTTGATGCGCGTCCCGCCGCCCACGGTAAGCGCGACCGGCACCAGGGCCGCCGCGCGAATATAAGGTGTCACGGAAGGCACCTCGCCGGCCACGGCGACCGAGGCAAATTCCCGCGCCTCATGGCGCAGATCGCCGCTGATGCGCCCGACAATGCGCATCCGGTGCTCAAAACCGCGCCGGTCGAGGGCCTGACTCACGCGGAACAGCGACCGGATGGCCTGCTCGTTCGGGTAGTAATTCCCCTGCCCGATGAACATCAGATCGCGCCCGTCCGGGACCGGCGAAGCGGGGCCGACATCATAGGCGTTGGGGATCACGCGGATGCGCCCGGCCGCAACGTCGTGCGTAAAGCGCCGCGCGTCGGCCGCCGAGCAGACCCAGAGCTGATCGGCATGCGGGGCAAACAAAATTTCCGCCGCCCGGAACGCATCGGCCGCCTTGCTGTTCCAGCGCTGCAAATATTCCGTCGGCGCGTGCGCCGCGATGTGGCGGTAAAGCGTGCTGTCGTGGTTGTGCGGCCCGACAACGATCTTGATGCCAAGCGCCTTTATATAGGCGGCCAAAGGCCCGAGCGTGGTATCGCACAGCATCACCATTTGCGGCCTGAGCTGACGCAGCAGCTTCAGGATCCGCTCGATCCGGCGATCATTCAGACAATGGCAGACCAGCGCCTCCGGCAGCCCGAGCGACTCCCAGACATATTCCGGCGGCTCCGCGGCTTCCGTCACCTCCCATAATCCCGGCCCCTGAAATCGATCCCCTGGCGCGCTGCTGATCAGGGTTCCGGCCGGAGCGGCGCGGCGGCGCGGGAAAAACCGCGCCTGCGCGGCGCGCGAAATATGCCGCATGGGCGGCGACGGCGTGTCACCGACAATAATCGGCGTGACGTCGGCGAAAGCACAGAGCGCGCGCCATAGATGATTCGCCCGCTGCCGGCCGCCGCGATTCGGCGGCAGGATGGCGTTTTTGGACAGATAAACGATATGCGGACGGGTCATGCGCGACGCATCGGGCGCTGTGGCGGAGCGGAGTTAAGTGAAGAGAGAAAGAACTTCTTTTTTAAAAAAAAGGCGCCCCGCCCGGGGAAGCAAAAACCTTTTATCAATCTGGAACCGTGGCGTTGGAAACACCACTGACCAAAGGGAATCAAAAGTTTTTTGCTTCTTTTTTTCAAAAAAGAAGTTCTTTCTTTTTGCTTCCCATATTCATGCTCTAGCGCAGGCTGATCATTTCGATCCGACTCAGAGCCACCGATAGTTCCCGGTCATCCGCCTCGCCACGCAGCCGCGGTGACTCGGTGCGCATCACGTCAATGTCAAGTTGCAACGACCGTTCGCCCTGCTTTGGGCCGGCCGGCGGACGCGCGGTCAGAATCGCGCCGATCCCCTGCCTTTCCACCGTGACGGGAACAAACTCGCCGCCCGCCAGCGAGACTTTCACAAGGTCCACGATGTCGGTTACGTAAATATGGCTCAAGGTCATTTGCAGTTCGATCGGCAGACGGATTTTGGGTAACACCACATTGGCCCGCGGCGACGGTCCGATCCAGCGGAACGGTGTGCCGTCCGGGGTATATTCGGTGGGATAGAAGCCGGTCTGCGCCAGATCCTGATCGCAGAGGATGGTTGCGGCCGTTGGCAGAAACGCCTGCGTATGAAAGCCTTGGCCGAGCTCCGCGCCATCCGCGGCGGCCTGCGGCGCCAGCGTTGCGGCCTGCAGTGTCAGCACACGCGCCTCGAGGGTCGCCAGACGTTCGAGCACCCACGCCATCACATCGGCGGGTTCGCTGTCGGCGATGTCATCACGATAGGAGTCCAGGATCTGGCGCTGCAGATGGCGGTCCACCAGCTGACCCCAATCCGCGCCCTCATGAATGCCGGTTTTGCGCGCCAGGGCGGCGGCCATCATTTGCGTCAAATTCTGCACCCCTTTAAAATCCATTTTCCGCTCCCGCCGGCGCCTGCCGGAAGACAATCTCGTCCAGCGCGATCCGAAACGCCACCGGATTCTCTGGTGAGGTGATGGTGAGTATCACGTCGATCAGCGTTTCGGAGGGCGGCAGGATCGATTCCAGGACCATGTGCGACCACGGCTCCAAAACGATGTTTTGGACGTGCAGCAGCCGGCAGGACAGGGTCTCGGCGACTTCCAGATAGAGTTCGGTCAGTTGGCCGGCCTGGTTGCTCAGGCTCAGGCCGAACCGCCGCCGTCCCCCGGTCGCCACGGCGGGAAGCCAAAGGCAAGGCGGGTCCAGCGCCTCATGATCAGCACGAATGAGGGCGCAAGGCGCGCCGCGCCGGACTGGCGGCGCGATCGCCAGGCCGCCGCGGGCGCGCGCCATTTCAGGAAGGGATCGCCCGGTATCCAGCCGGATCGGCGGTTTTGGCCCGGCGAGGTGCGCGGCAAGGCCGATGCGCCGAAGGGTCTCGCCGCAGATGCCTTCAAAAACGGCGCGTTCGGCGTCCGACCACCCAACATCCTTGAGCGCGGTGACGGGCTTGCCGAGCCGGAGCACGGTCCGCCCCGGCTGATGGCCGGCTAAATAGTCACAAAATTTATGGGCAAAATCCGGCGTCTCGCCAAACAGCGGCAGCAATGAAAGACCAAGCGCCGCCCGGCTATTCAGCAGGGCCTCGTAGGCGATCACGGCCATGCGTTCACGATGCCTGGCGTGCAAAGCCCCAATCGCCGCCATCGCATTAGTCCATAACCGGCAATGCGAGACGAAATCCTGGTCCGGAGCGGCGCGCCGGCGGCTGTTTACAAAATCGATCGGATGCCGCCAAAGTGCCACCGCTTTCGCCTGCGGCAAGTGATCCAGATAGCCCGCCGCGTCATGCAGGTTCGGACACGCCAGGCGCTGGTCCGGCGCGCACAGAATCCCATCCGTGTCAGCCGTCAGCTCTCGCCGAAAAGCCACCGGTACGCCCAGCGCGGCGGCGAGGGCCTGCGCGACAATAGCGGTCCCGGACCGGGACGCGCCGAGAACCGCCACCGGCGTCACCTGGCCGCGACACGCGGCGGCGCTCCCGCGAGACGGGACTCGGTTTCGGCGAGATCGAACAAGGCCTCGGCGATCGCAAAGTCCTCAGCCGTTTTGATGATGTGACCGGCCAGGCGGCTGACGCTGGCGAGCTGGATTTTTCCCGCATAGGTGGCGCATTTCCCGGAGCGTGCGGCGGCCAAAAAACTCGACCGCCGCCAGGCTGTCGCGGACCAGCTGATCCGCCGCACGGGTTCAAGCTCCTGGCTGTTGGTCTTGCGCTCAAGCGAGAAATTCACGGGTTCGCCATGGCAAAAGGCTTCCAGCGGCTCATCGACCACCGATAACAGGACGTCGCATTCATCCCGCGCCATCACGGCCACGAAATGGCGCAAATCCGCCACGCTCAAAAGCGGCGCCACCGAATGCACCTGGAAGAGAAAGCGGCAATCATGGGCTTCGAGAAATTCCAGAACAAACGCCTCGCTGGTGGCGTCGTGACCGGCCAGGGCGTCGGGGCGCCGGTGAAAGCGCACGCCTTCGCGCGCCGCGAGTTCGCCGAAGGCGGCGTGTTCGGAATTGACCCACACCTCGTCGAACAGGCCCGAATCGCGGCATTTTCGGATCGCGTGCACGATCAGCGGCTCACCGCGCAGCGGCAGCAGGTTCTTGTTGGCCAGGCGCTGGCTGCCCATGCGCGCCGGAATCATGGCGATATTCACGGGCGAGTTTTTTTCACGCGCGGACATCGCGCTCAATCCAGCCATGCCGGGATCAACGCGCGCGGGTCGCCCGCCGCCGAGAGCCCGTGCAGCGCCGCGCGCCCCATCGCCAGAATCGCTTCCTCGGCGCTGCCGCCGATATGCGCGGTACCGAGAAAACCAGGCCGCGAAAACAGCTCGCTATCCTCCGGCGGTTCGCGCGCGAACACATCGAGGCAGGCGGCCGCGACCTGTCCGCTCCGTAGCGCGCGGTCAAGCGCCGCCTCATCGATCAGCCCGCCGCGCGCCACATTCACGATCACGACGCCGGGTTTCATCGCCGCGAAGGCAAACTCATCCAGCATATTGGCCGTCCTGGCCGTGAGCGGCACGTGTAGCGAGACCACGTCGGACTTCTCGAACAGGCTGGTCAGATCGACCGGCTGGACGTCCAGGCGCGCAGCCGGCGCGGCGATATCGCGGATGTCGTGCGCCAGCACGCGGCTGCCGAAAGCCCGCAGCAGCCCCGCCGCCTCCGTGCCGACATGACCAAAACCGATCAGCCCGACCGTGGCGTTGGATAACTGCCGGCCGGCATATTGCCGCCAGACGCCGCGCCTGATCTCATCAAAGCTGACCATCACCCCGCGCAGACCGCAGATCATGTATGAAATGGCCAGTTCGGCAACCGATCGCCGGTTGACGCCCGGCTGCGACGCCACTTTCAGGCCACGGCGCGCGGCGGCCTCGAGGTCGATGTTATCCAGGCCAACGCCGTATTTGCTCAAAATCCGAAGTTTCGGCAGCGCCGCCATCAGCGCGTCGTCGATCGTTTCCAAGCCGACAATCGCCGCCTCGTGCGGTGCTACAAAATCGATCAGCGCCTGGCCCTTGAGAATGGCGCCCGAATCATTGAACACGGCGCGCGGATATTGCGCCAGAAGCTCGGCGCGCAGAGCCGGGTGTCTCGAAAAGGACCGCGAAAGAATGGCAACGCTGGCGGGGCGGGTTGTTGTCTCAGACCTTTGGCAGGGTGCTACCGTGTCCATGCCGATCAGATTTGTGAACAATCAGCCAAAACATGCGCCGGCAAATGAAGTCGCTGGGCAAGGTGTTTTTTCATTAACTTAACGTTCCCGATTCAGGCAGAAAAGTAAAGGGCCAGGCAAAGGCGGTAGAAAAGAAGTTCTTTTTTGAAAAAAAGAACCAAAAAACTTTTGCTCCTGGGGGCGTTTATCTCGGGATTGCCTTTAATCGCCACCGTTGGGGGCGGTTAAAGGCAATCCCGGTCCAAACGCCCGCGGGACCAAAAAACTTCCTTTTTCTTCGGAAAAAGAAGTCCTTACGGCGGGTTTTCGGCGATCTCTTGCGGCTTTGGGGTCGCGTCGCCTTGTTCGTAAATGCGGTCGATCAGCTGCATCACGCGCAGCGCCTGCGCCGCGGTTCCGCAGGCCAGCTTCGCGCCATTGATGACCGCGTCCAGAAAATGTTCCGCCTCGTTCTGCCATGAGCGGTCAACACGGTAATGCAAATGCTCCTCATCCTCCCAGGTCGCCGCCGGCGCCGTGCTGCGGTTTTTCGCGATCGTCAGCACTTCCTCGCCATAACTGCCCGACGGGGTTTTCAGCCCGTTAAGAACGAGGTAGCCGCGCTCCATGAAAACCTCGAGCGAAAAGAGGTGGCGCCACTGGGTCATCGTGGAATGAAACGAAACCTCCACCCCGGTTTTCCGGTTGCGCATGATGGCGAAGACATTGTCTTCTATACCGGCAAGTTTCCAATATCTGTGAGACACCAGCGCGTGCACGTCGTCAAACGGTCCGCCGTCGAAATACAGAAACAGGTCCAGCATGTGAATACCCTGGTCCAGCAGAATGCCGCGTCCGGCGCGCGCCGCGTCCGCCCGCCAGGTTTTGAGAAAATCCGGGTCAACGCTCTTGCCGTATCGCCCGCGCATCCAAAGAATCGGGCCATAGGTTCCGGCGTCGATCACCTGTTTCATTTTCTGCACGCCGCCGTGGTGCCGGTGGTTGAAGCCGTACATCAATACGGTGCCGGCCTGTTCTGCCTCCGCCATGACTTCGCGCACCTCACCGGCGTTAAAGGCGGGTGGCTTTTCACAAAATACGTGCTTGCCCGCGCGCAACGACAAAATCGTCAGCCGTTTATTCACGTCATTGGTTGCACATATATAGATAATATCGATTTTTGGATCGGCGATGATCTCCTCGGCAGAACCGGCCACCTGAAAGGCGCCCCCGTCCGGCGCCACGATATCATAGATCTTCACGACGCGGGCCCGGCCATCCTGCGCGATGCTATGGGCGCGGATCTGTCCCATCTTGCCGAAACCGATAATCCCGACCGCCGGGATCTGGCCCGCAAATTTGCCCGCAAGATTGGCTCCGTTCATGCGCCGGATGCCGGCGCTTCGACCCGGACGTCCACGGCATCGCCCTCTCGCGGGACGCAACTGACGACGCCGAGCTTGGCGCCCTCGGCCAGCGCCAGGCCGGCCGCGACATCCCACCACATGATGTTCTGCTCGGCATAGCCATCCAGCCGGCCCAGCGCGACCCACGCCAAGGACAAGGCAGCACTTCCCAGCATCCTGATTTTCAGCCAGTCCCGCGTCGCCTGCATCAGGCCGGCGGTGACCGAATCCTGGTCGGCCCGCGCGGGATAGCCCGTCGCCAGGATTTGCCGGGACGCCTCGGCCCGGGGTGCCACGATTTCCCCGTTCAGGAACAGCCCAAGACCAGGGCCGCCGGTCACCAGCTCGTCATGGACCGGATCATACACCGCGCCCAGAAGGCTGCGGCGATTTACCCCGCCGCCTTCGCAGAGTGCCACCGTGACCGCGTAAAGCGGCACGCCGCGGAGAAAATTGAATGAGCCGTCGAGCGGATCGACCACCCAGTGCAAACCCTCGGTCGCCTCAGCGTCTCCCCAGCCGCGCTCCTCACCGAAAACGGGATAGGAATGATCTTTTGAAAGGATGTTACGAATCACGGTCTCCGATAATAGATCGGCGGCCAGCTTCACATCCCGTCCGTGCCGCGAGATCGGCGGACTCGGATTTTGCCGTTCAGCCGCCAGAATGGCCTTGGTCGAACGGCAGGCGCCACCCGCAACCTTGAGTAGGGTTTGTGATTGATGAGCTGTTCGTTGCGCCAAATGCTATCACAATCTCATCGTCTGTTCCCGATCGGAGACTGGCATGTCGGGCCTGTGCCAGACAAGAAAAGAAAGCGCTTCTTTTTTAAAAAAAGCAGCAAAAAACTTTTGATTCCATTTTGTCCCCGGTGTTCCCAACGCCACTGGCCCAGATTAACAAAAGTTTTTTGCTTCTTTTTTTCAAAAAAGAAGTGCTTTCTTTTTTGCTTTCGCCATCTCAGGAATAGTCAACAAACCGCAGCGTGGCCGCGAAGGCGTCGAATATGAGATTGCGCTGCGCCGGGCTCGCCATGACGGTATCGAAAGACGGCACATCGTATCGGTAACCTGCCTTCTCCCACACAAGCAGCGGACGATCTTCCAGGGTCGTCGCCCTGGCGATCTCGCCAAGCGCCGGCGCCAGCGCCTCGTATTTGTAGATGCGATCGACCATTAGCGCGCCGGTTTCGTCGGTATAGCGTGGCGTATCGACCGGAAATTTGCCCTGTTCGAGATAATCCTCCCAGGTTTTTGGATTTTCCGGTTTTTGGTGCAGCGGGGAGTTGCGCAGCATGGCAAAATACGAAAGGCATTTATCGACCGGGTGACGCTCAAAACAGAATTTGTAGAATTGCCCGAATTCCGAGGGCAGGAGCGCACGGATCTCGCGCGCGCTCATATGGTTGAAATAGCGCGGCGTACCGCGTTCATCCTGGTGGTTGCGGGGCTGATGCTCGGCATGGGGTGGAAATATCGGTGTGACGATGTCCAAGGCGCCGCATTGTTGCGCCAGATGCACCTCGATGGAGGTGCCCGCGGTCTTGTGATTCTTGAGGAAGATAAACCTGTGGCGCCATGAAACGATCGCCATCGCTCACCCCTTCGCGTGACCCCTGCCTGATCAAAACATATCCTACTTGAGCATGACGACGCCTGTAAATCGAGGCCGCGCGCGCCAGGCCAACGGCATGGGCGGGGTCGCTTGACTCGGAGTGCGACCTAACTAAAGCTTTGTTTCGGCACAGGAACCTCAGGGTGGGACGGATGCGGCCTTTGTTATCGTTCGAATGAGCAGGCCGGCGAAGCCAGAAAAACTTGCCTGATGGACGGGCCGTTACTCCAAAAGCCGCTGCTCAGGGTTTGCCTGTTTGCCACCTTCGATCCGCGCAACTGGTCGGGCGGCCGCTATCACGCTCTGATGCTGGCCGCCGCCACCGCTTATGCCGGTTTTGAGACCCATATCGTCGCCGATCACCGCCCCGCCTTCGCCGACGAACTTGGCCTGCTGTGCGCGAATTCCTGGGAATTTCATCTGACCGAGGATTTTCAAAGCGAGCTGCCCGCCGGCCCGTTCGATTTCGTGATCCTGGTGCCGACCGGTATTTTTCTGCCGGATTTCTACGAATCGGCGATGCAGTTCGCCCGGCAGGCCATGGCCCGTCTGGTGCTGCTCAATTTTGAATCGGCCAACTGGTTCAACCAGGTGGCACCCAAGCCAAAAGACAAGCGGCTTTGGGAATACTGGCAAAGGGTGTGCCTCGACGGCGGCGTGGTGCTCTCCAGCACGCGGACATCCGATGCGATGGCGCGGCGGTTTTACGGCGCGGACAAGTCGCAGCCTCTGCATTTCGAGGTCTGGCATCCGCCGGTCAATTCGCCCGCCTGCCGGTCCTGGAACGATGCGCCGGCCGAAGGTGCTATCGTCGTCTGTGTCCGGCCGACCGACGCCCATAAGGGGGCGGCCGATATTCTCGCCATCGATCCGGACATCGTCGCGGGGCGCCGGATCGACATCATTGCGGGCACCGATCTCGCCCAGGGCTTTCAGGACAATATCTCCGAGCATCTCGGTTCCGCGCCGGGGGTTGAACTGGTGATTCACACGCGCATCCCGGACCGGCAAAAATTCCGGCTTTTTAACGGCGCGCAGGCGCTGCTGTTTCCGTCGAAATTCGAGGGTTATGGCTATCCGCCGGTCGAGGCCGCCTTCGCCGGCGCGGAAATTGTCTGCTATGACCTGCCGGTGTTGCGGGAGACCGTCGGGACGATCGCGCATTTCGCAACTTCCGGGCAACTGCCGTCGCTGGAAGCCGCGCTGGCGGCGGCCCTGGCCGCGCCGCCGCGCCGCGCCGCCTTGCGCGCGGCGGTCGAGCCGTTCGCCGCGTTCGAGCGGGCGGCGCCGCTGCTCGGCGACATTTTGTTGCGCAGCTGGGAAGCCACCCGCCCCTTGCCGCGCCGCAACTGCCGCGCAGCCTGGGCACCATGGGATGGCGCCAAGCCAAACCAAGCCGCGCCATGGCTGATGGCCCGGGATGGCTATCTGCCGCCCGCGGTGATCTCCGCGAAACTGCGTGGCGGCTCGGTTTTCATCACCGTGCGCGTCTCGACGCGCGGGCCTTTGACAGCGGTGGATTCCGACCGCGGCGAGAGCTATTTTGCCGCACCACCGCCGCGCGCCTTGCCGCCGGCCGCCGCCTGGGTGCGCGCGGACGTCCACATCGTGATCCCCGCCGAGGCCTGTGATACGCCGATGCGGCTTGGCTTTCACGGCGCGGCCGAGACCGTGCCCGCGCAGCACTGGTTTCGCATCGACGAATTCGACACCAACGCCCCAAAATTGCCGACGCGCTCGGGGATCACCAGCGTCAACCAGACCGACGAGGCCGTGATCGTCGAAGGCTGGGTGTTGACCGCCAATGGCGCGAACCAGCTTCTCCTGGTCACCGGCGAGGGCGCGCTCACGCCGGTGCCGCTGACCATCAGCCGGCCCGACCTCGCGATGTGGCATCCCGGCTATCCAAAATACCGGTGCGGCTATGTACTGTCGCTGCCGGCCGACGCGGAACCGGAACGCGGCATTGTGCTCCTCGTCATCGCCGGCGGCCAGTTGGAGGACGCACTGCGCGGCTGGCCGCCACAGTCCGGCACGGTGGCAGACGAACCCTTTGCGGTAGCCGACGATGAGCCGGCCGATGCCGCGCCGGCCGATGGCCCGCCGGCCGATGCCGCGCCGGCCGATGCCGCGCCGGCCGGCGCAATCACCCTGCTGGACATTGTTGACGAAAACTGCGCCGCCGGGGTTTCGCGGCACGGCTGGCCGGACCGGCCCGGCGCAATCCTGGTTGCCCGCGACGGCCAGGCGGAGCGTCTGGCGACGGGCGACCACGTGCGGCTGCCCTCCGGCCGGCTGCGCCAGGTCGTCGAGGTTCTGCCGCGGGACGATGCGCTCATCGTTCAGCTTGATCTGCCGGTGAGCACAATCCTCGATCGTGGCCCCTGCGCGCTCGCCCTGATGCGCGAGACGCCGGCATCGAGGACTGGGCATGGTCTAAGAACCATCGGGCGCAGCGACGATAGCTGGCATCACGGCGTGTGGCGTGTCAGCGACCGGCGCTATCGCGCCGGGATTTTATTCGACCCGTCGGCGCCGGCCGCCGCCGAGGTGGGGCCCGGCGCCCTGCTGGTGTTCGCGCAAAGCGGCCTGCGGCGTGTGGTTGAGGCCGAGTTGACAAGAGAAGGGCTGAGGGTTTGGCTGGATGGCGAAATCGTCCCGTTTGGCGATGGCGCGCCGCTTCCGGTGCGGCTGGTCCGGGCGGCGGATTCAGGGACCGATCCACAACTGCTTCTGAGCGCCGAAACCAGCGCGCGCTGCACCCATGGCGTCGTCACGCGCGGCGGCGAGACTCGCGGACGCGGCGCACTCTTCAGCCTGCCGGCGCCGCCGCTGGCGCGTGGCGACATGCTGGAATTCGCCCATAGCGGGCGGCGTCAGGTGCTATCGGTGCAACGCCATGACGATGCCGTCGAAGTGCGGCTGGATGCCGCGATCTGCGCCGAGTTGGACGGCTATCCGAACGGCGTGCGGCGATGCGGCCCGGCCGCCGGGCGGAGCAGCCGGGCCTTCTCCGTCCCGGCTTTCACCGCGCGGGATTTCGCGCATGTCCGTCTGGCGCAACTGGCGCGGCAGGACCGGCGCGCGATTCCCGCGGCGCGGCCCGGCCGTTCGCATGACCGGCCAAGAATTCTGTTCGCGACGCCGGTGCCGCCTTTGCCCGCCAACCAGGGCAATCGCGTGGTCACGCGCAACCTGATCGATCACCTCGTCGGGCTGGGCTTCGACGTCGATGTCGTGTTGCAGGGCAGTCTGGACCTGGCCCCCGCGGCGATGCGGTGGGGGCCGCGCGTGCGGTTTTTCCTCACCGCGTTTCCGGACTGGACCGAGACGCCAGCCGTTCGGCTGCGCCAGGACACGCTAGAACTCATCCGCCGCCAGAAGGTGCCCGACGCTGACGGGTTTTTCGCGGAGGCGGCCGAAAAGCTGGCCAACGCGTATCATCCGCTGTTCATCGTCCGCGACGAAACCGTCGATCTGGCGCAGGCCTTGTATCGCAATCATGTCTACGACTACGTCGTCTGCAATTACACGCACATGCTGCGCGTGCCGATCGAGCTGGAAGCGATCGAACCCTTGCCGCCGGTCGTGGTCATCACGCATGACATGCTCTCGCGGCTCGAACAGCAACCCGGCACGCCCAAGCTAGATACCATGTATCGCGCCTGCCCGCCCGCGATCGAACGCGCCGTGCTGGATCAGCTACCCGGCGCCGTCATCGTCGCGATCAGCCAGGCGGAGCGGCGGGGTTTTGAGCAGATCGGCGTGCAAAACCCGGTGGTGGTGTGCGAGTATGACGGTTTTGAGGAATTGCACGGGAACCAGGTCCAAGATGCCAGTTTCGACAATCAGACCCTGCTGTTTCACGGCAGCGGCAACCCGATGAACATGGCTGGGCTCGGATGGTTTTTTGATCACTGCTGGGATCAAATCCTGGCGCGGCGGCCGCGGACGCGGCTGGTGATCTGCGGGCTGATCACCGCGCGCCTGCCGCCGGCTTTGCCGAATGTGGTGTATCGCGGGGACCTGCTGCGAACCCAGCTGCTCAGGCAGATGCGTGATGCGACCATCGCGATCAACCCCTGCGTCGCCGGCACCGGCCTGAAAATCAAGACCGTGGAATCCTGCTGCACCGGCCTGCCGCTGGTGTGTCTGCCGCTCGCGGTGGAGGGACTGGAGGACGTCGCGGACCAGATCGGCGTGGTGGCCCGAAATGCGGCGGAATTCGTGGACGGCTGTATCGCGCTGCTCGAGGATCGGAACCGCTGGCGCCGGCTGAGCGACGGCGCGCTGGCGGTGGCCGCTGCCCGCTTTTCGCGTGAGACGGTCTATCGGGAACTCGACCAGGCCGCCGGTTGGGCGCAAGCTGCGCCGGACAGGCGGATGACGCCGCGCGGCTTGGCCGTCCCGGAGACACCGCCCCCCGATCCCGCCGCCGGGCGGCGCGACCTGGAGGAAGCGGCGATCAGCCCGGCGAGCGATGCGATAGCGTCACTTCATGCCGCGACTGCGGCGCTGGCTGATGGCGACGGCTGGAGCGCGGCGGTGCATGGCGCGGCGGCTTGCGCGCAATGGCCGGAGCGGGCGGCGGGCTATCGCCTGGTCGCGCAGGGTATGGCCCAGCTCGCGCGCCATGGCGACGCCGCCGATAGCCTGTTCCAGGCGCTCGCCGCCGAGCCTGACAATCGCGAAGTCCGCGCCGAATTTTTGGCGGCCGCGCACAAGGCCGGCCGGCCCGGCGAGGCGTTCCAGCAACATCCGGTCTTGGCGCTGCCCTGCGCCTGGGAACAGGTGATTGAACTCAACCGCAGCACCTTGGGAGATAGCAAGCCAGGCTGGGGCTGGTCCGGTCCGGAAGAGTTTTTCACCTGGACGGACGGTGTCGCGGCGCGGCTGCGGCTTGAGTTCTCCGCGGGCACGGCCCCGGGCGCGGCGGGCTTCGCGGTGTTTTACGGCCATGTTCACTCTGGGGCCGGCGCGGCGCCCAATCTCGCCCTCGCGATCAACGGAATTTTGGCCGGCGCCTGGACGCTCGCTGCCGGGCAAGCGCATATCCTTGCCGCCGCTCTGCCAGAGGGCCTGGCTGAAACGGGCGAGATCGTGCTCGATTTCCTGATCGGTGAGCCGGCGATGGCCAAGGCGGATGGCAAAATCCTGGATACCAGGCAGCTCGGCCTGGCCATCAGGTGGCTAAAACTCACAACTCAGCCGCCGCCGGATGCCTTCCTGGCGACGGCCGGGTAAGGCTGCACGGCGTCGTTGACCGCGTATTCCGCCGCCCCGACCAGCATGTCCACCACTGTCGTCAGCCAGATCATATGCATGCATTCGACGATATTATAGGCGCGTGAGCCGACCCAGAAGCCGATATCGGATAGCGCGCGCAACGCATTTTCTTCCGCACAGCCGGTGAAACTCACCACCTTCAGCCGGCGCCTGCGCGCATATTTCGCCGCCGCAACCACATTCGGGGATTCGCCGGAAACCGAAATGAGCACCAGAACGTCACCGTCATCGGCATAAAACTCGACCGCCTTGGCGATGAAATTCTCAAACCCGCAATCATTCGAAAGGCAGGTGATCAGCGTGGCATCATTGAAACTGACGGCGCGCAATTTCGCCTGCTTGGTGAAATCGACCGCCGCGTGCGAGGCGCAGGACGCGCTGGCGCCATTGCCCGCGAACATGAATTTTTTGCCGGCCAGCCGCGTTTCCGTTGCCAGGTCATGCAGCGCCACCAGCCGCGCTCTGACATCCGACGCGGCCAGCGCGTCCTGGTAACGCGCATAATATTGATCCAGCCAGCCATTCCACGCCATTCGACCACGACCTTGCAAGAGACAAGCTCCGAAAACAGCTTTTCACGCGGCGGCGGGATTGTCCAGTTGCTGAAAAGAAACGAGTACCGCCTGCCAAGGAAGCAGTTACTTTTTTGAAAAAAAGTAACCAAAAAACTTTTGATTCCCTCGGCGTTTGAGCGGCCACAGTATGGCCGCTCAAACGCCGGGGGAATCAAAAGTCTTTTGCGGAGCTTTTCTTCAGAAAAGCGACCGCTTGCTTACTCTCCTTCACCCGATTACCCCGCCAAAACATCCATCACCGCCTGCGCCACCGCCGGCCACGTATAGCGGCGATGCACCTCCGCAAATCCCGCCGCGCCGAGGCGGCCGCATGAAGCCGCGTCGGCGGCCAGGTGGCGCATCGCGGCGGCGAGCTCCCAATCCGCCCCGACGAGTAAGCCATTATCCCCGTGCCGGATCATGTCACGGAACGCGGCATTGCGCCGGTTCGCGATGACCGGCTTTTTGCACAACCAAGCCTTGCAAATCGCTTCCGAAAAATGGGCGTTTTTGGCCAGGTCGATCACCGCCAGGCAGGCGGATAGCGCGCCGTGAACAATGTCCAACGGCTGCTCGCCGAGAGCATGCACGGTCTCGCCCGCCGGTTCGCCAGCTTCCGCCGGACCGATCAGCACCAGTTCAACCTCGATGCCCTCGCGGCGCAACGCCTGATGCGCCCGCGCCACGCGCGCGAAGGGCTGCGCCGCGTTGGCGTGCCCGATCAGCAGAAAGAACGGGTTTTGGGACGAATGGATGTTTTGGAAGCGCGAAAAAGCGGCCGGGTCCAAAACATCGCAGGCATGCACGCCGCCCGCCGGAACGATTTTCGCCCGCTCACCAAGCCGCAACGAATCGGCGACATCCTGCGAGAACAGCAGGGTCGCCGGCCCCGCCGCCAAACTCTCCAGATCATGCCGCCAGTAATCCATCCGCTCGGCGCCATGAAAATGCGGCATTGCAACGACGCGCGGCTGATGTGGCGTGGCGGCGAGCGCTTCGCGGATGCGCGGCAGCGCATCGGACTGGCTGGCCTGCACCAGGATGACATCATATCGCTTGACCGCCGAGGCCAGCCAGCGCCGCAGCGCCGCCGAATGCACTTTATGCACCGCGTCGAAATTCTCCGCCGTCGCGTCGCTTTGCCGCAGCGCCTCCTGCCCTAGCCGCGTGATCCAGGGCTGGAATGCGCGGCCCAAAATCTCGGTCTCGATGTCACGCGTCAGATCGGCGGAAAATTCTTCCAGCGCGAAAAACGCCGCATCGCGATCATCGCGGGCCAGTCCGCGCGCCAGCAGGACCGAGGCATGGTCCAGCTTCACGCCAAACGGACGATGGTCACCGGCGGCCTCGTGCGGTGCGACCTGGCATAGCACGACAAGCGGCTGCCGGCCGCTTGTCGCCGGCAAGGCGAAACTGACGGAGAAGCTGTTGGCGATCGGTTGGACGATCTGCGCCAGATCCTGGAAAACGCCGCCGGATGCGATGCGCGCCAGCGTCACGCGCAGCGTTTTTTGGGCGGGCCCGGAGCCCCGCATACGCAAGACGCGGCTCCCGGCCGGGAGCAGCAGGGCAAATTCCGGCGCGCTCCAGCGCCGGACCGCGCCGTCGCCGAACTCCGGCGAGTAAAACCCGCCGAACAGCAAGGGTTCGTCCTGCGCCGCCCATAACTGCGCGAACGGCGCCAATAACCGCGGCTCCACCTGCGTCCAATAACCCTCCAGCGCCCGGCAGCGCGCCATCACGTCATCGCGCGGCGCGTCCGGCGCAAAGTAGTAAGCCTGGTCGAACAGTTCGGCGATCCGCGCCGCGGCACCGTGTCCAGCGGCTTCCATTCGTGTAGCGAAATGAAATTGCCGGGTCAGCCGCGCCGCATCGATCGCGGCCAGGTCGATCCGCCCGAACCGCGGACGCAGCTGCTTGAGCACCTCGTCCAGATAGATTTGCGCCTCGCCAGCCGCCGGCTCCGCGTACTGATCCGTCACCACCAGAAGCGATCGCGCCGCCGGATCGGTGGCAAAATCGCCCGGCAAAGCCTGCAGATAGGCGCGATAGTCCCGCGTGCAGACCGGCCAGCTCAAAGTTGCGGTAGCGTATTGATAAGCCTTGCCGGCTTTTTGCGGCCGTTGCGGGTCCGACAGCGCGGTACGGATCAGCGCGCCGAACTCGGCAAGCTCAGCGACGTAGCCGATGTCATTCGCCGTGATATCGTAGCCGCGCGCGCCGGCCGGCGTGTTGAGCGAGACCAGCCCATGCGCCAAATAGTCGGCCAGTTTCAGGCTGGAACCACCGCCGGAGAGCACCGGGTTGAGCGCCAGGGTCCAGTTCGCCATAATGCCGGTCTTGGCCGGCTCATCCACCACGCCGTGCAATGTCACATTGCCGCCCACCGGCGGCGAAATCCGGGTGCACACTTCGCCGATGACTTCAAATGCCAGCTCGGGAAAGGCCGGCGCGAGCTTTTGCACGATGTGGGTCAGTGCGGCGATGTTCGGCCCATGCGCGGACCCCAGGAAACCGATGCGCGGCGGCAAATCCCCGGTGCCGGTCGTCCGGGCGGCCTGCAGCGCCTCGGGAGCCGGCACCTCGCAGCCATTGGGCGCGACCATGACGGCGCGTTCCGGAGCGGCAAACCATGCCGCGTCGGCCGCCGTGCAGCACAGAATGAGATGCGCATGCTCTGTCAGATAGGATTCGAGCGCCGCGACCAGATCCGCCAGTACGCCGCCTTGCCTGTGGTCACGCAAAAGCTCGGCCTTATGGGCGGCCTCGACATTATGGGCGCTGTAGATAACGTGAATGTCAGGGCGCAGTTGGCGCAGCGCGGGCAGCAGCGGCGCCATGTAGGGGTGTTCGAAAATCACCGCCTTGGCGCGCCGGGCCAGCGCCAGCGTGATCGCGGAAAGCACGCGGCTGGAGGCGGCGAACAGGCTGGCGGCAATGTCATTCGCGGTGTTGCTCTCACCGCGGTTGACTTCGTCCTCAAGGTGGCGATGCGCCTCGCTTTTCGGCACGGTCACCGACAACAGGGTGGGCGAAATCAGTACGAACTCGTAATCTGACCCAAACGTCACCAGAACCGTGTCGGCCTGGCTGTTTTCAAGCAGCTTGCGGATACGTGCGATGCCGCCGGAGTTCGAGACCTGCACCGGATAGTCGTTCAACGCCAAAAATATCGGCGATCGCGCCGGCGCCAGCGATGGCGCCGTCGCCAGATGCGCGTTGAAGCGTTCCGCACTCTGGCTCCAGGTGAAATCCCGCAGCGCCAGGGCCCGGCCGGCGGCGGCGATCTTTCGCGCCTGGGCGCGGCCGGCCAGCATCTGGCGGATGGCGGCGGCGAAACCTTGCCGCGGCGCCAGGCAGACTTCGGTCAAATGCCGCAGCCCCAGCCCGCGAACCCCTTCCGGTGTCGCAACCATCGGCACGCCGGCGCCAAGCGCCTCGAGCGCCTTCAAACTCGTACCCGAGCCGGCCGTGACGGGATTCAAAAACAGATCGGCGTCCAGCAACAGCTGCCGCTTGGCCGCGGCATCAAATTGCCCGAAGCGAATCACATTCGACGGCATCCGGCGATCGCCCAGCCGCTGACAGACGCTACCGGCCAGGATGATGTCGCATTTGGGCAGGGAGTCAGCCAGCTCAATCAAAAACAGCGCCGCCTCTACATTCGGTGCGTGGTGCGAGCCCATGAACAGAAGTTTGGGCCGCGCATGGCTGGACTTCACGCGCTTGCGCGCCGCCGCGACGTCGCGCATGTCCGCCTCGTCGAGGCCATTCGGGCATAAGGCGATCCGCGCCGGATCGATGCCGTAGAACAGCCTGAAGCGATCGGCATCGACGCGCGACGTCGCAAAGACATAGCGTGCCCGCGCGGCAAGATTTGCCTCCCAGCGCATCAGCTTCAGAAACAGCGCGTCGAAGCCCGGCCCGTGAATGATCGAGGAGAGCAGGCTGAGTTCAAAATTATGCGCGTTATAAATCTCGGGCACCGCAACGCCGGCGGAAAAAATCGGCTCGGAATATGGAAACTCATGGACAATGAAATCCGCGGTTTTGGCGAGCTCCAAAGCCAGTTGCCGCAATCGGCATGAAGGATCGCTGACCGCCATTGCGAAAGCCACACCGGAGAGCTCTCCCTCCAGACCCCATGCCTTGAGCGTCTCATAGGCCCGGCGCCATAACTCGTCCTTCGGAAACCGGATTTCCCGGAACCGCGGCTGGTGTTGCAGTTCCTCGAACCGGACACCCGGATTGGTCGAGGTCAGCAACGTTACATCATGGGTATTGGCCAAGGCGCGATACAGATTGCCGACCCGCAATTCCCCGCCGCTCGCGGCCGGATGAAAGGCCGGAAAAAAATTCAGAACGAGCAGCCTCGCCATAAAGGTCTTAATCCGCTGGTTCGGCGAATGTCGCTTTCGATACGAAAAAAATATCCGATGCGCCGACAACGGCGTTTTCGATACCGCCGTCCAACGCCGATGCCCCCGCCATGGGATAGAGCAGCAATCTCTCACACTGAATCGCCGCCTCCCCCGATGCGGCGAGCGCAAAGAGAAGTTCCGCGTGCGACAGAGCGCCATTCTTCAGCCCGGATACATAGGTCGCCATGCCGTCATGATCCGCTGGCCGATTCAGAATATAGAGATATGATTTCATAATAAACAGCGTCGGAGTGAGTGCCATTTGAATCGCGCCCCGGAGCCGAAACGCGATCAATTCCGCGTCTCTCTGAAATTCCAGCGGCACGAGAATGGCCCAGGCGTCTAAATCTTCGTTCGCTTCATGCAGCAGAATGAAGTTGCCACTTTCAAGCCGTAGCACGCCGGAAGCGTCCAGAACCATTTTCGGGACATTTTCGGGCCGTGGCGGGGAGAAGCTGCTTTGCCATGAGACAGGAATGTCGGGCCGCGCACGCTGTGGTTGATTTAGACGGGCAACAAGATTGCTTGCGGAGTCCGCGATGAGCAGCTCAATTGTATCCGGCATCTCAAAGCGTTCGCCCCCGTGCGAGCCATGGAATTCATACGCCACTGAAACCTAAACCTTTTGGTCTTTGGGTGTCAATTGTGGACCGGAACAATCGAAGCCAGCAAATAAAGCAGTTCTTTTTTGAAAAAAAGCACCAAAAAACTTGTTGTTAATTTGGGCCGGTGGCGTTCGAACACCCTGAATAAAGCTCAAAAAGTCTTTTGCGGAGCTTTTCTTCAGAAAAGCGACCGCTTACTTTACTGTACGGCGGGACAGTTCGAAGCCGCTCGTCTAGTGGACCCGGATGGCCCTGATATCCAGATTCATCGCACCATACCAGTACACGCGGAATTCCATCCGGTTATGCGGGTTGGTGACCGAAATGGGTATGGCGACCAGTGTCCATTGGTCGCCCGCGGCCATGGCATCGCCGCTGACCAGACTGGCGCCCAGTATGGCACCGGAATTGTTGTCATGGACGTCAAGGTTGGCGATGTTGCCAGTCTGCGCCAACGGTGTCCGGAGATAGAATTCTATTTTATAGTTGCCGAGCGGCATGTGGATGTAGGGGCCGTAGGTCATGTATTCATCGGCGGCGGTAAGGCCAACAACGGCGGACAGGACATGGTAGGGCCGCTGCACGCAGGTCGTGCAGTCAGAGCGCGCCGGCGCCAGACCGGGTTCGAACGTGTATTTTGCGGCCGTGCTGAGCGCCAGCACCATGACGGTCGTGGTTTCCGTATTGATCAAGCCGGCCTTGATCGACGACCTGCCGTTTCCCGTGGTCCAGCCGATGGGGCCGGACGAGGAATGTTGCTGATCAGCAAGTATTTTTGAGTGGAGCGATACGGATTGCTGCACGAGATCGTCAAGCTCGGCGCCGCCGAACTCGCCGCTCTCCAGCAGCGTATCATTCAGGATCGCCATCAGCCCAATATAGTACGCGGCGTAAACGTCCGGGTATTCATATTGCTGATTGGCCGTGCTGTACGTCTCCCCGGCCAAACTCAAAGCGCTGGCGAGCAGCGTGTAGGCGAGGCTGTCGTTGCCCGTGTCAAAGTCATAAAGCCCATTGAGGCAGAGCTGGTCGATATAATTGCCCGGCGACGGATACGGTGTCCAATCGGCGGTGCCGCCGCCGATGATCGCCCATCTGTTGAAGCCCGGCGGGGCATATAACCCATCGGGGGCAGGCGCGCCGTAGGCCTCGCTCATGTAGCGCGCCAGCCAGTTATCGTCGAACCAGAACTGGGAGAAGTCGCATTTTGGGCCGCCGCATTCCAACACGCCGCCGGCGCCGCGCCCGGCGTGCTCCTCAAAAGCGTAGCCGGAGACGCCGGTCTTGGTTCCGGCTTGTTGGTAGGTCAGCTGGTACAGCGTGTCGTCATTGGCGCTGGGCACCGAGGTGTCGGTTTTGCCGTTCGCCAGCGCAACCAGGTCTGGCAGGGGCTTGTACGGCGATGACGAAATCGGCGGGCAGGCGCTGCTGCCCCAGGTGCCGATCGGGAATTGATTTGAGACGGCGCCGGTCCAGCCGCAATAATAGCCATATTCCGGTACTTGACCGGGTGCGGTATTTTGCGGGTCGATCAGATTATGAAAATGCCGCCAGGTGCCTTGCGCGCTATACAAATAGTTGACGGCGTCGAGGCCCTGCGGCTGCTGAATGCCGTATCCATCGTAGCTGGCGGCGGCGAGTAGCGGCCCGGCGTTTTCGACCGGCTGGGTCTGCGCGTGCGCCGCCGCGATGCCGGCGAGCGACAGCCAAAACACCACCAGCCTTGTCACGCGTTTAGCCGCCAAATGGAGTCTCATGTGCTGCAGTGATCCAAGCCGGTGGCGTAACTGTTAGGGCGGTTTCCGGCGGCTTGACAAGCTTTTCGTGCAAATGGATGGCCTGCCGGCGTTGCCGTCCTGCGCCGCGAGCCGGTCATTCGGATGCGCGGCGCCGCTTTTGAGGCCGGCGTTGCGCAATCGGTCTGGTCGATACCGGTCATCGATCCGTTCGATTTGAAGCTAAACGTAAATCTATTTATTAGATGTGGCGAAATACTTGATGAACGTCGAGGGGATCAATGAATCGCCGGCTCAAACACGCTGTTATCGCGGGCTACGGGTCCGGTCCGGGCGCCGCGGTCGCGGCGGTTTTCGCGCGGGAAAATTTCGCTCTGGCGCTGATCGCCCGTGATGCCGGGAAACTGGCGCACGCGGCGCCGGGCTATGCCGAGAGAGCAATCGACGGCGCCTGCCCCACCGGCTTCCAGCCACATTGAGAAAGGACCCAGCATGATCATCCCCACCAAGCACAACGCCGCCATTCTGTTCCTCGATCTGCAGGAGGAGATCGTCAAGAACAGCCGCACGCGCAACATCCAGCAGCTCGACCTGGCGGCCGCGGGCCTCGCCAAACTGGCGGCGCTGCACGGCATTCCCGCCTTTCTCTCCGCCGTGCCGCCGGGCGGCGCGTTTTTGCCGTCGGTGACCTCGGCATTGCCCGAAAGTGCGCCCAGAATGCGTACGCAGACCTCGGCGTTTGCCGATGCCGGGCTCGCCGATGCCCTGAACGCGTCTGGGCGCAAGGCGCTGATCCTCGCCGGCGTCGCGAGCGAGATCGTCGTGCAGCGCACCGCGCTGGACGCCCTGGCAGCCGGCTACACCGCCTTCGTCGCGGTCGATGCGTGCGGCGGCGTCGATGCCCGCACCGAGGATGCGGCGTTCCGGCGCATCACCGCGGCCGGTGGCGCCACGACGTCGGCCATCACGTTCGCGGCCGAGACCGCGGGGGATTTCACCACCGAGATCGGCGGTGCGACGCTCGGGATCATGTACACCCTGCTGGCGGCACTTGGCTGATCGCGCCGGCTGCGCTGGACCGCGGCACCAACACTGCGTTGCCGTTATTGCCGGTAGCGGTCGCTTTTTTGAAAAAAAGCTCCGCAAAAAACTTTCTATTTCCCCCGGCCTTTGAGTGGCCAATCCGTGGCCACTCAAAGGCCGTGGGAAATAAAAGTTTTTTGGTTACTTTTTTTCAAAAAAGTAACTGCTTTCGACCGCGCGCATCAATGAATGCCCGCAAGCCGGATCAACAACAAACTGATACCGCCGAGCGCGATCAGCGACACGGTGACGGCAGTCGTGACCCTGATTCCGGCTTTCGCCACCACCCGCACATCCACGCCCAGACCGAGTGCCGCCATCGAAATCGTCGTCAGCGTGGCGGCGGTGAATTTGATCGGACCCAGCCAGGCAGCCGGAACAGCACCGCTCGAGCGCAGCATCAGCACCGCCAAAAATCCCGCGATAAACCACGGCACCATCTGGTGCAGCGCCGGCAGCCGCGCCGCGCCGGCCTGCGCCGCGCCGGCCTGCGCCGAGCCGCGCAGCCGCGCCGTGCACAGCGAAACCACCAGCACCACCGGCCCCAGCATCAGCACCCGCACCAGCTTCACCACCGTGCCGACCTGGTTGCTGAGCGCGCCGATCGGCAGCGTCGCCGCCAGCACCTGCGGCACGGCATAGACAGTCAGCCCAGCCAGCACGCCATATTGCGTCAGCGAGAGCAGCAGGATCGGCACCAGCAACGGCAGCAGCAGCACCACGATCACGCCCAAAACCGCGGTGAAGGCGATCGCGGCCGCGATGTCATCGCCGTCGGCGCCGATCACGGGCGCCACGGCGGCGATGGCGGAGTTGCCGCAGATCGAATTGCCGCACGCGATCAGGATGGCCATCCGGGAGGATAGCCGCAGCAACCGGCTGATCGCGTAGCTAAACAGGATCGAGACCGCCACGACGGCGACGATGCCGAGCAGCAGTTTGGGGCCCAGCGCCAGCACCGTCCGGACGCTGACCGAGGCGCCAAGCAGCACGACGGCGGTTTCCAGCAAGATTGTCGCGCTGAAGTGAATGCCGGGGAGAAACGCGGGTGCGGGGCGCCACGCGGTGCGGATCGCCACGCCGAGCAGAATCGCCAGCACCAGCGCTTCGAGATAGGTCTGGCCCGCAAGGCGCGCTTCGAGCGCCTGCAACAGACAAGCCAGCCCGGTGACGGCGCAACAAAGCAGCAGGCCCGGGAGCAGGATTGTCTTGTTGAGCGGCATGGCGAAACCATGCGCCTGGCAAACCCACAAATAAAACAGTTAATTCAGATCAATATAATCAGCTGATGTGATCATTTGGCGGCCTCATGTAATCTCCGTCGCATAGCGGAACGAATCGGTCCGGCAGCGCGAGATGCGGGCGCTGGTCGTCCAGCCCGACCATCCGAAAAAAATGCAACAAGGATTTTTCGCTGGTATGGCGCGCGACATCGGTGCCGCGGCCCTGCTGCCGGTCAATCAGTTTTTCGGCCGCCATGGCGATCAGCGCTTTGCGAACGGTGCCCTGGCTGACCTTGTATTCGTTCGCCAGGTGAAATTCGTTCGGGATCAGGCGGCGCACACCGTCTCCGGCATCCAACCAGACACCCTGCCGTTTTCGGCGCAATTTTGAAAAAGCCGGTGTTGCTTGCCTCCTTGACTAAATCATGCCGCCATTAATCGAGATGACCTGGCCCGAAATATACCCGGCCCGCGCGGAGGCGAGGAAGGCGACCAGGTCAGCGACTTCCTCGGGCCGGCCGGCGCGCTTCATCGGCACCAGCCGCGCGATGGCGTCGTCGGGAAAGGTGCCGGCGCTCATCGGCGAGGCGATGATGCCGGGTGCCACGGTGTTGACGGTGATGCCCCGGCTGGCGAGCTCCAGTGCGAGCGACCTGGTGGCGCCGTGCAGCCCGGCCTTGGCGGCGGCGTAGTTGGTCTGGCCGCGGTTGCCCGCGATCGCGGCGACCGAGGAGATGTTGACGATGCGGCCCCATCGCGTGCGGATCATCGGCAGCAGCAGCGGCTGGGTGACGTTGAAAAAACCGTTCAGCGAAACGTCGATGACGCGCGACCACTGCTCCGGCCGCATCCCGGGCATGACGGCGTCGTCATGGATGCCGGCATTGTTGATCAGGATCTGAATGGGACCGGCGGCGAGCAGAGTTTTTAACGCGAGCGCCGTCTCAGCCTGGTTGGTCACGTCGAACCGAACAGCCTCGGCGGAACCGCCCCCACCCGCGATGGCGGCGGCGGTAGCGGCGGCGCGCTCCAGCTGGCCGCTGGCGTGCACATACACATGGTGACCGGCGGCGGCCAAAGCGGTGGCGATCGCGCCGCCGATCGCACCGCTGCCGCCGGTGACGAGTGCGCGCATCATGCCGTGGTCTCCAATATGACGGTCGCCCGGCCGGATAACAGCACGCGGCCGTTGCGGGTGAGCGCGAAGCGGTAGGTGGCGCCGCCGGCGTCGCCAGCCAGAAGTTCGGCGTCCACCGCCACTTCACCCGCCGCCGCGTCAAGCTTGGCCGCGGCAAACCGCACATCCCGCACACTGGCCAACACGCCGTGAGTCGGCTTGCCGCCCGCCGCGATCAGGCCGCCATGCAGCGCCATCGCCTGCGCCGCGAGTTCGATTCCGGCCGCGATGCCAAGCGTGCCGTCCGCGCGCCGCAACGGGTTATCCCGTGCCAGGTAGCGGCGCGAGACGCAGCTTATCGAGCCCCTGTCCCATGCCAGCAGCCCATCCAGCAGGCACATGGCGCCCGCATGCGGGAGCATCGCGGCGATGGCATCTCGATCCATCAGCATCACCGGCGTGGTCCAGCCGGGTGCACGGGGGCGAGGTCCAATGTCAGCGCCAGATCGTCGAGATAGTCCAAGGTGACGCTGCCGGCCTCGCGCCGCGCGAAGGCCGCCAGCATCGGCAGCGCACGCGCCGCCGGCGTGTTGCGCCGCAGCGTTTCCAGGGCCGCGGGACTGACCGCCGTTAAAACTGCATTCGCCTCCAGCCGCACATCGATGCGGGCGAAGCTCGCATGCCCCGGCGCGGGCGACAGCACCAGCGCCACCGCGAAGGCGGCGCCGATCGGCCGCACCAGGCTGAGCGGCGAGGGATAGCGCACGTCATAGGCGATCAGCGCCACGGCGCGGTCTTCCGACACCGCCTGCACCGCGGCTTCCAGCAATCCGGCGGCGAAACTGCCGTCATGGCAGCACAGGCTGGTCGAAGGCGCGCGGGCGCCGGTGGCGATTCCCCAGTAGCCGGACGGCGCGTTATGGACCGAGTTGTGGAACCGCGTCGGGGAAAGGGCGCGCTCCGGCGAGGCCAGCACCGTCATGATCTGGTCGATCGTGCCGCCATCCCCGCCCGAGGAGGTCAGGACCGTCGCCGTCGCGCTNNGTCTCCACCGCCCGGCGCCGCTCATTCGGCGGCAGCAAAGCGGGCTGCGGCGCCGCCGCCGGCGAGGCGACGTAGTCCGCGCGTCCGGCCAGAACCGGCCGGCTCGCTTGCCAGCCCTCGAGGCCAGGTCCCCACAGCCCCACGCCTTCGACATAGACCCGCGTCACGCCAGGCGTCCGAACACCAGGCTGCAATTGGCGCCCCCGAAGCCGAAGGAATTGCTCATCACGCGGACCAGGCGCGCGGCTCTGCCCGCGCGCGCATAGCCGCAGGCGAATGCCGGGTCCACCGCGCCGGTATGCGGGCTGCCCGGCAGAAAACCGTGCGCAATCGCCAACATGCAAAATGCCGCCTCCACCACGCCGGAGGCGCCGAGCGTATGCCCGGTAAAGCCTTTGGTCGAGCTGCACGGCACCAGCGCGCCGAACAAGCCGGACACCGCGCGATCCTCCGCCGCGTCCCCCGCCAGCGTGGCCGTGCCGTGCAGATTGACATAGTCGATCTGCCCCGGATCGAGCCCGGCGGCGTCGAGCGCGCGTTGCATCGCCAGCCTGGCGCCCAGCCCCTCCGGATGCGGCGAGGACATGTGATACGCATCGGCGCTTTCACCGGCGCCCAGCAGGAAAACCGTCGCCCCGCCATGACGCGGCGCCCGCCGCTCCAGCAACGCAAAGCCGGCTGCCTCGCCGATGGAAATGCCGTCCCGCGCCGCGTCAAACGGCCGGCACGGGCCTGCCGCCATCACGCCGAGCGACTGAAAGCCGAACAAAGTCGTCGCGCACAGCGTATCGGCGCCGCCGACCAGCGCCGCATCGCAAATTCCCGCCTCGATCATCCTGGCGGCGCTGGCGAACACCTTCGCGGTGGCGGCGCAAGCGGTGGACACCACGAAAGCCGGGCCGTGCAACTGGCACACGGCGCGCACGAAGCGGGCGAGCGAGTAGGTGTTGTGGGTCCGCGCATAGTCGAAAGCCGGCGGCAGAGCGCCGGTCACGGCGTCGCGGTCCCGATAGGCCATTTCCGTTTGCAACAGGCCGGATGTGCTGGTACCGGCGAACACGCCGATGCGGCCGGCGCCGTACCGCGCCCGCGCTTCCGCAACGGCATGCAAAAAATCGTCCTGTTGCAGCGCCATCAGCGCCAGCCGGTTGTTGCGGCAATCGAACCCGGCCAGTTCGCCGGTCAGCCGCCAATCCTCCAGGCCGCGGACCTCGCCGGTGTAAGTCGGGAAGGGCAGGTTTTCGAACGCGCACGGTGCCAAGCCGCTGGCGCCCTGGCGCAGCGCGGCGATGCTCGCGGAGCGGCCGGCGGCCATGCTGGTGACGACCGAAAAATCGCTGATCGCGAGCGGCGTCAAACTGTCGCCA
>PLFB01000157.1:45090-46262 GCA_003137135.1 Acetobacteraceae bacterium
CGCACGCGCGAAAATGTCCCTGAAATGGCGCAAATTGGCCCGCAGGTCGTAAAAAATTGGTTCGGTCAGGATGCGTTCCAGCCGGGCCTGGTAGGCGCCCCAGAACGGGTTGTCATAAAAAATCAGTTTGAGCCGATCGATGTCATAGACCTCGTTATCCCTGACCGCCGGTTGCGAGATCACCAGCGCGCCCGGGCCGGCGGGCAGCGTGCCGGTCGCCAGCAGGGCGCGGCGCGCGGCGGTGTCGGTGAACAGGGCGAGCGGATCGCCGATCGGCAAGTCATTGGCGCGCAGCGCCAGATCGACCAGCTCGTTCTTCGGGACCGGGAAGCCGAAGGCGGCCAGCACAAAAAAAATGCCCGTCGGAAAATGCGACCAGATGCCGGCGGCGGCCAGCGCGTTGTGGGCGACATGGCAGCAGTTATTGTTGAAGAGTTTCCATTGGAAAATCCTGGCGCCGTCGCGGTAGGGGCGGTTGAGGGCGTTGAGGTGATCGACGAGGACGCCCATGCGGGCCCGGTCCAACGGCACCCGCGCGCGAAAAACGTCGCGGCCGAACTGGGCGGCGTAGTCGGTGCCCACCGAAATTTCGTACATGTAGTCGCGCGCCGCCATGCCGGTTGGTTTGCCGCGGAAAAAATGCTCGTGGAATTCGACACCGTCCAGCACGCCCGCTTCCTTGGCACGCTCCTGGGTCCGGGCATAGCTGTCGCGGGTCAGGCTCTCGCCGGGGTCCAGCGCGCCGCGCCATAAAAAATCCGGTCCGTCGGCGGCGACCCAGGCGGCGTTGCGGTAATGCGAATTGACGCTGATGCCCACACCGGCGGGGGCGGAGAGTTCGAGCGTCGGGTAGCCGGCGCCGCGGACCCGGCGGACGCCGGACAGGTAAAGCAAGGAGTGGCCGCCGATGCCGCTGCGCAGCGGCACCTCGAAGCCAGGCTTCTTGCGGATCTCCGACAGCGCGCAAAGCTCGGCGTAGTAGGGGAAGGCCCGGCGGTAGGCGGCTTCGTCGGCCGGCGTGGGCGCGGGGGGCAGGCCGGGCAGGCTGGCGGTCGCGCTGTAATACTTGCCGATGGCGGCCGCCCCTCAAAAAATCCGTCCGCCATCATATCCGCTTGGGCGGTGGATCGTCCAGCGCTGGAAGCAAGCAAGCAAGCAAGCGGTCGCTTTTT
>PLFB01000157.1:46275-77567 GCA_003137135.1 Acetobacteraceae bacterium
AAAAGCGACCGCTTGCTTACTTGCTTTCACCCACGCGCCCCAAAGATGCCAGCGTCCAGCACCAGCCGCCACAGCGCGCCCCAAGTTTCCCAGTCATGCCCGCCCGGCAGCGTCACGACGCACGCCGGCGGCAGCAGAGCTCCCAGCAGGCGATGGCCGCGGGCGAAGCGGTCGGCTTCGCCGTAGCCCAGAAAAAACGCGGGGCGCGCCGGCGGCGCGGCGCAAAAATTCCGCAGCCAGCGCCACATCGCGGCTTCCGGCGCGGTCGTGACGGCGCTTGCCGTCCAGCGCGCCGGCCCGCCGGCGGCTTCGATGGCCGCGATGGTGCCCGGCGTGCCCAGNNATCACCTGGCGATGCAGCGCGGCGGCGGCTTCGCCATCGAGGTAGAGCTCGAGCGGCGGGCACGCGGCCACGATGTCGATGTCCGGATGGCGTTCATGCAGCGCGCGCACCAGGCCATTGGCGGCAAAATCCGCCGCCGTCATGCCCGCGCCCGGCAGCATCACCACCAACCGGCGGGTCCCGCACCGGTCCGGCGCCTGATGGCGGCGCAGGGCGAGCGGCGGCGTCACGCCGCCCGCGCCGGTGTGGCGAGCACGGCGCCGAAGACCAGGCTGAGAAACGTGCCGATCGCGACCGTCATGCCGATGTCGTGCAGCACCGGGATGCGGGAAAACGACATCAGCCCATAAGCCGCGACCGTGCAAAGATTGGCCAGCACGATGGACCCGGCGGCGCGCGCGCGCCGGCCCGTGTCGTGCTCCAGCCGCGCGAAGAACAGGCAGTAATTGGAGCCGACCGCGACGATGAGCAGAAACCCGACCACCATGAATATGGACAGTTTTGCGCCATGCCAGGTCAGCACGGCGGCGGTCACCAGGACCGCGGCGGCAAGCGGCGCCGCGATCGCCGCGACCCGGCCCGGCGAGCGCAGCCCCGCCGCCAGCACGGCCAGGATCGCGAGGCCGCCGATCACGGCGAGCTTGCACGCGTCAGCCTGAAACACCAGCAGCAGCGCGGCCGACTCGTGGTCGAGATCGACCAGTTCCACGCCATGAACCGGGCTCGCCGCGAGCGCGGCGGCGACGCCGGCGGGATCGGTCACGGCGCGCAGCGGCGCCAGCACGGTCCAGCCGCCGGCCGCGCTGACCAGCATGGACTCCTCGCGCAGCGCCAGCGGCGGCGGCAGATCGGCCTCCCGCACCAGCGGCGCCACGCGGGCGGCGGCCACGGCGGCAAAAAACGGCTCGAAAAGGTGCGGCCGGAATGGCAGCCCCGCACTCGCCTNNGTCCGCCGGCTCGGCAATGTCAGGCTGGGCAGGTCAAATCCGCCAATCAGATGGCGCGCGGCCAGGCCCTGCAGCGCCGGCGTCAGCGCCTCGCTCGCCGCCAGCGCGGGCTGCGCGCCGCCCGCTCCAAACACCGCGAAATAGCGCAAATCCGGCACACCCAGCGCATGGCGCAGGCTCGCATCCAGGGCCTGGTCGGCCGCCGGCACCGGGCTCAGATCGGCCAGATTGCCATCCCACAGCCCGCCGCGGTGCGTCACCAGCGCCAGGCCGGCCGCCAGCGCCGCCAGCGCCACCAGCCAGCGCAGCCGTGCGCGGCGCGCGATGACCGCCAGCAGCGGCCGGGCCAGAATGCCGGAGCCAGGCGCCGAAAACCCGGCCGGCACCAGGTTTGGCAGAACATAGCGGGTGACACAGGCCGCCGTGATCAGGCCGACGATCGAAAACAGGCCCAGCTGCGCGAACCCCACGAAACGCGAGCCCAGCATCGCGCAAAACCCCACTACCGAGGTCGCGGCGCCCAGGCGCAAAGTGGGCCATATCCGCGCCATCGCCGCGCCGGCCGGCTCCCCGGGCCCGATCTGGGTAAACAGATAGATCGCGTAATCCAGCGATTCGCCGATCAGCGTCACGCCAAATCCCAGCGTCACGCCGTGGACATAGCCGAAGGCCAGCGACACCGCCGCCACGGCGGCGAGCGCGCCGGTCGCCACCGGCAGCAGGCCGAGCGCCAGCACGCGCGGCGAACGGTAGGCGAACAATAACAGGCACACCGCGCCGGCGCTCGCCAGGATCGAGAGCCGCGACACGTCGGCCTCGGTGATCGCCTGGATATGCACGGCGAACACGCCCGGCCCGGTGGCCAACAGCCGCGCGCCCGCCGCCCCCGCCACCACCGCGCGGCCGCGGTCAAACGCGGTCTTAATCGCCGCCAGCGCGCGCCGCTGGCCTTCGATGTCAAAGCCCGGCGCCGCGGTGTGCGCCAGCAGCAGCGCCCGGCCGCCATCGGCCGACATCCATACCCCATCCACGCTGGCCGGTCCCGCCCCCGGTCCGAGCTGCCCCATCAGCGTCAGCATTTCCCCCGTCGGGTCGGCGGGGAGACTTGCCTGCTCCACGTCGCCCATATCCGAGCCCAGCAGCCCGAGATCGTTTTCCAGCGCCGCGCGCAGCCCCGCCACCGTGAACCGGTCCGCGGTGACGCCGCCGCTGAGCAGATACCGGTTGGCCCACACAAAGTGCTGGACCGCGCCGAGCGACGTCTCATCGCCATTGGCCACGTCGATGAAAGCCGGATTTTCCCGCAGCCGGGACGCCAGGTCCCGGCTCAACGCCGCGAGCCGGGGCGGCGGCGCGCCCGCGATCGCCACCAGGATCAGCCGCGAGGCGGCGCCCTGGCTGGCCTGACCGGTCAGCGCCTGCTGCGCCAGCGTTGCCGAATGCGGCAAAAACGCCGCCATATCGGTGCGCAGAACCGTGCGCGAGACCACCGCCGCGCAGACCGCGACGCCGACCAGCCAGACCGCGACCGCCGCGCGGTTAGCGCGCACTGCTGACGGTTTCGGCGATGCTCATTTCGGAATGATCGCCGTTGGCGCTTNNAATCCCCTCCGTCAGCCCGCCGATCAGCGGATTTTGCTGCGCCGAAAACACCTGGGTCCGGCCATCCTGCCCGCTGGTGATCGTGATCTGCCCGCCGTCGAGCGTAAAACGCTCCGGCACCGGCGTGACGGTGGTCTTCTCCATCCAGTCAGGCGCGGCATAATCCAGCGTGCCGGTGGCCGCCAGCGGCGCGCTGAGCACCGCCATCGTTTTCATTTCGGTAAACCGGGCGGAGGCGGATTTCACCTGCGCGAGGCCCGCCATCAGCTGCGGCAGGCCCCAGCCGGTCTGGCCGAAAGCAGGGGAGGCAAGAAAGCAAGCAAGCAAGACCTGCTTTTTCGAAAAAAAGCCCATCTTACTTACTTACACTAGGCGACATGGGCTTTCACCCATCCACGTCATGGCGAGCTCTTGCGAAGCAATCCATCTTTTCAAAGCCAGTGGCGATCCGCGCAACACAGGCAATCCGGAATGGCCCATAGCTCCACAAGCAGGGCTTGGCGAACCTTGTAGGCCTCGTCCGACTCGCCCTCGCCGCGAAGGATCTCGTACGGCTCGACGCGCGCGGAGGTTCCTGGTGCGGCCAGCAACGTAATGACCGCCCTTTCAGAGGCCTCTTCGTTGAACAATTGCGTCATCGCCTCATCATGTTGCCAGATCAACGCAAACCACAAGCAAATTGTCGCACTATTCCATATTTCCATCACCAACCAGCGCACACTTCCCCCACCCCGTCACCGCCACCTCCCCGGTCGAAAGCACCGTCAGCGTCGCGTCGAACGACACGATATCCCCCAGCCCCGCCTTCGGCGTCACATCCGTCACCACCCAGGCCAGCTTCACCGTCTCCCCCATCCGCACGCCCTTGCGGAACCGGAAACCGTATTCCAGCCCCAGCGCCGGCCCGCGCTCGGAAACGAACGTCGCCGTCATCGCCATCAGATACGCCACGGATTGCGTCCCGCTGATGATCAGCCCGCCAAACCGGCTTTGCGCCGCAAAATTCGCGTCATGGTGGATCGGGTTATGGTCCCCCACCAGCAACGCGAAATCCCGCGCGCCCGCCTCATCAAACGTCACCACCCGTTCAAAAATTTCACCTACGTGAATATGTGGCATTCATCTTCCTCCACCATAATCTCGCCCGATTGCCCAAATACGCGGCCCATGTCACTCCCGGCGCCACGCCGCCATGTTGCAGCAAGCCCCGTTCGGCAGCATATCAGCGGGCGATCACCGGCCAGAAATTTCAGGAGAGCGTATTGATCAAGCCTTTGCGTAAAGCGGTTCTGCCGGTGGCCGGCCTCGGCACACGGTTTCTCCCCGCCACCAAGGCCATGCCCAAGGAAATGCTGCCGGTCGTCGATAAACCCTTGATCCAATACGCGGTCGATGAAGCCCGCGCCGCCGGCATCGAGCAATTCTGCATGGTCACCGGCCGCGGCAAAACCGCGCTGATCGACCATTTCGACATCGCCTTCGAACTCGAGGCCACCCTCGCCGAACGCGGCAAGCGCGACGCCCTGGAACTTTTGCGCGAGGAAGCGATGCCCCCCGGTTCCATCTCCACCGTGCGCCAGCAGGTCCCGCTCGGCCTCGGCCACGCCATCTGGTGCGCCCGCGCCTTCATCGGCGACGACCCGTTCGCCATCCTGCTGCCGGACGACCTCGTGCTCAGCCAGACCCCCTGCACCCAGCAACTGGCGGACGTCTATCACGAAACCGGCGGCAACGTCGTCGCCGTCAGCGAAGTGCCGCCCGAGCAAACCCACCGCTACGGCATCCTGAACATCGGCGAAGTCCAGGGCAACCGCGTGGAGGTGAGGGGCCTGGTCGAAAAACCCGCCCCCGCCGACGCGCCGTCGAATCTCTCCATCATCGGCCGCTACATCCTGCTGCCGGAGGTTGTCACCTTCCTCGCCCAGATGGAGCGCGGCGCCGGCAACGAAGTTCAGCTCACCGACGCGATGGCCAAAATGATCGGCCACGCCCCCTTCCACGGCCTCAAATTCGAAGGCCGCCGGTTCGACTGCGGCGACAAGATCGGCTTTTTGGAAGCCCAGATCGCCTTCGCCCTCGCCCGCCCGGACCTCAACGCCGCCGTCCGCGAATTTTTGAAACACTACCCGTAAATAATATCCTGGGGTCAAAATGACTTTTTCGCACAAATTCCAGACCAGCTCGCTGCGCGAATACGACATTCGCGGCGTCGTCGGCGACACCCTCACCACCGCCGACGCCTTCGCCATCGGCCGCACGTTCGGCTCCATCGTCGCGCAAGCCGGCGGCAAAAAAGTCGCGGTCGGCCGTGACGGCCGGCTCTCCTCCCCGGAACTTGAAAAGCACCTCGCCGCCGGCCTGGTCGCCAGCGGCATGGACGTCATCGCCATCGGCTGCGGCCCCACGCCCATGCTCTACTTCGCCGCCTTCACCGAACCGACCGACGGCGCCGTCATGGTCACCGGCAGCCACAACCCGCCGCACTATAACGGCTTTAAGATGATGCTGGGCAAAAAACCGTTTTTCGGCCCCGCCATCCTCGACCTCGGCGCCCGGTCCGCCGCCGGCCAGGTGGTGCCCGAGGCCACGGGCAGCGTCACCCAAAAAGACGTCAGCGCCGCCTACATCGAACGTCTGCTCAAGGACTGGGACGGCGGCGAAAAAGCCCTGAACGTGGTCTGGGACAACGGCAGCGGCGCCGCCGGCGACGTGCTGGTTCGCCTGGTGAAAAGCCTGCCCGGCAAGCACATTGTGCTGAACGCCGAAATCGACGGCAATTTCCCGGCCCACCACCCGGACCCCACCGTCCCCAAAAACCTCGAACAGCTCATCGCCGCGGTCAAAAAGCAGCACGCCGACATCGGCATCGCCTTCGACGGCGACGCCGACCGCATCGGCGTCGTGGACAACGCAGGCGGCATCCTGTTCGGCGACCAGTTTTTAATCCTCATGGCCCGCGACGTCCTAAAAACCCACCCCGGCGGCACCATCATCGCCGACGTCAAAGCCAGCCAGGTCCTCTTCGACGAAATTTTACGCGCCGGCGGCACCCCGCTGATGTGGAAGACCGGGCATTCCCTCATCAAATCCAAGATGGCCGAAACCGGCGCGCCTTTGGCCGGCGAGATGTCCGGCCACATTTTCTTCAACGACAAATGGTACGGCTTTGACGACGCGCTCTACGCCGCCATCCGCCTGCTCGGCATCGTCGCCCGCGGCTCAGAATCCGTCGCCGCCTTCCGCGAAAGCCTGCCCCATGTCGTCAACACCCCGGAACTGCGCTTCGACTGCGCCGAAGACCGCAAATTCGACGTGGTACGCGAAGTCGCCGAGCGCCTGAAAGCCAGCGGCGACAAAGTTTCTGACACCGACGGCGTGCGCGTCACCACCGCCGACGGCTGGTGGCTGCTGCGCGCCTCCAACACCCAGGCCGTCCTGGTCGCGCGCGCCGAATCCAGCTCCGCCGAAGGCCTCTCCCGCCTCAAATCCGAACTCGCCGGCCAACTCGCCGCCTCCGGCCTGGCGCCGGATTTTTCCGGCAACAACCCCGGCCACTGACGCCAGCCCGGCCAGGCCTTGATGCCTCCGAGCTCTCACCCAGTGGCGGATTCCCAGCCTGCAAGACTCCAAACAGAGGAAAAATTCCGTCGCTACCCCTCAATATAACCCACGATCTTACTCTCCCGCCGCCGAAAAATCCGCCGCCGATCCCTCGCCGCCGCCACCATTTCCCTAAAAACCGCCCGCACCCGCGCCGGCTGGTTCGTGCCCCGGTCCGCCGCCCGTAGCGCGAAATGCACTTTTGCCATCTTCTGATAATAATCCGTAAACGCCCAGTTCAGTGCCCCGCCGGCCACCGCCCCCGCCACCGGCACCGCCTGCGCCAAAAATTTCTCCGACAGCACCACCCCAAACCGCCCCGCCGCCGTCCGGATCAGCACATTGATCGCCGCGTGATTCATCCCGGCCCGCGCCGCCCAATACCCGGTTTCCGTGGCATCATCCGCGGCCGACGGCCCGCCAAACGCCAGCACCTCCAGACAAGCCCGCTTGGTATCATCGCCCGCAAGATCCTCGCCGAAATCCCGCGCCACCGCGGTGATCGACCGCAGGATCGCCATCGTCGTGAACGGCAGATCAAACAGCACCCCCGGCAGCCCGACGAACCCCGACGCAATCCCGCTCACCACGCTCGCCCCCCGCATCGCGCGATGTTCCAGTTCCACCCCCACCGCCGGCACGCCCACCGCCGCCGCCCCATAAAAATTCCACAGCGTTTCCTCCACCCCCTCCTGCACCTTCCCCGTCACCCCCGACCATTTTTCCCCCATCGCCCGTTCCCCCCACTTCGACACCCGCGCCCGCACCGCCTCCACCCGCCGCCCGAACATGGCCGACAACCGCACCAGCCCCCCCCGCGCATCCGCCATCGCCACCGCCGCCTCCCAAAGCATTTTCTGTTCCCGCTCCGCCATGAACGAAGCGGCTTCAGAAAGGCTTTCAGGCATGGGAATTTGCAATTTCATCGCCAAAACATGTGCATCCCGGCGGCCATGCACAAGTCCGCCGCCCCTCCGGGTCGCTGCCGTCACCTACCCCGGGATCTTCGGCAAGTGCTCCCGCAACACCTCATTGATCAGTGTCTGCCACCCAGGACCCGTCGCGCGAAACCGCTCCACGACATCCGAATCAAGCCGCAAGCTCACCAGATGCTTGGGCGCCGCCATCCGCGGCCGCCCACGCAGCCGGCGCCGCATATCCGCCGCCTCGCCGGCCGATGCCGCCCGCATCCGCGCAAGCCGCACCTCGTCAAGCGGCAAAGCATCCGCATCGCCAAGCGCCGCCGCCGCAATCGCCCGATCCTCGTCGTCCGTCATATCATCGAGCAATTCCCGCGCCCGCGCCCCCGCGTCCTCCCGCGCCGCCTTACGCCCCGGCATACCGTCCAACCTCCCTTTTCGTCGCCCTACGAAAACTAATCACCCGTATCTCTTCATCCCCGCGCCGCACAAAAACCAAAAAGCACAATTTTAACCCACACCACCCAATCGCGATCTCCCGGCACGATCGGTAAATCTGTACAAAAACATCCGTCCATATCAGAATGCGTCTGGCGGCGACTGGATTTATTTGAAACGGAACGTCGCTGGATCGGTGCTTCGATCACCAAGCTGTATCAGCATCGTCCGGGATGCGGGAAGCAACCGCTCGAGTTCCTGTAATGTGTCCCAGAGATACTCTGTCCAAAAGCCGTCGTCCTGATCTTTGGCACGCGCGCCGTTCAACCAGTTGAATCTCGAGATCAGGTTTCGTGCACGCGCGGACAACGCCAGAAAACGGCCACCGACACCGATCTCCAATTCGCTAATCGCCATCGGGTCGAGCAGCGAGAGCCGAAACCAGTCATCCCCGAGATACCGGCGAAACAGCTTATGATTATCATCTACAGGCTGTGCTGGCGGGTGCGCCAACTGCGCCAACTTGACCTTCAAACCATCCGCCAATTGCAACTCATTGGCCCGGTCCCAGAATGCCTGGATCTCCACGATGCATATTTGCCGTATGGCGTTCTTTCGGCTCAAGCCCTCTTCATAGGCGTCCTGCCGGTTCGCAATGATCGAAACGAAAGCCGCCATCAAAGCGAATAGCGCCGCCGATATAACGAATAAATCTCCGACGGCGGGCCCAATATCCCTGAACGCCAACCATCGGGAATTCTCTGGAATTTTCGGCGGCGCGAAATATAACAGCGCGCCACCGGCAACCGTAAATGCGACCGCCAGAATGAGGGTCGCAAACGTGCTGATCCAGAGCATCGGGTATTGCCGCAGGCTGATGCTGGTTTTCGGAAAAAGCACCGAGAACCGCCCAGCCCAGACTCGAGATGATGCAAGCGCCACCGCGGCGGCCGTCGCCCCGGCGAAAATCAGAACGATATTAAACTGCAACGAAGCGCCACACCAAAAAGGGCATATCGCGAGTCAGCATCGAGAGTCCCGCTTTGCTCATCGCGTGCAAACGCACAACTATTAGATCGAAATCTTATGGCCTCAAAATAAAATGTCAAAGAAATTCCGGGAGCCTTCGCCCCCGGACTCAAAATCAAGCCGCCGCAGCCGCCCCCTTAACCTCCTTAACCGCCTGCACAATCTCCCCAAACGCCGCCGCATCATCAAACGCAATCGCCGCCAGCATTTTTCTATCCAGCTCCAACCCCGCCTGCTTCAGCCCAAACATGAACTGCGAATACGTCAGCCCATGCTCCCGCACCGCCGCATTAATCCGCTGGATCCAAAGGCTCCGAAACTCCCGCTTCTTAACCCGCCGGTCCCGATACGCATACCGCAGCGCCTTCTCCAACCGCTCCAGCGCAATCCGATAATTCGTGGACGAACGCCCAACAAACCCCTTCGACTGCTCTAAAACCTTCTTATGCCGCGCATGCGTCGTAGTCCCCCGTTTCACACGTGCCATGGCTCAGCTCCCAATCCCATAAGGCGCCCACTGCTTCACCGTCAGCCCATCGGCATGCGTCAGCACCTGGCTCCCGCGGTTCGCCCGCTTCGCCTTCTGGCTCCGCGCCATCAGATTATGCCGCTTCTTCCCCGGCCCCGCCAACACCTTCCCCGTCGCCGTAATCTTGAATCGCTTCTTTACGGAAGACTTCGTCTTCAACTTGGGCATTTGCTACTCCTATCAACCACGGCGGCCAGGTATGCCTGCAAAAGACCTGGCGCGCACGAAAAACCCCCTTAAAGGAGGCGAAGCGCGCCGTATAGGCCCGCACGAAACCCGTTGCAACCCCGCCATTTTCATGCCCCTATGGCCAAAAACCTGAGGGGAAATTCATGTCACTCGCCGGCCTCATGCAGCACGAGCCTTTGCTCACCCACAACGTCCTCCGCCACGCCGCCCGCCACCACGGGTCCACGGAAATCCGCTCCCGCCTCACCCCCTCCCTCACCCTGCACGCCCAAACCTACGCGCAGACCGAACTCCGCGCCAAAAAACTGATGCACGTCCTCCAATCCATGGGCGTCCGCCCCGGCGACCGCATCGCCACCCTCGCCTGGAACTCTTTTCGCCACGTCGAACTCTACTACGCCATCGGCGGCCTCGCCGCCGTCACCAACACCGTCAACCCCCGCCTGGCCGTGGAGGACATCGCCTACATCATCACCCACGCCGAAGACAAAATTTTGTTCATCGAGCCAGACATGACCCCCTTGCTCGAAAAACTCGCCCCCCTCATCGCCGATCACGTCAAAACCATCGTCATCCTGAGCGCCCCGGAGGACATGCCGGACCCCACCCTCGCCCCCGGCCAAAGCCTGAAAAACTACGAAACCCTGATGGCGGAAGCCACCGATGCGCTAGAAAACTGGCAAACCTTTGACGAAACCACCGCCAACGTCCTGTGCTACACCTCCGGCACCACCGGCCGCCCCAAAGGCGTGCTCTACAGCCACCGCTCCACCATGCTGCACGCCATGACGCTGAACATGGCCGAGCACATCGGCGCCCGCGCCACCGACCGTATCCTGCCCGTCGTGCCGATGTTCCACGTCAACGCCTGGGGCATCCCCTACGCCGCCCCCATGGTCGGCGCCACCCTCATCCTCCCCGGCCGTTTCTTGGACGGCAAAAGCCTCTACGACCTCCTCACCGCCGAGCGCGCCACCATTTCCGGCGGCGTCCCCACCGTCTGGCTCGCCGTCCTGGAACACATCCGCAAACACGGCGGCGCCCTGCCCGATTTGCGCAAAATCCTCTGCGGCGGCTCCGCCGTCCCGCGCGCCCTGCTGGAAGCCTACGACGCCCTCGGTGTGACCATCAACCAGGCCTGGGGCATGACCGAATCCAGCCCCGTCGCCACCTGGAGCAACCCCGTCGCCGCCACCGCCACGCTGCCCGCAGAAGCCCAAATGCAACAACGCATCAGCCAAGGCCGCACGGTGTTCGGCGCCGACGTCCGCGCCGTCCGCGAAGACGGCACCGAAACCCCCTGGGACGGCGTCACCCCCGGCAACCTCGAATTCCGCGGCCACTGGGTGGCCGAACGCTATTTTCGCAAAGACGCCCCCGAGCAAGACAACGGCTGGTTTCCAACGGGAGACGTCGGCGCCATCGACGAACACGGTTTTGTCCGCCTCACCGACCGCAGCAAAGACCTGATCAAATCCGGCGGCGAATGGNNGACGGCGCCTCGATCCTGGAGCTGATTGAGACTGAGAAGGTGACCTTCTCCGCCGCCGTGCCCACGGTCTGGCAGATGCTGCTGGCCCATATGCGCGAGACCCGCGCGACGCTGACGACGCTCAAGCGCGTGGTGATCGGCGGCTCGGCGGTGCCGGAGGCGATTATTCGCGCCTTCCATGATGACTATGGCGTCGAGGTGGTCCACGCCTGGGGCATGACCGAAACCTCCCCTCTGGGGACCCTGGCCACCCCCACACCCGAGATCGCGAAGCTGCCGTTCGACGAACAGATGCCCTACAAGCTCAAGCAGGGTCGCCCGCCCATGGGTGTCCAGCTGAAGCTCACCGACGATGAGGGGGCGCCGAAGCCGCACGATGGCGTCAGCTTCGGCCGGCTGAAGATCAAGGGCCCGTTTATCGCCGGCGAGTACTTCAAGGGTGAGGGTGGCGATATTCTCGACGACGAAGGGTTCTTCGACACCGGCGATGTCGCCACCATCGACCCGGCCGGCTACATGCAGATCACCGACCGGGCCAAGGATGTGATCAAATCCGGCGGCGAATGGATTTCTTCCATCGACCTGGAAAACATCGCCATCTCTCATCCGGCGGTGCTGGAAGCCGCCGCCATAGCCGCCCGCCACCCCAAATGGACCGAGCGCCCCCTCGTCCTAGCCGTCCTCCGCGAAGGCCACTCGGCGACTCCGGAGGAGTTGCGCAACCACTACAAAGGCAAAGTAGCCCCCTACGCCCTCCCCGACGAGGTCCTCATAGTAGAAAGCCTCCCCCACGGCGCCACCGGCAAACTCTTGAAAGTAGCCCTCCGCGCCCAATACTCCGGCCACTACGAAAGGTAGGCTCCAACAATCTTTTGTTTCACGGCGTCTGAGTGTTTGGGGCTTGGTGGCTCAAGGTCCGTTACAAGGGAAGGGCGGGGTATGTCAGGCGACCAAGCTGAGGGGAACACAGCGCCCCACTGGGGGAGGGAGATTGTGGAAAACACTTTAGTAAACGGGGTAAGCGAAACGATCGCTTAACCATTTAACTACTTAGTCTCGCGACGTCCCCTCGGATTGGAAGCGTTTCGCTAGTATTTCAAGCCGCTCACCGATTTGCGCCGGATTGATTTTCTGAACGTTTAGCGTCCTGTACTCCTCCCATTCATCGTCAAACTTCACCAAAAGTTTATACTCGCCAGGAGTTGGCAGTATCAAGTTCGCAAAGCCAAGGGTGATGCCGAATGGCAAGTCCCAATCAAACAGCTCAATCGGCGAGTATGATTCTGCGAGGTCGTTTCCCATTGGGTCACGAAACTTAGCTGATATTCCATGTTTTACATTACCAGAGAGGTTGGCTTCAACTCTGACGGCGAGGTTTATTACAAATGGAATCTGCGGTAATACAATATAACCATTGTAGATTCCAATGGCTATATCCTTACCAGACTGTTCAGTACGAACATCATCGCAAAACAAAACGTTTTGGACAAACTTGCTTGGCATCAGATTTAAGTTCCCAGTGCGCGCTGTCGACCTGTTGTTAATTGATTGGACGCTCTCGGCGAGGTAAATTGCGAACCGGTGCCAGCGAGATCGGGCCGGACATATTGGCATCCAAAGTTTGAAGTCTTGGTATTTTTCGGGTTTAAATATTGGCCAACCATTGGAGTCATTTCTTGATTTAAAATGTGTACATTTATTGTCGTCGTGGTCGGAGGTCCGCCTACCGCATACGGGCAATGCAATCCATCGGCAGAAAAATTGGATAAGGGTTCACGCCCCATCGCCGTGAATATATCGGATATCGAACGGATTGTGATATTGCCGCTGCCATTCAGACGCCTGCTTATCGTGCTCTTATCAACATTAAGCTCTCGCGCCAAATCACCCTGAGTTAAACCCTGACCCTCTTCTTCTTGGGCAAAAGTCTGTTGAATTGCTGTTTGGATTTTATGCAGAAAGCGCCCATACGCGCGTTCGTACTTATCTAATTCTATTTGAAACGACATCTGAAAGCCTTTTTGATCCGAGCGGACCAGCTAAGGTAGGGACCAGCGATCGACGAAAAGCAGATACCTCCACTACAATTTGATCGTACCGTTTTAAATCTTCGTGAAGCCATGACGCATCCCTCCCGACATCAATAACAAAATGATTCACCACGGGAAACCAGCCAAAGAGTCTGACGTCTGCGGTCTTCAATTCCCATACATCGTTTGCTATTGGGTCGAGCGGATGGATACCAGTTCCGTAAGACAACTGAGCCCCATCGCAGAATGCGGTTAATTTTGCATCTACCTGCGACAGAGGCGTTCCGCGGCTCGGGGCCGAGGCTGTCATGGTGGGCAAGACGCACTTGAGCCACGATACGAACGCTTTCGACCCATAAACGTATCTCCATGCTCTCCTGCCAAAGCGCAGGGTTGGAGTGTAGTTTTCCAATCCTGCTTGCAAGCAAGCATTATGGGTGGTTTCGTCAAAAGTCAACACTTCAGGTGGCGCACTCCAGGTATTATGGGGTCCGCCGCCTGTCAGCTGTGTCAAATAGCGTTTTTTTGGAGCAGCCATGCCTAATTTCACGCCGCCAGTAAAGTCTGTTGCGTTATAGCACAACAGAGCAGCGCGGGCGATATGTTAAATTTCGATTTGGTCCTTCGGTCATCTCGGGAGGTTCTTAGATCGATAGGTTGCAGTCTAAGGTGGTTTGGTAGGAACCGCATCACTTCTCCATCCAGCGATCCGATTCGTTTACCCTCGGCACTTCAAATGGCACCCAAATAAAAAACCTCGAATTTTTGCCAGATTTTAACGTTGAACGCCTCCATTACATTTTCACTCAATTTTCCAAAATACAAAGAATCTTTATCGCCCTCCAAGCGCTGATCCGCTACATCCCCCCCCATGCACCCCGTCATCATCATCGGCGGCGGCCACGCCGGCTGCGAAGCCGCCGCCGCATCCGCCCGCCTCGGCGCCAGAACCATCCTCATCACCCACAGCGCCGCCCGCCTGGGAGAAATGTCCTGCAACCCCGCCATCGGCGGCATCGGCAAAGGCCACCTGGTCCGCGAGATAGATTCTTTGGACGGCCTCATGGCCAAAGCCGCCGACGCCGCCTGCATCCACTTCAAACTCTTAAACCGCACCAAGGGCCCCGCCGTCCGCGGCCCCCGCGCCCAGGCCGACCGCGCCCTCTACCGCGCCGCCATCCAATCCCTCCTCAAGGCCGAGCCAAACCTCACCATCATAGAAGCCGAAGTCACGGCGCTCACTACCGAAAACAACACCCTCACCGGCGTCACCCTCGCCGACGGCCGCACCTTCCAATGCGCCGCCGCCGTCCTCACCACCGGCACTTTCCTCTCCGGCGTCCTCCACTTCGGCAACCAGCAAAAGCCCGGCGGCCGCATCAACGACGCCCCCGCCAACGCCCTCAGCCAAACCCTCAAATCCCTCAACCTCCCGCTCGGCCGCCTCAAAACCGGCACCCCCGCCCGCCTGGCAAAAGACTCAATCGCCTGGGAAACCCTGCAAGCAGACCACGGCGAAGACCCGCCCGAACCCTTCTCATCGCTCACCGAAACGATCACCAACCCGCAAATCTCCTGCCGCATCACCGCCACCACCGCCGCCACCCACCAAATCATCGCCGACAACATCCATAAATCCGCCGTCTACGGCGGCGCCATCTCCGGCCGCGGCCCGCGCTACTGCCCCTCCATCGAAGACAAAATTTTCCGCTTCGCCGACAAATCCAGCCACCAGATCTTCCTCGAACCCGAAGGCCTGCACGACAACACCATCTACCCCAACGGCATCTCCACCAGCCTACCGGAGGACGTGCAAGAACAATTCATCCACTCCATCCCCGGCCTCGAATCGGCAAGAATCCTGCGCCCCGGCTACGCCGTCGAATACGACTACATCGACCCCCGCGCCCTCACCCACCACCTCGAAGTCAAAGCCCTCAAAAACCTCTTCCTCGCCGGCCAGATCAACGGCACCACCGGGTACGAGGAAGCCGCCGCCCAAGGCCTCATCGCCGGCCTCAACGCCGCCAAAAAATCCCAAGGCCAAAGCCTCGTCACCCTCGCCCGGTCCGACGCCTATATCGGCGTCCTCATCGACGACCTGGTCACCCAAGGCGTCACCGAACCCTACCGCATGTTCACCAGCCGCGCCGAATACCGTCTTCTGCTACGCGCCGACAACGCCGACCTCCGCCTAACCCCCATCGGCCTCAATTGGGGCTGTGTCACAAAACCCCGGGCCACTGCCTACGAAAATCTCATTTCACAAATCGCCGCCCTGAACGGAAACCCAGGAGTTTCCGAATCCCGCGCCGCAAGAATCCTGCGCGCGGAAAAACACTACGCCGGCTACCTCCGCCGCATGGAGTCAGAAATCCGCGCCCGCGCCGCCGACGACAACGTCAAAATCCCCCCGCACCTGGACTACTCAAAAGTCGGCGGCCTCTCCTCAGAGCTTCGCGAAAAACTCGAACGCCTGCGCCCGGAAACCCTAGGCGCCGCCAGCCGCATAGAAGCCATAACCCCCGCCGCCCTAGGCGCCCTCTTCGCCGCGATAACCTCCCGCCGCGCCGCGTGATGATTGGCCGATCATCCCGAACGAAGTTGAAACAGTCCGCCGAAAGGACTACGATCGTCGAATGGACCAACTCACGGATTACCGCCTGGACCAATCCGAAAAACGCGCCGAGGCCGCCGACGCCCGCATGGCCCGCATCGAAGCCCAACTAACCCAAATCCAAGTCTCGATCGCCGGCCTCGCCACCAAAGACAGCGTCCGCAACTGGGGCATGACGGTCATCGCCATCGTCGTCGCCACCGGCCTCGGCGTCGGCGCGATGATGATGCAGTCCCTCGGCGCCCAAATCTCAGCCTTTCAGGCCGGCCTCGCCGCCATCCAGGCCGTCTCCGCGGCGCACGACCTCACAACCCCGCCACCGTCGAACAGTAAGTAAGCAAGAACTTCTTTTTGAAAAAAAGAAGCAAAAAACTTGGTAGTGTCTCAGTTTGAATTTCCCACTTTATAGACGGCGGGACGGTTCGGCTTGGCGGCGCGAACGTCGATAAGGGCAACCACGTCTTCCATGCCCCATAGGGTCTTGCTCAGCCCCCCCGCCATCGCCGGAGAACAACGCAGCGTCTTGTGTTGGCGGACGAAGTTATACCAGACGGTGTAGAGCGCCACCATGTCAATGTGCGAGGCCAGCTTCTTCCTGAAAGCATTCGTGAGCCGGGTGAAGCGGCGCATCGACATACGAATAGAGAGGTTTTGGCGTTCAACGTAGCTGGTGGAGATATGCTTGGGGTCCGGATTGCCCATCATCCTCTCTTTGATGATTCCGGTGCATTCCGCCGGGCTGTAGCGGCCAGCGCAAGAAGGGCCGTCGCCGTAAATCTTGATGAGCTTGGCATAATCCACATCGCCGCCGAAAGCCCCCTCTACTGCGTCCAGATAGACCTTGTTGGCGTCGGTGGTGACTTGGACCTGATTGGCCAGGCGGCTCGCCACGTCCTTCATGAAGTCATGGGCGGACGGTGCGTCCCGGTTGGCCACCAGGAAGCTCACCAAGAGCTTCGTATCGGCATCCAGCGCCGTCCACGTCCAAGCATCACCAGCGCCATCCGGAGCGGCTTTGGCGGTGGGGACGGTGCGTTTCTTGGCATAGACGAAGCTCCAAATCTCATCGCATCGCACGCGCTTGGATTTGACGCCTCTGACGGCCTCATCATGAAAGGCGGCGCAGGCTTCGCCGGCATCAGCCAGCAGCTTCGCCACGGTGTTGATGCTTACATCCTCCACCCGCGAGACGGAACGCATGGAGGAGCCTTCCACGAGGAGGGAGAGGATTTTGGCGCGCTTGGCAACGGTGAGTTTGTTCAGAAGTCAATTATATGAACTTTCATGCTTACCGTCAAGAATAAAGCTGGCGTTGAAAATTTTTTCTAGTAATTTTCTAGGATTTTAGCATGATCGTTACGGCTGTGGGTTGCGTTTATTTGAAAGTTGAATTATATGTCAACTGCAAACTTGGTCAAGGATTTGGAGATTGCTAAGAAAATTGTGCGATATAAACCTGACGGAAACAGAAAGGCCCGGAGGTGTCTTTTTTTAACGGCTGCTGCGGCTAAGGAGTATAATGACGATCAGTCGCCCGTTATTTTGCTTGCAAAAAGAGGTCCTGTAAAAAATGCTTTTGACCACTGGACGTTAGGTCGCCGGATTTGGGGACGAGAATCGAGGGGTGTTTTCACAGAGGGCAGGTTCTTAAAGCCACTTCATCCGCCGCCGCCGAATATCTGGGAAATCAAAGTGACTGAACCAGTTGTTCAAATTCGAATTTTTGGACTTTTTATAGAACAAGATAGCTTTCTTGTGACAAGCTTGCATACCCGGAGGTTTCTGGATGAGGATCAGAACTGGTTACGTGTAATGAACGAAAGTGCCGCCGCTTGGAAATTACTTTTTCCGACCGTCAATCCTTTAGTGAAAAACAGGATCGGAGACTATATTTCGGAGAATTATGATGACTTCTCAGTTGCAACTAAAGCCCCTCGCCAAAAACGAACTCGCTGATTATGGGCTTGCGCAAGTTCGAGATGCGGCGTTTGAAGCTTTTCTTCAGATGTGGCGTTACCGGCAAGCTGATGGCTGGACCCAAAAACGTTTAGCGCAAAATATCGGCCGTGATAAAGCGACGGTTTCAAAATATTTTCGCGGGCCGGCAAATTGGACAATGCGCACTCTTGGTGAGCTTGTTCAAGGGCTTGAAGCGGATGTGAGAATCATAATTGAACCTCTCGAAGAATCAAATAGCGACGGATCAAATTACGATGCATACGACGAATTTGATTGGAATGCCGCACAAATTGAAGATTTACCCATTGCTCCAAAGCCTGGCGCAACAGAAGACCAGGCTTTTTCTATTTCCGAATCGAAATAACTATTAGCATGGCGGATTTTCAATGTCTTGCTGTTTTAGTTTGCGACGATGTGCGCAAGGAAATCAGTAATAAAGAAATTTTGATCGGTGTTTATTCTGGTAATATTCAACTTCCGGCGATGCCAACTCAAATCCTTCTTTCATTTTGGATGGAAATGATTTCGAAAAAAAAGGGACCTTACGAATTAACTTTGCGAATTCAGTTTCCTAACCCCGACCATAAATTTGAAGTTCGCGTTGCTGGTGATGTTCCAGAGGCTAAAATGCCATTTTCTATTTTTACACCCCAAGGATCATTTTTAATTGATCGAGAGGGGGAACTCAAAATTTACGGCAAATTGCCAGGGTCGGAGAAATTTGAGCTTCTGAAGTCAAAAACTGTCAAATACGTGCCCTTGTCAGGATTAGAACAAAAACAAAAATCGTAGATTTAGCTGCCCTTCCGCCAACGTTTTTCCGCCGCCTTCTTAGCAATCTCCGCCCGCCGCTCCGGCGTCATATTCCGCGCCCGCGCTTGGCCGCCCAACTTGCCTAGGGTCGCCCCGGCGCTGGCGGGCGTTACCACGTCCTCCTCCTGACCCGTGGCTATTCGCATGATCTTGACCGCGTTCCCGATCACGTCTGCGGGGCGCTTCTCGCCTTTGGGGCCTTTGGGCATCGACATTGCTCCTGCTTGCCAGTAAGCATACCATAAAAAGGTGTTAAGGCGAGCGGCTCGCATAAGGGGGGCTGTAATGAAAAAGGGGTTAAGATGGGGCAGAAACGCTGCCATTACGGGGTTCATCTTGGGGCTTATCTTGAGTGTATCCGGGACTCCGCAGTATTGGCAGATTAGCTCAATTTCTCCAGGCGTAATTGCCTATTTATCAGGTGCGGTTTTTGCTCCGGCGATTTTATTTTTCATTCTCGGATTTATAATTGGGTGGTTTCGGAGAAATTCAAACTGAGACACTACCAAAAACTTTTATTTCGCTATCGCGCGTCTTTGGTTGGCGGTCCGCCATGCCCCTAGAACCCCGCCTCCGCGCCTACGAGTCCCTCCTCCTGCGCTGGTCCGCAAAAATCAACCTTGTCAGCAAATCAGACCTCGCCCACATCCGCGCCCGCCACATCGACGACTCCCTCGCCCTCCTCCCCCACATTCCCAAAAGCACAACCCACGCCATCGACCTCGGTTCCGGCGCCGGTTTTCCGGGCCTCGTTCTGGCCATCGCCACCGACATTCCCTTCACCCTCATCGAATCCGACAAACGCAAAGCCGCCTTTTTAACCGACGCCGCGCGCGAACTCGCCGCCCCGGTCAAAGTGTTGTCCGTTCGCATCGAAGACGCCAAAACCCCGCCAGCCCCGCTGGTCACCGCCCGAGCGCTGGCGCCGCTCGACAAACTCCTCGCCCTCGCCCACCCGCACCTAGCCCCCCACGGCGTCGCCCTGTTCCCCAAGGGTGAAACCGCCGAACAGGAAATTAAAACCGTCGAATCGCACTGGCACATGAAACTCGAACGGTGCAAAAACCAGAACGACCCGCGAGGGGTAATTCTGAAAGTGAGTGAGCTTCGCCATGCTGGAATCTCCCCCTAACCGGCGCCCGAGAATCATCGCCATCGCCAACCAGAAAGGCGGCGTCGGCAAAACCACCACCGCNNCCGCAAGGCAACGCCTCCACCGGCCTCGGCATCGCCCAAAATATGCGCAAAGGCGGCTCTTACGCGCTGCTGGCGCACGAAGCCGGCGTCGCCGAACTGTCTCTGCCGACCGGCGTGGACAACCTCACCATCATCCCCGCCGTGCCGGACCTGATGGGCGCCGACCTTGAATTCTCCCAAACCGACCGGCGCGAATTTCTGCTCCGCGACGCGCTGAAAAACGTCGCCGCCGCCGACCAGATATTTATCGATTGCCCACCCGGCCTCGGTTTGCTTACCTTGAACGCTTTGGTCGCCGCGGATGCCGTGCTGATCCCGCTGCAAGCCGAATTTTTCGCCCTGGAAGGCATTTCGCAACTCATGCGTACCATCGACATGGTCAAGCGCCATTTAAACCCCTCTCTGGCCCTGGAAGGCATCGTGCTGACGATGACGGACAAGCGCAACAATCTTTCCGAACAGGTTTCCACCGACGTGCGCGGCCATTTCGGCGCGGATGTGTTCGAAACCGCGATTCCCCGCAACATCCGCATCACCGAAGCCCCCAGCCACGGCCTGCCGGTACTTTTGTACGATTTCCGCTCGGCCGGCGCCCAGGCCTATCTGTCGCTGGCGGCGGAATTCCTTAAACGCTCGCGCGCGCGGGTGCCGGCGTGATGGTGCCGCGGGAACAACCCCGCCGGCTCGGCCGCGGCCTGGCGGCACTGCTCGGCGACGCCGCGGTGCCGACCACCGTGAACGCGCCGGGCGTGCAAACCCTGCCGGTGGACGTGATGGGCCCCAGCCCCTTCCAGCCGCGCCGCGCCATGGACCAGGATCTGCTACAGGAACTCGCCAACTCCATCGCCCAGCGCGGCATACTCCAACCACTCCTGGTCCGCCCGACGCCCGGCGTGGCCCACAGCTACCAGATTATTGCGGGCGAACGCCGCTGGCGCGCCGCGCAACTGGCGCGCCTGCACGAAGTCCCGGTCCTGGTGCGCGACATGACGGACGCCGACGCGATGGCCGCCGGGCTGGTGGAAAACCTGCAGCGTGCGGATTTGAACGCCGTCGAAGAGGCGGCCGGCTATCAGCGGCTGCTGGACGAGTTCAAGATGACGCAGGAGCAGTTGGCGGAAGCCATCGGCAAATCCCGCTCGCACATCACGCACACCTTGCGGGTCTTGAACCTGCCGTCCGAAGTGCAGCAGATGGTGCGTAACGGCGAACTTTCGGTCGGCCACGCGCGCGTTCTGGTCAACCACGACCATCCGCTGGCGGCCGCTCGGGCGATCCTGAGCGACAAGCTGACGGTGAAGCAGATCCAGGATGAGGTGAACCGCCAAGGACGCAACTTTCCGGACGGCCCGCCCAAACCATCGCCACAAATCGACCCCGAGACCGAAGCGCTGGCGAATTCCCTTTCGGAGCGGCTGGGCGTGCGGGTGAAAATCACGTTCGACGGCAAAGCCGGCGCCGTGATCATCAACTACCGTTCCCTCGACCAGCTCGACGAGATCCTGACGCATCTCGGTGCCTGAAATAGGTCAGTAACACTGCCAATTGTGCGTTGACGCACAAAGGACAGTAAGACTGACCTTTGTGCGTCAACGCACAAACGACAACAATCCTGTCCTTTGTGCGTCAACGCACAATTGACAGCAAATCTGACGTATTCACCCCTGCAGCGTCACAAGATTCAGCGCCGCTGTCGCCGCCGGCGCGAAGCTGGCGCCGAGCCAACCGGCGGAAGACGGCGGAGAGACAGCGGAGGCGGCGAGGGTAATGCCGGTGCCGTTGCCTAAGGCGAAGGCGGCAAATGTGTCCGGGGAAAACTGCGAAGGGCTGGCGAAGGTGAGATCCAGGCCGCCGTCCTGTCCCGTGATCGTCAGCACGCCGGCGGAAAAGCTGAGATTGGTGATGGCCGATAGCGAAACACCCGCCAGGTCGATCGTGTCGTTGGTGGCGAACCCCAGAAGGGTTGAAGTGAACACCGCGCCGGGTTCGATCACCAGACTGTTGCCGCCGCCGCCGAATTTGATGCCGCCGGCAAAACTGCTGCCCTGGTCGGCCTGCAGCGTAGCACCGCCGGCGAGCGAAACCGCGACGCCGCCGGCGCCAATGATGGTGCCGTCAGTGGGCAGCCAGCCGCCGTCTTCGAGCACGACGCCGGTCGCCGCACCATAAATCTCGCCAAAATTGAACACGGTGCCGCGCGCGGTGAGGACCGCGCCGTCGCCGTCGCCGCCGCGGATCAAGCCGTCGTTCAGCAGTTCGCCGCCGCCCATCTGCACGCCGGTCGCGCCCATGATCGTGGCGATGATGTTGTTGATGGTCGCCCGGCCATAGCTCGCGCCGGGCTGGATCAGGACGCCAAAGCTGCCGCCGGCCAAGGTGCCGTAGTTGCGGATGTCGCTGATCGTGCCGTAGTGGCCGCCAGCCTCCGGCCGCGGCGCCGTGATGGAGACCGCGTCGATCGTGCCAAAAACGAGTCCGCCATTGTAGAGCAGGCCGCCGGTGTAGAGGTTGACGCCGGTCAAACCCAAAATGGTGCCGCTGGTGGCGCTGGCGCCGTTATACACCTGCGCGTTATGGCGAACCGTGACGCCGGCGCCCGCGGCGTTGGAAATATCGCCGCCGTTCAGCAGCGTGCCGCGCAAAATGTCCACGCCGCCGTCCACCTTGCCGATGTTGTTGACCAGGCCGATATTGCTGATGCCGCCGCGGACAAGACCCTTGTTGTAGATGTCGAGGCGTCCGAAAAAACTGTCGATGCCGCCGGTGATGGTGCCGTGGGAACGGTTGAGGACGTAGCCGGGCGCGTGCGGCTGCCCGCCGGTATGGGCCTGCTGCACCACGCCGGTCTTTGTGCCGTCGATCAAACCCTCATTGATCAGGGTGGCGCCGTCGCGCAGTTCAACGCCGGTTTTGCCGGTGATTTTGCCGAAATTGATCAGCGTGGCGAGCTCGGCGCCGAGGATGACGCCGATGCTGGCGCCGGTGAGGGTGCCGGAAAAACTGTTAAGAATCTCGCCGGCGCCGAAAAGTTCGGCGGCGAAATTTCCGGTGCCGGCGATCAGGCCGGCGTTGTAGATCACGCCCTCAAAAATCCGCGCGCCGGACTCTCCGGTGATCGTGCCGCCATCATTATAGATGCCGGCCTGGCCGAACGAGGCGAGGTCGATCAGGATGCCGTATGTGCCGCCGGTGATGGCGCCGTAATTGTAGATGTAGCTGCCGGTCGGGTAGGTCCGGACGGGGTCGCGGACAGAGCTGACGGAAATGCCGTCCTTGCTGCCGGAAATCTGGCCGGCATTGAAGACGTCGCCGCCATATTGCAGTTCGACGCCGATCTTGCCGGCAAAAGTGCCGCGGCGTTTGTTGTGGATGGCGCCGAACAGGTTGGTGACGGCGCCGGTGGCCCCGCCCCGGATGAGCCCGCTGTTGAAAATGGTGCCGGCATATTGGTTGTCGCCGATGCGGCTGCCGGTGATGCGGCCGGAATTCAGCACGTCCCCGGAGGAGCGCACGCCGGTGCCGCCCTTGATGCTGCCGGCGTTGTAGAGCGTGGCGTGGCTGTATTTGATCTCGACGCCGGTTTTGCCGCTGATGCGGCCGGATTTGTAGTTCGCGATGTAGCCGGAATTGTAGCTTCCGGGATAGTACGCGCCGGCATAGACGCCAAAATAAACCGCCTTGATCGTGCCGCTGTTGTACAGGCTGGCATCGAGCGCCAAACCGATACCGGCGGCGGCGGTGATCTGGCCATCATTGTACAGCACGGCCTGCCCGGCGCCGAACATGCCGGTCGAAAGCGTGCCGAAGCCCTCGAGCGTGTCGAAGCCCATGATCGTGCCGGATTTTTCGTTGGTGAAGTGGCCGTACGTGCTGACGCCCACGCCCGGAAACGGGCCGGGGCCGTGCCGGAGGCTGCTTGTGCTCACTTCGATGTAGCCGGCATTCTCGCCGGTGCCGGCGCGCTGAAAAATGCCGAGCCCGGCCTCGATGGTGCCGATGTTGAGGACGCTGCCGGCGCCGACATAGATGCCGTCATAGAACGCAAGGAGGGTGCCGGTGTTGACCACGTTGCCGGCGCCGGCACTGATGGCGTTGTAGTACGCCGAGATGGCGCCGCCGTTGATGACGTTGCCGGCGCCCTGCAGGTAGATGCCGTCACCGGCGCGGGCGGTGATGAGGTTGCTGTTGGTGACCATGCCGCCGGCGCCGGTGCCCAGGATCATGACGCCGGAAGACGCGTCGATGGTGCCGGAATTGCCGACCGTGCCGGGGACGGCCAGCACGATGCCGGCATCCGCGCGATAGACGCCGCTGGAGTGAATCTCTCCGGTGTTGACGACGCTAAAGTCGGTCGGGCCGGGGCCGAAGACAGCGGCGCCGACGGCGAGAGTGAAGCCGTTGTAGAGCACGTAGGTGCCAATGGGGCCGAAGGCGTCGATGCTGCCGGAAAGCGTGACGTTGGGGGTGGCGGAGGAAAGGGTGATGGCGGGCATTTTGGCGAATCCCTCTTGGGTTTGTTGGGAGGATTTCGCATGGCGAGGGGTGGCCGTNNTTTAAAAAAGAAGTTCTTGCTTGGGTTTCATTTGCGGGGGTGTTGGGAAGATGGATTGCTTCGCTTCGCTCGCAATGACGAGGGGGCTCGCGATGACGCTGAGGGGCTGGCGGGGTTAGGTTTGCAGGGTGATGAGGGGGTTTGCGGTGGGGACGAGGGAGATTGGATTGTTGACGAGCCAGCCTGGGGAATTTTGACTGTTTGCGGACGCGGCGGGGGTCAGGATGAGGCCGGTGCCGGCGCCTAGGGCGACGGCGGAAAAGGTTTCATTGGCGAAATGGCCGGGGTTGGAGAAGGTGAAGGTGAGGTCACCTTCGGTTTCCGTGAGGGTGAGGATGCCGGCGGCAAAAGTCAGGCCTTGCACTTCGGAGAGGGAGAGGCCGGTGAGGTCGATGGTGTCGCGCGGGCCAAAGTTCTGGATGGCGGCGGCAAATTTCTCCGGGTCGCCGAGCGCGAGTTCGCCGGCGTAGGCGGAGAATTTTATGGCCTGGCCGGCGCCGACGGCACCGTTCAGGGTGATGGTGCCGGTTCTGATGTCGATGTCGCCGCGGCCGGTGATGGCGCCGCCGATGGTGGCGCCGGCGCCAAAGGTTTGGCGGATGGTGCCGTCGTTGGTGATGCGGGCGCTGGCAGAAAAATATTCGTAGCTGGCGAAGGCCCAGTTGGCGCGGCTGTCGATGGTGATGGCGCTGGCGCCGCCGGCCTCGAAGGCGGCGACGGCGCCGATGCTGCCGCGGGCGTCGGCGAGTTCCAGGGTGCCGCCGCCGAGGTTGACGGTGACGGGGCCGCGGGTGCCGCCGCTGATGTAGAGGCCGCGGATTTGCGCGCCGGGGTCCAGCACCAGGCGGTTGGCGCCGGCGCCGAACAGCACGTCGCCGGTGATTTCGCTGCCGGTTTTGGCGATGACGGTGCCGCCGCCGCTGATGGTGATGGCGTCGGGCCCATAAATGCTGCCGGCGACGACGGTGCCGCCGGCCAGGAGATCGACGCCGACGGTAAAGCCCTGGACGCTGCTGGCGTAGATATAGCCGGCGGCGGCGAGCACGATGCCGTCGGCGCCGATGATCTGACCGCGGTCAAAGATGCTGGTGGGGCCGGCGGCGGAGATGGCGGTGCCGGTGGCGCGGATGATGCCGCTGTTGCGGATGGTGCCGCCCTGGGTGAGGACGATGCCGGCGGCGCCGCCGCCGACATAGCCGTCGCTGAGGTCGAGATAGGCGCTGGCGGCCAGGATGGCGGTCTGGCCGGTGATCTTGCTCGCATTGTAGTCGATGACGGCGATGGTGCCGGCGCGGCTGAGGACGCCGTAGCGGGCGCCGGAGATGGCGCCGTAGTTGTAGAGGTAGGCGCCGACGGCGCCGGTGGTGGCGGGGCTGACCAGGCCGGCCATATAGACGGCGGCGGCACCGGCGATGGTGGCGTTGTTGCCGTTATTGATATAGCCGGCGCCGGCGAGCGAGACGCCGTAGCGGACGCCGGAGATGGTGCCGTCGTAGCGCTTGGTTTTGCCGTTATGCGGGACGGTGACGGCGCGATTGTAGAGGTAGGTCTGGCTGGCGAGATCGACGCCGTCGCCGGCGGAGGCGATATAGCCGGTGTTGGTGAGCTGGCCGCCGGCGGCGAGGGCGGCGCCGGCGGCGGCGCCGTAGATGGTGCCGGCAAAACCGTTGTAGATTTCGCCCGGGCCGGTAAGCGTGATGCCGGCGGCGACGCTGCCTTTGATGTAGCCGCTATTGGCGATGGCGCCGCCGGCGATGCGGATGCCGTTGCGGCCCAGAATTTTGCCGGAATTGTCGATGGTGGCGGCGAACGGCGTGTGGGTTTCGCTCTGGCCGGCGATTCCGGCGCCGCCGGAAATTTTGCCGGAATTGATCAGGGTGCCGCCGTAGAGAAAGATGCCCGTGTCCGCCGCCTTGAAAGTGCCGCTGTTGACGATGATGCCGAGATCGCTGGCGCCGGTGGCGCCGGTGATGAGGCCGGCGTTGTAGATGTAGGCGCTGGAATGCTTGTTCTGGATGCCGAATTTCTTACCCGCGATGGTCCCGCCGGCGTAGTTGGTGATGTAGGCGGCGCCGTGGGTGTAGGGATCGTGGTTGAGGCCCTGGTAGATGCCGACGCCGGAGGCGGAGACGATGCCGGTGTTGTAGAAGCTGGCTTCGGCGGTGAGGACGATGCCGGCGGCGGCGCGGATGGTGCCGTCATTGTAGGCGGTGCTGTAGTTGATGACGAGGATGCCTCGGCCGGTGGCGGTGATGGCGGCGGTTGAGGTGTTGGTGAAGTACCCGTAGATCACGACGCCGGTGGCGAGTGTGCCGGTGGCGAGGATCAGGCCGGCGTTGACGGCGTGGTCGCTGCGCTGGAACAAGCCGACTTCGCCGGCGATGATGGTGCCGAAATTTTCGACCAGGCCGCCATTGTCGAAAATGCCGGCGGTGGCGGCGCTGATGAAGCCGGAATTGTTGACGCCGCCGACGCCGAGGACGTCGATGCCCTCGCCCTTGGTGGCGATGATGGTGCCAAAATTGCCAACATAGGCGCCGGCGTCGCGATAGCCGAGGATGAAGATGCCGGCGGGCGCGTCGATGGTGCCGGTGTTTTTGACGGCGCCGACGCCACCAAGGACGATGCCGGCGTCGAACTGGCTGGTGCCGGTGGAGAGGATGGTGCCGGAATTGAGGATGTTGAAATTGGTGTTTTGGGTGCCGAAGATGGCGGCCGCGACGGGTTCGGTGATGTCCGGGGGGCCGGGATAGAAGTTGATGTAGTAGGAGCCGATGGTACCGTAGGCTTGGGTGTAGCCGGAAAGGGTGACGTTGGGGGCGGCGGGCGAGAGGGTGATGGCGGGCATTTTGGCGAATCCCTCTTGGGTTTGTTGGGAGGACTTCGCATGGCGAGGGGTGGCCGTGTCAAATGAAAGTTAAGGAAGTGTTATGAATAGGGCAGAAAGCCGTTAAATTGTTTAAAACAAAAAAGCTTCAGGCGTAGCTGTGCATGGGGACCAGGTTGTCGAGGAAGCGGGCGGCGCAGGCGGACCAGGAGTAGAGTTCGGCGTGCGGGCGGCAGGCGGCGCGGTCGATTTTCAGGGCGTCCAAAGCGGCCTGGCGCAGATCTTCATTCAGGGCGCCGACGGGGATCTGGGATTCGCCCAGAATGTCCTTTGGGCCGGTGACGGGGTAGGCGGCGACGGGCAGGCCGGAGGCCAGGGCTTCCAGGACCACCAGGCCAAAAGTGTCGGTACGGCTGGGGAAGACGAAGACGTCGGCGCCGGCATAGGCGGCGGCCAGGGCGGCGCCGTGGCGGGCGCCGGCGAAGTGGACGTCTGGATATTCGCGCTCCAGCGCGCGGCGCTGCGGACCGTCCCCCACCACCAGTTTGCTGCCGGGCAGATCGAGGTCCAGGAAGGCGCGGAGGTTTTTTTCGACCGCGACGCGGCCGACATAGACGAAAATCGGGCGCGGGAAATTCCAGTTTTCCCGGGGCTCGGGGTGGAAGGCGTCGAGATCGACGCCGCGCGACCAGGCGCGGACGTTCTTGAAGCCGCGTGCGACCAGTTCCTCGCGCAGCGACTGGGTGGCGACCATCACGCCGGCGCCGGCGCCGTGGAATTTGCGCAGCCAGGCATAGGTGATGCGCGTCGGGATTTTTGTGCGCGCCTGCAGGTATTCGGCGAAGCGGGTGTGGAAGGCGGTGGTGAAGGCGATTTTGTGCTTTTTGGCGTATTTGCGCGCCGCCATGCCGAGCGGGCCTTCGGTCGCGATGTGCAGCGCGTCGGGCGCGAACGCCTCGATCAGTTTCGCCAGTTTGCGGCTGGGGAACAGCGCCAGGCGGATCTCCGGGTAGGAGGGCATCGGGATGGTGCGGAACTGGTCCGGGCCGATGATTTCCACCACCTTGCCCATCGAGCGCAGTTCCTCGGCGATGGTGCGCAGGGTGCGCACGACCCCGTTGACCTGCGGCACCCACGCATCGGAGACGATCAGAACACGGGAGAGGCCCGGAAATGCCAGCAGGGTTTCAGACTCGGGCTGGTAGAGCACTGGCTGTTTCGATGTGGTTCACGCCTTGGTTCACGCTTTGGTTGGCGAGCAAAAAAGCCGCCTCGAGCCGGGCGGTTTCGATCTCGGCGGTGACGCGCTGCATCACCAGCTCCTTGCTGGCGGTGGGTTTGGCGGCGGGCAGGGGCAGCGGGGAGAGCTTGTTGCGGGCGACCCAGTCGAGCAGTTCCAGCCGGCCGTCATGGTGCTCCACGAGGGCGGTGCAGCTTTCGACCCAGTCGCCGTCGTTCAGGTACATCACGCCGTTGACCATGCGCATTTCGGCGTGGTGGATGTGGCCGCAGACCACGCCGTCAAAACCGCGTTTTTGGGCGTCGTCGGCCAGCGCGGTTTCGAACCGGTCGATCGCCTTGACCGCCTCCTTGACCTGCTGCTTGGCCCAGGCCGAGAGCGACCAGTAGGAATAGCCCAATTTGATGCGCACCATGTTGAAGTAGCGGTTGATGCCGAGCGCGGCGGTGTAGGCCCAATCGCCCAGAAGTGCCAAAACCTTGGCGTGGCGGACCACCGAATCGAAGGCGTCGCCATGGGTGATGAGCAGGCGCTTGCCGTCGGCCGTGGTGTGCTCGGCCTCGTATTGCAGCTTGATGCCGGCGACTTCGATGCCCAGGGGGACGTATTTGCGCATCATTTCGTCGTGATTGCCGGGGACGTAGACGACATTGGCGCCGCCGCGGGCGTGGCGCAGAATCAGGCGCAGCACCTCGTCGTGGTGATGGTCCCAGAACCAGGAGCGTTTCAGGCGCCAGCCATCGATCATGTCGCCGACCAGGTACAGGTTTTCGGCCGAGACGGATTTCAAAAAATCCGCCAGAAAATCCGCCCGGCATCCCCTGGTGCCCAAATGCGTATCGGATATGAAGATACTGCGATAAGCGGTTGTATTCTGGTGCCGGGCCGGGGGAGCGTTCATGAGCCGTCGCAATAGACGGCGTTGCCGCGCCGGAGACAGTGAAGTTTCAGTGACGGCCGGCAAAAGAATAGCTGATCCCATCGTCTTAAAAGCTTAACCCTTCTGTCACGCGAATGACATCATAAAGGTGCAACCACCGCAGCACGGCTGATCGCCAAAGGTTTTTCACAAATGTTGGTTATTTTCAATCCAGTAGCCGGACGCCGGCGCGCTGCCGCGCTGTGGAAGGTGCTGGATTTGCTGGTGGAAAGCGGCGTGAAGGTGGAAGTGGCCGAAACGCAGTATGCGGGCCACGCAACCCTGCTGGCGCGCGAGGCGGCGCGCGCGGGGCGGGATATGGTGGTGGCGGCCGGCGGCGACGGCACGATCGCGGAGGTGGCCAACGGGCTGCTCGGCAGCGCCACCGCGCTCGGCGTGATCCCGCTGGGGACCGCCAATGTTTTGGCCAAAGAATACAAGCTGCCCACGAGTCCCCGCGCCATCGCCAATACCCTAGCCTATAAACGCACGAAACAGCTATGGCCGGGGATCGCCAAACTGGACGGGGCGGCGGGCGAGGATGAGCATGTGTTCGTGCAGATGGTGGGGCTGGGATTTGACGGCGCGGTGGTGCACGGCATCCAGCCGCTGTTCAAGCGGGTGCTCGGCCGCGGGGCCTATGTGCTGCAGTCGCTGTGGGAGTCGGTGGCCTACCGATTCCCGCGGGTCAAACTGACGGTGGACGGCAAGGCGTACGAGGCCGCCAGCGTGGTGGTGACGAAGGGCCGGCTGTATGGCGGGCCGTACCTGCTGGCGCCGAATGCGGCCTCCACCGAGCCCGGCTTTCAGGTCGCCTTGTTCGAACATCCCGGCACCTTCCCGGCTTTGCTCTCCGGCGCCGCGTTGCCGTTGGGGCTGCTGCCGCGCTGCCCAGGGGTGCGCGTGATTTCCGGGCGGCAGGTGGATTTTTGTCCGAAGAATTTTCCGATCAAGACACAGTCGGACGGGGACGCGCTGGTGGGGACGCCGTGGCGGGTGGTGGATGCGATGGGGCCGATTGCGATGGTGGTGGGGTAGAAAGAAGCGCTTTTTGAAAAAAGCGCGCAAAAACTTTTGCGACTGCGGGCGTTTGGACCGGGATNNATCCCGGTCCAAACGCCCGCAGTCGCAAAAGTTTTTTTGCCGCGGTCGCGGGCGACTTACTTTTTTTCAAAAAAAGTAACTTCTGGCTGCACTTTTCTCGACTCGTGTCCGGCGCCGTTGGCTTTGCAAAGATGGATGGCTTCGCTTCGCTCGCCATGACGGGATGGGTCAAAGCGTCAGCACGGGCAGCCAGCTTGCTGTTGGCCAGTCCGTGGGCAGCGCGCCTGGTTTGGCGAGGGTGATGTCGGTGCCGGGGCCGGCGGCGGCGAGGGAAAAAGTTTCGTTGCCAAAACTTTTTGGGCTGGCGAAGGCGAAGTGCAGGGCGCCGGAGGCTTCGGTCAGGGTCAGTACGCCGTTGGAAAATGTCAGGCCGGTGATGGCGGAGAGCGCGATGCTGGTGAGGTCGATGGTGTCGCCGAGCTTGAAATGTTCCAGCGTGCTGCGGAACGATTTGGCGGCGCCGAGGGCGAGCGTCTCGCCGGTGCCGGAGAAGGCGATCACCTGCCCGGCGGCGACGGCGCCGTTGAGCACGAGCGCGGCTTTGGCCATGTCGATCGTGCCGGCGCCGCTGAGCGCGCCGGCGATGGTGAGGTTGCCGCCGGCGGACTGCTTGACGGTGCCGTCGTTGAGCACGGCGATGGTTTTGGCGAGGCTGGTTTTGCCCGAAAATTCCCATTCGGCGCCGGCATCGATGGTGAGCGCGGTGAAGCCGGAGAGGGTTTTTAAGGCCACCACGCCCTCGCCGCCGTTGCCGGCCAGTTGCAGCGTGCCGCCGCCGAAGGCGACCTTGCCGAGAATCTCAGCACCTGGCTCCAGCACCAGCAGGTTGTGGAAACCGGGCTGAAAATAGATCGCGCCGCCGCCGCCGCCGGCGATGACTTCGTCGATCGGCTTCGCCAGCAGGCCGGCCCCGTCGTTGGTCTCGATCACAAAGCTGCCGCCGCC
>PLFB01000198.1 GCA_003137135.1 Acetobacteraceae bacterium
GAGAAAATCACCATCGTGCAGGAGATCGCGCGGCAGACCGACCTGCTGGCGTTGAACGCGGCGGTGGAAGCGGCGCGCGCCGGCGAGCATGGCCGCGGTTTTGCGGTGGTCGCCTCGGAGGTCCGCAAACTGGCGGAGCGCAGCCAGGTGGCGGCGACGGAGATCGGCGCGCTCTCATCCGAGACCGTGAAGGTGGCGCGCGAGGCGGATGCGATGCTGGCGAGCCTGGTGCCGAATATCCGCAGAACCTCCGATCTGGTTTCGGAAATCACCGCGGCCTGCCGCGAGCAGGATATCGGCGCCAGCCAGATCAACGAGGCGATCCAGCAGCTCGACAAGGTGACGCAGTTGAACGCTTCGACCTCGGAACAGATGACGGCGACGGCGGAGGATCTGTCGGGCCAGGCGGAGGAACTGCAAAACGCGATCATGTTCTTCAAAATCGGGCGGCGGGAGCATGAACGGGGCAAGCCGATGGCCGCCGAACCGGTTGCGGCCGAGCGGGCCGCCGACCGGGCGCGGCCGAAACCAGCGCCGGTTGGCCGCCCGGCGAGCCGGATCGCCACGGCGCCCAAAGCGGCCCGCAAAACGGCCGAGCCCAAAGGCAGGTTCACGCCGGTCCAGAAAACCGCCGGCCATGGCTTCGCGCTCGATCTGGCGGTCGGCGGGCCGGATGAGGGCGACGCCGATTTCAAACCTTACAACTGACGGGGCAAGTCGATGGACGGCGGAGATTTTGTGACGTTGGCGCTGGGCCGGGAGGTTTTCGGCGTGCCGGTGGGCTATGTAAGGGAGATCCTGGATTTTCGCGCGCCATTTAAAATTCCCGAGGGGCCGGCCTATCTGCTCGGGCTGATCGATGTGCGCGGGCGCGGCACGCCGACGATCGATCTGCGGGTCAAACTGGGCCTGGCGCCGGTGCCGCCGGACGGCGCNNGTGGCGGCGTTCGCCGCCGGGGAGATCGAGCGGGCGCCGGAAATCGGGGTGCCCTGGCGCTCCGACTACATCGCCGGCGTGGTGCGCCGGGATGACGGTTTCGTCGTGCTGTTCGATTTGCCAAAGATGCTGGCCGCGAGCGAGGACGCGCTGACGCAGAGCGCGCGGCGGGTGCCGGCTTGACGGTCTCGGCCAGCATCCGAACGCCGGAGCCGGCGTTGCAAACCGCGGCGTCCGCGCTGTATCCGGAGACTTCGGCGGAGCATTTCAGCGCGCGCAATTTCGAGCGGCTATCGGCGCTGATCCAGCAATATAGCGGCATCAAAATGCCGTCCGGCAAGCGCACGATGATTACGGTGCGGCTGCGCGCGCGGCTGACGCAACTGCGCCTGCCGCATCTCGACGCGTATTGCGACTTCCTGTTTCTGGAAGGCGGGCTGGAGCAGGAAATCGTGCATCTGATCGACGCGGTTTCCACCAACAAGACGGATTTTTTCCGCGAGCCCGCGCATTTCGATTTTTTGCGCGAAACCGCGCTGCCGCATTACGCGGCGGAAGGCCGGCGGCAGCTAAAATTCTGGAGTTCCGCGGCCTCGATCGGCGCGGAGGCGTACACGCTGGCGATGGTGCTGGATGATTTCCGCACGCGCCATCGCGGGCCGGATTATTCGATCCTGGGCACCGATATTTCGACCGAGGCGCTGGCGGTCGCGGTCTCCGGGCAGTTTCCGCGCGCCATGATGGAGCCGGTGCCGGACGAATTTCTGGCGCGCTATATTCTGCAGCCGCGCGATCCGGAGATGGATTTCGTGCGCGTGGCGCCGGGCCTGCGGGCGAAGATGGCGTGGGGGCGGCTGAACCTGATGGACGAGCGCTATCCGGTGGAGCGCGACATGGACGTGATTTTTTGCCGCAACGTGCTGATCTATTTCGACCGGCCGACGCAGCACAAGGTGCTGGAACGGCTATGCGGCCATCTGACGGTGGGCGGCTTTCTGATCTTGGGCCACTCCGAAAGCAGCATCGGCGCGAACCTGCCGGTAACGGCGGTTTACAACACGATTTTCCGGAAGGTATAAAACATGCCGCTCGAGAAAAAGCGTGTGCGGGTTCTCATCGTCGATGATTCCGCCTCGGTGCGGCAGGCGCTGGCGGAGGTGCTGGGCTCGGACCCGGAGATCGAGGTGNNGACGTGATCACGCTGGATGTGGAAATGCCGCGGATGGACGGCATCACGTTTCTGCGCAAGCTGATGGCGCAGCACCCGATTCCGGTGGTGATGTGCTCCTCGCTGGTGGAGGCGGGCTCGGAGACGCTGATGCAGGCGCTGGAGGCGGGCGCGGTCGATATCATCTTGAAGCCCAAGGTGGGGGTGAGCGAACATCTGGCGGAGGCGCGCGAGCATATCTGCGCGGTCGTGAAGGGTGCGGCGCTGGCGCGCGTCGGGCGCCGGCGCGAGCGTGACTCGAACGGCGCGCCGGCGAAAAAACTGACGGCCGATGCGATGCTGCCGCCGGCGAGCGGCCACGCGATGGCGCGGACCACCGAAACGGTGATCTGCATCGGCGCCTCCACCGGCGGCACGGAGAGCTTGCGCGAGGTGCTGGAGGCGCTGCCGGCGGATTCGCCCGGCATCGTGATCGTGCAGCATATGCCGGAAAAATTCACCGCCGCGTTCGCGCGCCGGCTGGATACGCTGTGCGCGATGGAGGTGAAGGAGGCGGCCGACGGCGATACCGTGCTGCGCGGGCGCGTGCTGATCGCGCCGGGGAATTTTCATACCATGATCGAGCGCAGCGGGGCGCGCTATTACGTTGCGGTCAAGGAAGGACCGCTGGTGACAAGGCACCGGCCTTCGGTGGACGTGCTGTTCCGCTCGGCGGCGCGCACGCTGGGCGGCAACGCGGTCGGCGTGATCATGACNNCGCCGGCGCGGTCACGATCGCGCAGGACGAGGCGAGCTGTATCGTGTTCGGCATGCCGAAGGAAGCGATCGCGCATGGCGGGGTGGACAAGATCGTGCCGCTGCAACTGATTGCGCAGGAGATCCGGCGTGCCGCCGCCAGATGACGCGCCGGCGCCGCCGTTTTCCGGCGCCGAGATGATCGCCCGGCTGGAATCCGGCCGGCGCGTGATCGAGCAGAAATTTCTGGAAGCGGGCGACATGCTCGCCCAGGCGATCGACGGCATCGCGGCGCTGGTGGCGGCGCTGGACCAGTTGACCAGCGCGATCGGCCCGGCGGCGATCGCGGAGACGTCGCGCCAGCTTTCCGACGCGGCGGCGCAACTGGTGGCGCTGCCGGGCGCGCAGGTCGCGCGCCGGCGGTTGATCGAGGCGATGGCGGAACAGCATGAGGGCCTGGCGCTGCTGATCCGGGTGATGCGGCGCAACCTCTCCTATATGCGCGCCTATTCGTTCAACGTGAAAATCACCGCCGCCGGCATCGCCGCCGCGGAGTCCGGCTTCGACGTGTTCGCGCAGGAAATCGCCGAGCGGATCGAGGCCGGGCACCAGGAGATGGACGCGGTGGAGCGCGCGCTGCACGGGCTGCTACGCGAGATCGAAGCGGCGATTTTGCGCGCCGATGTGCTGGAGGAGGGCTGCGCCACGCTGATCCCGGCGGTGCCGGACCGGCTGACGGCGAGTGCCGCGACGATGGCGGCGCATCGCGGGCAGGTGGCCAGCGCGGTGACGGAAGCCGGCGCGCTGGCGCGCGACGTGCGCCAGAAGGTGTCCCGGGTACTGGCGGCGCTGCAGGTGGGCGACAGCACGCGCCAGCGCATCGAGCACGTGCAGCAGGGTATCGCGATGCTGGACACCGACGCGCCGGGACTGGACGGCGAAGCGGTGATGCGCGTGCGCGCGGTGGCCGGCGCGCTGCTGAAGGCGCAACTGGAGGCGGCGCTGGCGGATTTTAACCGGGAGACGCAACAAATCGGCATCGGGCTGCACGGGCTGGCGAAGGACGCCGCCGCGCTGGTGCGGCTGCGGGAACTGGCCTACGCCAAGAACAGCGGCGATTCCGACGGCATTCTACGCGCGCTGGAGCAGCGTGTGGGCGACGCCTTGGCGCTGGTGAACGAGATCGAGCTGGCCGCTTCGCTGGCGCAAGCGACCGGCGTGCAGGCCGCGGTGGCAGTGCGGACGCTCTCCGAACGGCTGGAGGCGATTTTGGCGATCAAGTCCGACGTGCTGTACATGGCGCTGAACACCACGCTGAAATCCGCGCGGCTGGGCGAAAGCGGGCTGCCGCTGGGGATCATCGCCAAGGAATTGCGCGGGCACGCCGACGAGCTGGACGTGGCCGCGACCGCCTGCGCGGCGGCGCTGGGGGAGCTGACCACGACGGCGGCGGCGCTGGCGCGGCAGCCCGAAGCGGCGGCGGACCAGAGCGCCGGGACGGCGCTGACGGAGGCGATGGCGCGCATCCACACCGCCGGCGAAAAAACCGAGCGCGACGTGGCGGTGCTGACCGGACAGGGCGAGACCGTGATGGCGCTGCTGACGCGCAGCACGCAGCAGCTCGGCCTGCAGGATGAAATCGGCGCCGCGGTGCAGGAGGTGGTGCGGCGACTGGGGGAGCTGGGCGCGCTGGCGGTGGGATGCGAGGACGATATCAGGGCGCCGGTGGCGGCATTGTTCGACCAGCTGGGCGCGCGATATACCATGGCGCAGGAGCGCGAAATTCAGCAGGCGGTGGCGGAGTCGTTCGGCGTGCCGGCGGCGGTGGCGGACGTGGCGGCGGCGGTGCTGGAGGATGCGTTGTTTTAAGGAAGCAGTTACTTTTTTTGAAAAAAAAGTAACCAAAAAAACTTTTATTACCCCCGGCCTTTGAGTGGCCACGGTATGGCCGCTCAAAGGCCGGGGTTGGTAAAAGTTTTTTGCTTCCCCGGGCGGGGCGCCTTTTTTTCAAAAAAGAAGTTCTTCCTTATCTTCCCCTTCACTTTCTATTAAATCGCTCGCGCTAACCTTCACCCTTCGTGAAGGAGTGTTTCCCATGAGTGGCACAACGACCTTGGACAGAGCCGAAACCTCCAGCGCCGCGGACCGGCGCCGGCATGCGCGCGAAAAGGTTCTGCGCGCGGCGAAGGTGATATTTGGCAGCGGCGATTCGATTTATAATTGCCTGGTGCTGGATGAATCGCAGGAGGGAATTTTTGTGGACATGGGGGCGGTGGTGTCGCTGCCGCCGGAGGTGACGGTGCAGTTCAGCACCGGTGCGGCGTTCCGCGCGGCGCGGCGCTGGAGCACGGGCAGCAAGGTGGGATTTCAGTTCGTGGGGCCGCAGATTATTACGCATGAGATGGCGCAGCGCATGCAGGTGGTGGCGGAGATTTTGCAGAACCACGGCATGACGGCGGCGATGCAGACGCTGCGGGTGGCGCAGTTTTTTGACAACGCCGAACTGCGCCGCGCGGCCGACGCGGCGGATACGGCGATGCGGCGGCTGGCAATGATGCTCTCCGGCGCGGCGCTGGAGACGATGAAGGGCGGGGGGAATGCGTGAGGTTGCGGGTCGTGTAAGGTTCGAAAACGCATATCCGCAGATGGCGCAGATTTTAGATCATTTAGGATGGACCATGATCCATCCGCGTCATCTCGCAATGACGTGGATCGATCGTCGCTAGCGCGGGCTGGTCTGGCTTGTTCTGAGATTGCAAGAATCCGGCACCGGTTGAACCGCGTTTTCCGGTGCGCCGGGCTGGCGCTGATAGACCACGGCGTCTGGGTATTGCTCAAAGATCTTGTAGCGTGCGGTTAGGGTTTTTGTGACTTCGCCGTACACCGCCAGGTCGGCGCCGGCGCTGGGCGGGTACGGGTTGCGCAGGATGAAACTGGGGTTTTGCGAGAGGATCGCGGCGACTTCGCGGGCGGCGTCGATGCCGGCGACTTTTTCGAGCGGGCATTTTGTGAGCACGGAGGGAAACACGTAGCGCGTCGGCGGCGCCGCGCCGGTGAGGGCGTAGATGATGGGCTGGCCGTCAAAAACATAGAGCGTGGCGCCGGCGGCGATGGCGGGACGCAGGGCGGCGGCGATGCGCGAAGGCGTGTCCGGTCCATCCAGGGCGGCGAGCGCGGCTTCGCCGGCGAAGGCCGGAATCGCGAGCAGGATGGCGGCGAGGGCGGCAAACGCGCCGCGGGGGAGGCCGGCGAGGCGGCAGGCGGGGCGCGCCAGAAGCCAGACGAAGGCCAGGCAAAGCGGCGGCAGGATTTGCAGAAAATAGTGGTCGTAGAAGGATTTTGCCGAAGCGACGCCGAGCGCGCCGCCGGCGAGCCACAGCATGAGCAGCACGTGGAATTTTTGGCAACGGCTTTTGGCGGGATCGGTGGATGGTTGCAGCGCCCGCGGCGCCGCCGCGAACAAAATGACCGCCGCCAAAACGAAGGGCAGCCAGCGCGGCAGAATGACGAACGCGGCCTGGTGCAATTGCGCAGGCGAGATGGGCGCGCTGACGCGCACGGCGTTGGCGATGATGCTGCATTGCCACCACAGGCCCAGATGGCCGGTCACGGCGTAGGTCAGGACCGTCAGCGCCGGAATCAGCGCTGCGCCGATGACGGCGCCCAAAATGGTTTTTGA
>PLFB01000125.1 GCA_003137135.1 Acetobacteraceae bacterium
CCACTACCTTAACGTGCGCGGGGTTGATTAAGTAGCCAAAGCAAGCAAGAAGTTCTTTTTTGAAAAAAAGAACCAAAAAACTTTTGCGAATGGGCGGCCTTGGCGCCGGCATCGCCGCTAAGTGCCGCCGGCGGAGGCACTCGCCTTCTCCCAACCCGCCTCCCCCTGCCGCCAATACGTCATCACATGCCCCGCCGCCTTCGCCGCCGCCCACCGCGCCCGTGCCGCCACCACCGCCGCCTCGTCATTGCCATCAAACAGATCAAAAACCCGCTTATAGGCGCCAATATCCGCACTTTCCGCGCCATCCACCAGAAACAAAAACCGCGCCCCGGCAGGGTTTTCCTCCACCGCGGACAAAAACACCGGCTGCCACTCCGGGTGCGGCGTCGCCGCCGTGCCATGCGGCAGCCAGTCCGGCAGCCACAGCGCCGCATCCAGCGCCGCCACGCGCGCCGCATCCCCGCACAGCACCAGCGCGCGCTCGCCGGCCGCCAAACTCCGCCCCAGCAGCGCCGGCAGCGCCGCCGCCACATCCATGCGCGTCAAATGATAAAACCCGATTTCCGCCATTAGACGATTGAAATCGTTGGCCCCGCCGCGCGCGTCGCCGTCAGCGCCGGCGCCAGCCTGGCCGCGATCGCCCGAAACGCCCCCGCCGCCTCGCTCTCCGGCTCGGAAGCCGTAATCGGCGCCCCAGAATCCCCCGTTTCCCGTATCGCCACCAGCAACGGCACCTCGCCCAAAAACGGCACCCCCATCCTCTCCGCCTCCGCCCGCGCCCCGCCATGCCCAAAAATCTCGGTCCGCGCCGCGCATTCAGGGCAATGAAAATACGACATATTTTCCACCACACCCAGCACCGGCACCCGCACCTGCTCAAACATTTTCACCCCCCGCCTGGCATCAATCAGCGCGATATCCTGCGGCGTGGACACAATCACCGCCCCCGCCAAACTCGCCTTTTGCGCCAGCGTCAGTTGCGCATCCCCCGTCCCCGGCGGCATGTCGATCACCAGCACGTCCAGCACCCCCCACGCCACCTGCGTCAGAAGCTGGTTCAGCGCCCCCATCACCATCGGCCCGCGCCACACCATCGCCGTGGTTTCCTCCACCAGAAACCCTATCGACATGCACACAATCCCCCACGCCGGCACCGGAATCATCTTGCCGTCCCGCACCTCCGGCTTGCCGGAAAGCCCCAGCATCCGCGGCAGCGAAGGCCCAAAAACATCCGCATCCAGCAGCCCCACCGAAAGCCCCGTCTGCGCCAGCGCCACCGCCAGGTTCACCGCGACAGTGGATTTCCCCACCCCGCCCTTGCCGGACGCCACCGCCACCACCGCCTTCACGCCCGGCAGCACTTCCGGTGCTGGCGCGGGCGCCGCCGCCTCCCGATGCGCCGTAAACACCACCGCGGCACTCTTCACCCCCCGGAGCTTCGCCAGCGCCGCCTCAACCCGCGCCCGCACCGGCTCCAGCGCAGCCGCCTCCTCGCGCTTGATCGCCAGCGCCACCTGCACCAGCCCATCCTTTACATGCACGGAGTCCAGCATCTTCCCCAAATTAAACGGGCGCAGCGCCTCGCGAATATCGGCTTCATTCATAACCAAAACCCTACGCCCACAAGCCCCGCTCACCAACCCCTCCACGAAACCCTTGCCAACCCGCCAGCCCCACCGCAATCTAAAACCATGCAATTTTTCCCGCTCGCCGCCACCACCCTGCTCCTGACCAGCGCCGCCACGCTCGCTGGCGCCGAACCCATGCCCCCCGCCTTCGCGGACCTCGCCGCCAAAGTCTCGCCCTCCGTCGTCAGCGTCGCCAGCACGGACCCGGTAACCGACAACGGCCAAAGCGACGATCAGGACAACGGCCAAAACAACGACAGCGGCCCGGACCAGGACAAAGCCACCGGCGGCCTCACGCCCCAGCACGCCGCGGACCCGGCCTCGGATTCCGTCATCCCGCCCCCCAAAGCCGAGGAAGCCCTAGGCTCCGGCTTCGTCATCGACCCCGCCGGCTTCATCGTCACCAACGACCACGTCATCGACGGCGCCGCCAGTGTCACCGTCACCTTCCAGGACGGCACCATCCTGCCCGCCACCGTGGTGGGCACCGACAAGGACGGCGACCTCGCCGTCCTAAAAGTCAACGCCGGCAAAAAGCTCCCCGCCCTCAGCTTCGGCGATTCCTCCAAACTGCGCGTCGGCGACTGGGTTTTAGCCATCGGCAACCCCTACGGCCTGGCCGGCTCCACCTCCGCCGGCATCATCAGCGCCCTGCACCGCGACATCGGCGAGGATAAATTCGACGATTTCATCCAGACCGACGCCACCATCAACCGCGGCAACTCCGGCGGACCTCTGTTTAACCTCGCGGGCCAGGTCATCGGCGTGAACTCCGCCATCTACTCCCCCAGCGGCGGCTCCGTCGGCATCGGCTTCGCCATCCCCTCCGCCATGGTGCAGCCCGCCGTCCTCTCGCTCGAAACCAACGGGTCCATAACCCGCGGCTGGCTTGGCCTTTCCACCGAGGACGTGACGCCCGAAATCCAGAACCTCCTGAACCTCCCCAGCACCCAGGGCGCCCTGGTCGGCGGCGTCTCCGCCGGCGGCCCGGCCAGCGGCGTGCTGCACCCCGGCGACGTCCTCATCGCCCTCAACGGCGCCCCCATCACCGACCCGCGCTCGCTGATGATCCGCACCGCCGAAATCCCCTCCGGCCAAACCGCCACCGCCAAATTCTTTCGTGACGGCAGCCTGCAAACCGCCAGCTTCACCGTAACGCAAGCCCCGCCCGAGGAAAAACCCGGCACCGTCCCCAGCCAGTCCCCCAGCAACCTCACCCTCAGCAATATCGGCCTCACCGTCTCCTCCGACGCCCCCGCCCAAATCGTCAGCGTCACCCCCAACAGCCAGGCCGCCCAGGCCGGCATCGCCGTCGCCGACACCATCCAGGCGCTGGGCACCCAAACCATCTCCACCGGCCAGGAACTGAAACAAAGCCTGGCAACCCTGCAAACGCCGGTCGCGACCCTGCTGATCGACGGCGACGACGCCACCGGCGCCGACCCGGGACCGCGGTGGGTGGCGCTGCGGGTGAAGCATTAAGCAAGAAGCGCTTTTTTGAAAAAAAGCGCGCAAAAAACTTTTGCGTGGGGGCTGGGCAAGTCCGGTGTCTCTTTAGCGCCCCCAGCGGGGGCGCTAAAGAGACACCGGACTTGCCCAGCCCCCACGCAAAAGTTTTTTTGGTTACTTTTTTTTCAAAAAAAGTAACTGCTTCCTCCCTACGTCATTCGCCCCATACTGCGCCGCACCATAGCTAGCTAATCATCCCCCATCCAAAACCGCGGCGAACGCCGCCAACCAGGGGATTATTCACGTATGGCGATGAAAAAATTCGGCACCGCCGCGGCACTGCTGGCCGCCACCATGCTCTCTTCCGTCACCGTCGCGCACGCGGACGGCACCGTCAAAGTCGGCGTTCTGCAATCATTGAGCGGTACCATGGCGATTTCCGAAGTCCCGCTGGAGGATGCGGAGCTGCTGGCGATCGACCAGATCAACGCCAGCGGCGGCCTGCTCGGCAAACAGATCGTCCCGGTCGAGGAAGACGGCGCCTCCGATCCTTCCACCTTCGCGCAAAAAGCCACCAAGCTGATCGAGGAGGACGGCGTCGTCACCGTCTTCGGCGGCTGGACGTCCTCCTCCCGCAAAGCGATGCTGCCGGTGTTCCAGCGTTTCCACAATCTGCTGTGGTATCCTGTGCAGTTCGAGGGCAATGAGTGCTCCCCCAACATCATGTATTCCGGCGCCCAGCCCAACCAGCAGGCGCTGCCCGCCCTCACCTGGGCCGAGCAGAAGGGCTACAAATCCTATTTCCTCCTGGGTTCGGACTACGTTTATCCCCGCACCGCCAATCTGATTCTCAAAAAACACATCGCGCATGACGGCATGACGCTGGCCGGCGAGGAATACGTGCCCCTTGGCGGCACCGATTTCAGCTCCATCATCGCCGAAATCCAGCAGAGCAAGCCGGACATCATCATCAACACGCTGAACGGCGACTCCAACGTCTCCTTCTTCAAGCAAATGGCCGCCGCCGGCATGACGCCGGACAAACTGCCGGTGATGTCGTTCTCCATCGCCGAGCCGGAAGCCAAAGCCATGGGCCCCAGCCTGCTCGCCGGCAGCTTCACCTCCTGGAACTATTTCGAAAGCCTGCCCGGCCCCACCAACGCCGCCTTCGTCGCCGCCTACAAAGCGAAGTTCGGCGCCGATTCGGTGGTGGACGACCCGATGGTGCACGGTTATGCCGACGTCTATGTCTGGGCCGCCGCGGTGAAGAAGGCCGGCACCTTCGCACCGCTGAAAGTGCGCGACGCCGCCGTCGAACTCGCCGCGCAGGACACGCCGCTCGGCGGCGTCGGCTTCGCCGCCAACCAGTCGATGTACCAGACCGGCTATATCGGCGAATTGCAGCCCGACGGCCAGTTCAAAATCGTCTGGACCTCCCCCGGCCTGATCCAGCCGGTCCCCTACGACCCGCTGACCTTCCCAGGAAAAGTCTGCAAGATTCCGCACTAACCCCTCCCCGTCATTGCGAGCCCTTGCGAAGCAATCCAACTTTTCAAAGCCAAAGCAATTTGTCGTGAGCCGAGAAAAGCGTGATGTGATCTAAAATCCAAGCCGTGCTGGCGCCACCAGCACGGTCCCGGGCAAAAAAGTTTTTTTGCTTCTTTTTTTTCAAAAAAAGAAGTTCTTACTTTCTTCCTTGGGAGCGCCGCCCATGCATGAATCCGCATTTCTTCTGGGCCAGGTCTTTAACGGATTTTCCGTCGCGTCCCTGTTCATCCTCGCGGCCCTCGGCCTCGCCCTCAGTTTCGGTCTCATGCGCGTCATCAACATGGCGCACGGCGAAATGCTGATGCTGGGCGGCTACCTCGCCTACATGACCCTGCAAATCGTCCCAGGCCCGCTCGGCATTCTGGTCGCCATGCCGGTCGCCTTCGTCGGCGCCGGCATTGTTGGAGGCTTTCTGGAATTCGCCGTCATCCATCGCCTTTCCGCCCGCCCGCTGGACACGCTGCTGGCGACCTGGGGCGTCAGCCTTGTCCTGCAGCAAGCCGCGCGCAACATGTTCGGCGCCATCGGCGTGGAAGTCACCGCGCCCACCTGGCTCAACCACACAGTCTCCATCCATTCCGGTTTCCTATCGGGCCTGGATCTGCCGGACACCCGCATTTTCATCCTCATCGTCGCCGCCATCGTGCTCGGCCTCATCGCCGCACTGCTCAACAAAACCCGCCTCGGCCTCTACGTCCGCGCCGTCAACCAGGACCGTCCCACCGCCGCGGCGATGGGCGTCAACGCCCGCCTCATCGACCTCGCCGTGTTCGCGCTCGGCACCGGCGTCGCCGGCCTCGCCGGCGTCATCCTCGCTTTGCTCGGCCCCGTCACCCCCACCGTCGGCCAGAGCTACATCGTCCCGGCCTTCCTCGTCGTCATTCTCGGCGGTCTCGGCAGCCTGGTCGGCACCACCATCGCCTCTCTCATCATCGGCCTTTTCACAGCGCTGATCGAGATTTTCGTGGACGTCAGCGTTGCCCAGGTGCTTCTATTGGTGTTCGTGATTCTGTTCATCCAAATCCGCCCGCAGGGCGTCATCACCGTGCGCACCCGCGCGCTGGAGGGCTAAGGCATGACCTTCCAAAAAAAGTATATTTTCGCCGCCGCCGCCATTCTGTTCGGCGCCCTGGCGCCCTTCATCATCAATCCTTACGAACTTTCCTTGCTCGGCCGTTTCCTCGCCCTCTCCATCCTCGCCATGGGCATCATGCTCACCTGGGGTGAAGCCGGAATCCTCAGCCTGGGCCAAGGGGTTTTCTTCGGCCTCGGCGGCTACGCGCTGGCGATGCACCTGAAACTGGAGGGCCTGAACCTCGCCAACGGCGACATGCCGGACTTCATGGTCTGGTCCGGCGTCTCGGCGCTTCCCGGCTTCTGGTATCCCTTCGCCAACCCATATTTTTCGCTGGCCTGCGTCGTCATCGTCCCCGGCGCCTTCGCCGCGGCATTTTCCTGGCTCGTCTTTCGCCGCCGCGTCGGCGGCGTCTACTTCGCGCTCATCACCCAGGCGCTGGCACTTGCCTTCTCCACCCTCCTCATCAGCCAGCAGGCCTATACCGGCGGCTTCAACGGCCTCACAGATTATTCCACGATGTTCGGCATCGACATCACCACCGAATACGCCGCCCGCTACATCTACTGGATCACTTTTCTATTCGTTGTCGCCGTGTACTTTTTCTTACGCTGGCTGCTCGCCTCGCGCTACGGCGTCATGCTGCGCGCAACGCGCGACGGCGAAAATCGCGTCCGCTTTCTGGGCCACGACCCTGTGCCCTACAAGGTCGTCGCCTTCGGCATCGCCGGCGCGCTCGCCGGCATCGGCGGCGCCCTCTTCACCCTGCACGCCGGCGTCGTCTCCCCCGCTCTGGTCGGCGTCGTCCCGTCCATCGAAATGGTCGTGTGGGTCGCCGTCGGCGGGCGCAACATTCTGTGGGGCGCCATCGCCGGCACGCTGCTGGTCAATTTCGCAAAAGATCAGATCAGCTCAGCATTTCCTTCACTCTGGCTGTACGGTCTCGGCGCCCTCTTCATTCTCGCCGTCAGCTTCCTACCCGCCGGCATCGCCGGCCTGTTCCGCCCCGGCAGCGGCGAGGAACGCGTGATGCGCCGCATCCTCTCCCGCCGTAAACTGAGCACCGCGGAATGAACGCGATCCCCGCCCCCATCCTGATGATGGAAAACGTCACCGTGGACTTCGACGGTTTCAAGGCGCTGACGGACGTTTCCCTCAACCTCACCCCCGGCGATTTGCGCATCCTCATCGGCCCCAACGGCGCCGGCAAATCCACACTCTGCGACACCATCATCGGCCGCGTCCGCCCCACCTCCGGAAAAATCATTTTTAAAGACCAGGTCATCACAAATCTGCCGGAGCAGGAAATCGTCCGCCGCGGCATCTGCCGCAAATTCCAAACCCCCGGCGTCCTGCCTACCCTCACCGTGTTCGAAAACCTGCTGGTGGCGGGCCGCAAAAACCGCGCCTGGTACCGCAGCTTCACCACCAAAACCCCGCCCGCCGAAACCGCCCGCGCCGAGGAAATCCTCACCCAAATCGGCCTCGAAGACCGCCGAAACATCATCGCCGCGGACCTCGCCCACGGCGAAAAACAATGGCTCGAAATCGGCATGGTCGTCGCCACGGACGCTGACCTGCTCCTCCTCGACGAACCCACCGCCGGCATGGGCCCCACCGACACCCAGCGCACCGCGCAACTCATCCTCTCCCTCCTCGGCCGCCACGCCGTGCTGGTCATCGACCACGATATGAGCTTCGTGGAAGCCCTCAACGGCTACGTCACCGTCCTGCACCAGGGCCAGATTCTCGCCGAAGGCACCGTCGCCGAAATCCGCGCCGACGCCCAAGTCACCGCCGTTTACCTCGGAAGAGCCGAAGATGCCGAACCTGCTCACGCTTGAAAAAGTCTCTTCCGCCTACGGCCAGAGCAAGGTGCTGTGGGACATCGACATGACCATCGAACAGGGCAGCGCCGTCGCCCTCATCGGCCGCAACGGCGTCGGCAAAACCACACTGCTCAACACCATCGTCGGCGTGCAAAAACTAACCTCCGGCAAAATCACCTTTGCCGATCAGGATGTTTCCTCCTCCGCCGCCCACAACCGCGCCCGCGCCGGCATCGGCTTCGTCCCGCAGGGCCGCCACGTCTTTCCGCATCTCTCCGTCATGGAAAACCTAACCGTAGGCCTAGCCGCCCTAACCGGCCGCAAGGCCCTCAAAGAATCCGGCATCGCCAGCCACATCTTCGACCTGTTCCCCAAACTAACCCAAATCCGCGCCCGCAAAGCCGGTCTCCTATCCGGCGGCGAACAACAACAACTAGCCATCGGCCGCGCCTTGGCCGGCCAACCAAAACTTCTGCTCCTCGACGAACCCACCGAAGGCATCCAGCCCTCGGTCGTCAAACAGATCGAACAAGCCCTGCGTAGAATCCGCACCGAACTAGGCGTCACGATTGTCATAGTCGAACAATACCTAGATTTCGCCTGGTCCTTCGCCGACCACTACCACGTCATGCAACGCGGCCAAATCGTCCGCGCCGGCAGCACCCGCGAAGAATCCGCCGCCGAAATCGCCCACCTCGTCAACATCTAACCCGCACCGCGCCACGTCATTGCGAGCGAAGCGAAGCAATCCATCTTTCGCGAAACAAAAAGCAAACAGTTACTTTTTTGAAAAAAAGTAACCAAAAAACTTTTACTAACCCCGGCCTTTGAGCGGCCATACTGTGGCCCCTCAAAGGCCGTGGGAGTCAAAAGTTTTTTGCTTCTTTTTTTCAAAAAAGAAGTTCTTTCTTCCCTTCCTTCAATGCCTAGTCGCCAACGCCCCCACCGCCAACGCCGCAGCACTCGCCCGATTCTCCACCCCCAGTTTCGTAAAAATCTGCTCCAGATGCTTATTCACCGTCCGCGGCGAGATCCCCAATATATCCGAAATATCCCGATTTGATTTTCCCCTTGCAATCCAAATCAACACCTCCGCCTCCCGCGTCGTCAGAGACAAATAATCCCGGATAAACGCCTCCTCCTGCCCGCCGCCACTTTCCGTCAGCCGGTACAAAAACTCATCCGCCCCCGTCCGGCTCAAAAACGAAAATTCTAGCACCCGATTCCCATTCGCCAGCCTCAACCCCCGCGGCAACACAAACTCCGCCGCCAAAAACCCAGGCACCGCCTCGCTCAACCGTTTTTCCGCCTGCGGCGTGCACCAGATCAATCTTCCCGCTTCGGTGGCCGCCAGCAAAAACCGTCCCGTCGCGTCCAGGGCCATCCGCGTCCGATTCGCAATCCGCGCATTCGCCAGATGCACCCGTATCCGCGCCAACAATTCATCAATCACAATCGGCTTCGCGACATAATCCACCCCACCCGCCTCCAGCCCTTCCACCACATGCCCGGTATCCGAAAGCCCCGTCATAAAAATCACCGGCAAATGCGCCATCCCGGAATCCGCCTTGATAACCCTGCAAGTTTCAAACCCATCCATCCCCGGCATCACCGCATCCATCAGAATCAAGTCCGGCGTCACATGCCCCAGCAGCTCAATCGCGCTCTTGCCATCGGTCGCCACCAGCACCGTCAGTTGCGCCGCCTCCAGCGCATCCGTCAGCAGCCCCAGCGTATCCGGCGTATCATCCACCACCAGAATCGTATCGCGCTGCACGCCGCTCTTCACGCCTCAGCCTCGCTCAGCCGCTCCAGATACTGCACGATTTTCCGTAGCTCGAACCCACCCACCAATTCCCTTAAATACCCGGTAAATTCCGCAAACTCCGGCGCCGCTGCATCAATTTCATCCAGCTTCGCCTCGATCCCCCGCACATACCCAATCCGCCCCAGCCGCAAAAGATCCTCCAGATGCCGCTCCGGCACGCCCCTGCCCGACGCCGGTGCAAACGCCGTCACCACCGGCACCGGCGTCTCATAAACCCAGCTCAGTCCAAGCAAAACCCGAATCTGCTCCAGCAGCGCCCGTATATCGATAGGCTTGCTCAAAAACGCATCATGCGCCGCCGGCGCCCGGGCAATTCGCGACGCATCATGAAAATTCCCCGACACAATCAAAATTTTTATATCCGGAAACCGCCCCCGTAAAGCCGCCGCCACATCCAACCCGGACGTGCCCGGCATCGCGATATCCAGAATCACGAAGTCAAGCACTCCATCCTCCGCCGCCCGCATCGCCTCCTGCCCATTACACGCCGTTCGAATTACAAACCCCAAAGGATCAAGAAAATCGCTCAACAATTCCACATGATCCGCATCATCATCCACCACCAAAATCTTCCGCCGCGCCCCCGCATACCCCATCACCCGCCGCTCCGGTTTCTTGCTCCCACCGCCCCCCGCCACTTCGGAAAGCAGCATCCGCACCCGAAACACGCTCCCCACCCCCGGCGTGCTCTCCACCAGAATCTCTCCCCCCAGCACCTGCGTCAGCAATTTCGAAATCGTCAGCCCCAGCCCCGTGCCCGGCACCGCATTCGCCGCCGGCAAATGCCCCCGCTCGAACGGCTCAAAAATCTTTTCCAAATCCTCCCGCCGTATCCCGTGCCCGGTATCCAGAATCTCAAACTCGGTCACTTGGCCCCGCAGCCGCACCCGCAGCGTCGCACTCCCCTTATCGGTATATTTAATCGCATTCGACAACAAATTGATCAGAATCTGCCGCAACCGCTTCTCATCCGTCCTTACAAACACCGGCAAATTCCCCGGCCGCTCATGCAAAAACTCAATCCCCTTCGCCAGCGCCGCGAGCCTGAACATATCCACAATCTGGTCCAAAAACTCCGGCAGATTTACCAAATCCCGATGCAACTGCAGCGACCCCGTTTCGATCTGCGAAATATCCAGCAGCCCATCCACCAGGTGAGACAAATGCTCGGCACTGCGCCGTATCACCCTTACCGCATCCGCCGGCCGCATCGTCGTCGCCCGCTCCAGCAATTGCGCATACCCAAAAATCGCATTCAGCGGCGCGCGGATTTCATGAATCACCCCCACGATATACCGGCTCTTCGCCGTATTCGCCGATTCCGCCACCGCCTTCGCCTTCTCCAGCGCCGCATCCGTCCGCTCATGCGCCGCAATCTCCGCCATCAGCATTTTCGTCTGCACGGAAATCTCTTCCTCCGCCGCCCGCCGGCTGAACTGCGCCAGCACCAGAAACCACGAGGCCAGCCCGGACAAAACCAGAAACACAAAAAACACCGCCCACAGCACCGCATGAATAACGGGTTTTTCAGTTGGCGCCAGCAGCGAAAATTCAAACCCGATCAACGCCAGCATCGCCGCAATCACCGCGGAAAAAACCGCCAGCACAACCACAAACAAAGCCACTCGCCGGTCCACCCGCCGCAGCACCGCGGCCGGCACCACGCGACGCCCAAAATCCTCCATTTGGTCCGCAATCCGGCTGCCCGGCTTGCACGAATCATGGCACCGCGCATCCAGCGAGCAGCACAGCGAACAAATCGCCCCACCGTAAGCCGGGCAATGCGCCATATCCGGCGCCTCGAATTCCGTTTCGCAAACCACACAAACCCGCCCAGCCGCATCCCCGGACTGACGCGCCAAATAATACCGCCCCCCCGTCGCCCAGGCGATCACCGGCGCAACGGAAAACGCAATCAGCAGCCCCGCGAACGGCGCCAGCGCATGCGCCGTCTGCCCAAAAAACCCAAAACTCATCGCAGTGGACAAGAACACCGAAATCCCCATCGCCCCCACGCCCACCGGATTCACGTCAAACAAATGCGCCCGCTTGAACTCGATCCCCTTCGGGCTCAGCCCCAGCGGCTTGTTCACCACCAAATCCGCCGTCAGCGCCCCCATCCACCCCACAGCCAGGTTCGCATACAGATCCAGAATGCTCTGGATCACCCGAAAAATTCCAATCTCCATCAGCAGCAGCGCCAACATCACGTTAAACACCACCCACACCACCCTTCCCGGATGCGCATGCGTCAGCCGCGAGAAAAAATTGCTCCACGCAATCGACCCCGCATAAGCATTGGTCGTATTAATCTTCACCTGGCACGTCACCACAAACACCAGCATCACCGCCGCCGCCACCGCGCGGTTATGAAACACCTCGCCAAACGCCATCAGATACATCACCGCCGGCTGAGCCGCCTGCGCCACATCAACCCCGCGGCTCAGCGCCAAAAAAGTCAAAAACGACCCTATCGCCAGTTTCGCGCACCCAATCACCACCCAGCCCGGCCCCGAAAACAGCATCGCCGCCCACCATCGCGTTGCGTTTTCCGCCGTCCTTTCCGGCAAAAATCGCAAATAATCCACCTGCTCGCCAATCTGCGGCAGCAGCGAGAGCAAAATCGAAGCCGCCATCCCAAACGGCAGCAGCGCAAACCCGCCCTTCGTTGCACCGCCAAAATGCGTCCACCCGCCAAATTCCGGCAGCCCCCGCCACGCCAGATACAGCAGCGGCCCAAACTGCAACGCCAGCCACACCGGTTGTGTCACCACCTGCATCCGCCCAATCGCCCGCACCCCAAACGCCGCAATCGGAATCACCACCACCGCGGAAAAAACATTCGCCGCCCATAACGGCACCCCCACCACCATATGAATGGCGCCGGACATAATGCTCGCCTCGATCGAAAACAAAATGAACGTGAACGTTGCATAAATCAGCGACGTAATCGTGGACCCGATATACCCAAACCCCGCCCCCCGCGTCAGCAAATCCACATCCACGCCATGCCGCGTGGCGGAGAGGCAAATCGGCAGCCCGATAGCAAACATCAGCACGCCAACAGCCGCAATCGCCGCCATCGCATTGGCAAACCCAAACGCCAGCGTAATGGACCCGCCAATCGCCTCGCACGCCAAAAACGCCACCGCCCCCAGCGCCGTATTTCCCACCCTGAAAACACTCCACCGCCTGGCCCGCCGCGCGGTAAAGCGCAGCGCGAAATCCTCAACGGTCTGGTCGCCCACCCACTGGTTGTAAGTCCGCCTTACATGCGTCACCCGCTGCTGTCCGCTCATGCGGCAAATTATGCGGATAACGAAGTCAGTTAAGCAAGAAGCGCTTTTTGAAA
>PLFB01000001.1 GCA_003137135.1 Acetobacteraceae bacterium
CGCGCGATCCAGTCCACCAATCCCGACCTGGTGCTGGTCTGCTCCTACCCTCCTGACACTGTCGGAATGATCCGAGCAGCCAGTGAGATTGGACTGAAGGCAAAATTGTTCGGCGGGGGAATGGTGGGTCTGCAATCCACCGCGATCAAGACCCAGCTCGGGCCGTTGCTGAATGGAATCGTCGATTACGACTTCTGGCTGCCATGGTCCGGCCTTGCCAACGACGAATCCCGCGCCTTCCTGAAGAAGTATCAGGAGAAAGCACCCGCTGCCGGCGTAGATTCCCTGGGTTACTATCTGCCGCCCTTCGGCTATGCCTTCATGCAGGTGTTGCAGCAGGCGGTGGAGGGTGTCGGCAGCCTCGATCAGGACAAGCTCGCCGAGTACCTGCGCAGCCACACCTTCAAAACCACCGCCGGCGACATCAAGTTCGGCCCGGATGGCGAATGGGTGGAGGCGCGGGTGATGGAAGTGCAGTTCCGCGGCATCAAGAGCAACGATACGGAACAGTTCCGCGATCCGTCCACCGAGGTGATCCTGTGGCCGCCGGCGCTGAAGACCGGCGACGTGATCTATCCTTACGCAGACGCGAAGAAGTAGAGGAAGCCCGCCATGATGATGACCCACATCCAGGCCGATGGGGCCGGCGGACCGGAGGTGCTGAAACTCGCCACCGGTCCCGCGCCTGAACCGAAGCCGGATGAGGTGCTGATCCGGGTGCGGGCCGCCGGGGTCAACCGGCCGGACGTGGCGCAGCGGCAGGGGAGCTATCCTCCGCCGCCCGGCGCCAGTCCGCTGCTGGGGCTGGAGGTCGCGGGCGATGTCGTGACCGTCGGTCCGGATGCCGGCGCGTGGAAAGTCGGCGATCAGGTCTGCGCTTTGACCAACGGCGGTGGCTATGCGGAATATTGCACCGCGCCGGGTGTGCAATGTCTGCCCTGGCCGACGGGGTATGACGCGGTGCGCGCCGCGGCGGTGCCGGAAACCGCCTTCACCGTGTGGGCGAACCTGTTCCAGGCCGGCAAGCTGGTGGCCGGGGAAACCGCGCTGATCCACGGCGGCACCAGCGGCATCGGCGTCACCGCGATCCAGTTCGCCAAGGCGTTCGGCGCGTCGGTTTATGCGACGGCGGGTTCGGATGAAAAATGCATCGCCTGCCTGCGGCTGGGGGCCGATGCCGCGTTCAACTATCGCACGCAGGATTTCGTTGAGGAGGTGAAGCGCCTGACCGGCGGACGCGGGGTGAACGCGATCCTGGACATGGTTGGCGGTCCGTACGCGATGCGNNTTCGATCTGTTGCAGGTGATGGTGAAGCGGCTGGTGATCACCGGCTCCACCATGCGCCCGCGGACCACGGCGCAGAAGGGCGCGATCGCGGCAGAGTTGCGTGTGAAGGTGTGGCCGCTGCTGGACGCGGGGAAGTGTGCGCCGGTGATCCATGCAACGTTTGCCCTGGAAGACGCCGCCGAGGCCCACCGGCTGATGGAAAGCAGCGCGCATATCGGGAAGATTGTGTTGACGGTGGGGTAGGGCGGCCTCGTCGTCGCTGTACGTTACGTCCGGTTCGTGCGCGATCATCAGCCTTGCGTTCGGGCGTATATGTGTGTCATATACGCCGAATGCTTGACCCCGCCCGCATTGAAGGGTTCGCGTGGGATGCGGGAAACAGCCATAAGAGCGCTGACAAACATGACGTCAGCCAGGCCGAGTCCGAGCAGGTGTTCTTTCGTGAACCGCTGCTCATTTTGGCGGACGGTCGGCATAGCCAGCGGGAAGCACGCTATCATGCGCTCGGGCGCACCGACGACAACCGGCTTCTGCACATCACCTTCACCTTGCGCGGCGACGGCCGCCTGATCCGAGTCATCTCCGCCCGCGATATGAGCCGAAAGGAGCGAACCGACTATGCCCGCCACACGTAAGCCCATTCCGACCTTCCGGGATGAAACGGACGAACGCCAGTTCTGGGAAACGCATGACTCCACCCCGTATCTCGACTGGGGCACCGCCAAGCCCGTCCGGCTGCCCAATCTGAAACCCACCACCACCGCGATCTCCCTCCGATTGCCGATGCCGCTGCTGGAGCGCATCAAAATCGCCGCCAACAAGCGTGATGTGCCCTATCAATCGCTGATCAAGACCTGGCTGGCGGAGAAGATCGACAGCCTCTGACCGTCCAACCCTCCGCGTGACGTCCCCCGCCGGCTCCGCTATACGCTGCCAGCCTGCCCACGCCCCCAGCCCGGAGCCACGCATGCCCTTCGATGAGACTGGCCGCCGTCCCGGCCGCAGACCCTCCCGCAACGTTCTCGGCGGGCCGCTCGGGATTTGCTCGACCGAACCGATGACCGGTTTCTTCCGCAACGGCTGTTGCGACACCAGCCCCGAGGATGTCGGCAGCCACACCGTCTGCGCGGTCATGACGGCGGAGTTCCTCGCCTTCAGCAAGAAGGCCGGCAATGACCTGTCCACCCCGCATCCGGAATTCGGTTTCGCCGGCCTGAAGCCCGGAGACCGCTGGTGCCTGTGCGCGCCCCGCTGGCAGGAAGCGCTGGAGGCCGGCGCCGCCCCCAAGGTCGTGCTGCGCGCCACCGCCGAGGGCGCGCTGCGCCATTGCGCCCTGGTGGACCTGACCCGCTTCGCCATCGACCTCACCTGACCAGCGCCAGCAGCCGCTCCATCCGATGCCGGAAGTCCGCATAGGTCATGTCGGGCAGCGGCCACGGCAGGCTGGCGCGAACCGCCCCGGCGCGCCAGGGCGCGTTGGCGATCCGCCGTAAGGTGTGCCGCGGATGCAGGACCAGGTCCTGCAGCGGCACGGGATTGACCGCGACGACGCTGTGCGTCCCTTCGAGTCCGTGAATGAAGGGGATTGTGTTCAGCCCCGCCACCTCGCCGCGTTTCGGCCGGGTCAGCAGTCCCGCCATGTCGAACAGCGCCGCGTCCGGATCGAGTTCGGCTGGCCAGCACCCGTCCAGCAACGCGTCCAGGGCTGCGAATTCCTCCCGGCAGCCGGTCTCGATCGCGGTGACGGCCTGTTGCCGGATCGACCGGCCGGGTTCAGGCTCCGCGGCATACACCGGCTCCGCGGTTCCGTCGTCACGCATCACGTAGTGTGAAACCGGACTGCGCGGGCTGGACAGGAACAACTCCAGCAGCGCGTAGCCGTCGCGCACCGCGTCCGTGCGGTGCCGCGGATGGCCGAAGTCGAACAGATAGCCCGCCGCATTATTTGGATTGAGATCGGGTCCAAGCGCCTCGGACCACAGGCCGAGGTAGCAGCCTGCGAGGTCGCCGGCGGGCAGGCCGCTCAGCGACGCCAGCGCCTTCTGGGTCGAGCCGCGCCAGCCGACATCGACGATCAGCCGCTTGCCCGGGGCGAGGAAGCCGGTCTGGCGCAGATAGGCCATGGCGGTTGCATGCCGGTCGCGCAGGCGCTCGCCGATCAGGTCCTGTCCGGCCGCAAACAGCCGGCGTATCGGGTCCAGGCCGGTCGCCGGTGACAGTCGCAGGTCCGGATCGATCTCGATGTCACGCAGCAAGCTGGTGGTCTCGGCTTCCGTGATGCCGAGGAAGCTCAAAGCGTGCCGCAGTGGCCGGTCGAGCAGACTGTCACCGGCCATCTCGGCCAGGCGTGGCAGGTCGTCGACCAAGGCCGGGACGGTGATCGCCTGGCGTGACACCTCCAAATACTGCAGTTCGACCGTCTGCCCGGTTCGGGCCACCAGGCGCCGAGCGAGGGCGAGCGGGATATGGCCGTCGCGGGCGAGGAAATAGAGGCGGTGGATGCCGCGCCGGCGGGCCTCGGCCAGCGCGAACAGGGTGAAGCCGGTCAGCAGCAGCGCGGCATAGCGGGGCAGAGGACTCGCCGCTGGGGTTGCCGCTCTGGACCGCCGGTGGCTGTGCGCCAGACGGAGCAGGGCGTCCTGTCGGGCAACGCGCTCCGGCTCTGGCGGCGGCCGGTCGCGCGGCAGTTGCCAGGTCGCGATGCCCTGCGCGCGGGGACGCTGGCTGTCGGAGATGGGATCATCGCCGATATGCAGGATCTGGTCGGGCGTGACTTCCAACGCAGCCAGGGCATGGACGAATAGCCGGCCGGAGGCCTTGTTGCGCCGCGTGTAGGCGGACGTGATGACCTGGATGTCGGAACCATAGCCGCAATCACGCAGGATCGCAGCGACCGCCTTACCCGGCAATGTGGTATCGGACAGAAACACCAGCCGCTGCGCGCCGGTGCGGGACGCCAGCGCCGCTCTGACGCTCTCGACCGGTGCGCAGACGGCGCGGGCGACCCAACATTCCAGCGTGGCCAGGGCGACCGGGTCGGTGACGACACCACAGGCCGCCAGATGGGTGCAGATTTCCGCCAGGCGGACTTCGTCATGTCCCTCGGTCTCGGCGATCTGGCGGGTTGCGCGTTCGGCTTCCAGGCGGAATTCGCGGAACGCGGCGGCGGTGCAGGTCAGCAGACCCCGCGACTCGGCGCGCAGGCCGGTCAGCAAATGGAGGTCCTCGGGCCGCGCGAGGCGGCGCATGACGGCGGTGTCGAACACATCGCAGGTGATGACGGGGTAGGCCGCGATTGCGTCGGCCAGGGACCTATGCGGGCGGCGCATTCAGCTTGCGGCCGGAATGGCGCCGGTCTGGCGCCCAGGGACTGAACAATGCGGCTCGGTTGCGCCGGCGCTCTGTGGCGGTAGGGACGCAGGGTTGCGGAAACCGATCGGCGCGAACGCGCAATTCCACGGCCGAAGCGCGGGGAGCATCTTGCATCGGGCGGGAAACGCCGGCATACCGCCGCGTCTGAAATTCCGCAATTCGCCTCGATCGTACCAGGGATACGCCATGACCTACGTGGTCACCGAAAACTGCATCAAGTGCAAATTCATGGACTGCGTCGAAGTCTGCCCGGTCGATTGTTTTTACGTCGGCGAAAACATGTTGGTGATTCACCCGGACGAGTGCATCGACTGCGGGGTTTGCGAGCCCGAATGCCCGGCTGAGGCGATTTTGCCGGACAGCGACGACCGCGCGACCGCGTGGCTGGAGCGCAACCGCGATTTCGCCAAATCCTGGCCCAACATCACGCGCAAGGGCACGCCGCCGGACGACGCGGATGACTGGAAGGACAAGCCGGGCAAGGAAGCGCTGTTGTCCCCTAATCCCGGCCAGGCGTAAACCGCCGCGCCGCACCCCGCGTGACGATGCGCGCATTTTCTGTTATGATGAATCCCTGTGGTCGTGGAGAATTTGTCGCGGCCCGTTAACTGGGGAGTGCGATGACGAAGCCGATCTCTAAAGCCGCGCCACAGAAGCCGGCTTCGAAAAAATCCACCGCTCCATCCGCCGCCAGCAAAACGCCGGCCAAGCCTATGCAGGCCGCACCGTTGCAGGCCGCACCGCTGCAGGCCAAGGCGCCGGCGGCGGCGCCCCAGAAACCCGAACCGAAGACTGTGGAAAAATTGACAACTGCTCCGAAGCCGAAAGCCGAAACGAAACCGGAGGTGACGGCCCCCAAGGCCAAGCCCGCCGCCAAGGCTGAAGCGCCCAAGGTTGCAAAATCCGCTCCCGAGTCGGCGCCCAAAGCCGCCCCCGTCGCCAAAGCGCCCGCGCCGCCGGCCCCATCGGTCGCCGAGCCGCCTGAACCCGCGCCCGCCGCCGCGCCTGCGGCCGCGCCGGCCCCCATCATGCATGCCGGGGTCGCCGCCGGGCCGATGCGCCCGATGGCGCCGCCGCGCGCGATGGCCAAGGCCGAGATTTTCGTGGACGGCGATTTCGTGGTCTATCCCACGCACGGCGTCGGCAAGGTGGAACGCATCGCGACGGAAGAAATCGCCGGCCACACGCTGGAGCTGATTCACATCACGTTTGACGAGAACCGGATGACGCTGCGCGTGCCGACCAACAAGGCGCGCACCGCCGGCCTGCGCAAACTGGCCTCCAAAAAGCAATTCGACGAGGTGCTGGCGACGCTGAAGGGCCGCGCCCGGATCAAGCGCACCATGTGGTCGCGCCGCGCGCAGGAATATGAGGCGAAAATCAATTCGGGCGACCCGCAGGCGATCGCCGAGGTGGTGCGTGATCTGCACCGCAACGCCGGGCAGCCGGACCAGAGTTTTTCAGAACGCCAAATCTATGAGTCGGCGCTGGACCGCCTGGCCGCCGAGTTCGCGGCGCTGGAGCGGGTGGACAAACCGACCGCCATCGAGCGGCTGATCTCGCACCTCAAGTCGGAGTAGTTGGCCGCCGCGGAATAAGAACGATCCGCAGATGACGCAGATGGCCACAGATANNTATCTGTGGCCATCTGCGTCATCCGCGGATGATTTTCACCGCACGAAAACACCACGTGGGCAGGGCGAAACCCCCACCCCGCGCCACGCCCGCCTCAGCGGCTGTTGCGCTGCCCGAACAGTTGCAGCAGAAACATGAACATGTTGATGAAGTTCAGATACATCGTCAGCGCGTCATAGACGCTGCGCTTGCCGGCCGCGGCGACGCCGTAGGAGGAGCCGAACTGCAAATAGTCGTTCTTGATCCGCTGCGTGTCGTAGGCCGTCAGCCCGGTAAAGATCAGCACGCCCAGCACGCTCACCGCGAATTGCAGCGCCGCGGAGTGCAGAAAGAAGTTCACCAGCATCGCAATCAAAATCCCGATCAGCCCCATGATCAGGAAGCTGCCGAAATTCGTCAGGTTCATTTTGGTGACGTAACCGAACAGGCTGGTGCCCGCGAATGTCCCGGCCGTCACGAAGAATACGGTGGCGATCGACATGCCGGTATAGACGATGAAAATGCTGGTCAGGCTGGCGCCCATGCAGGCGCAGAACGCCCAGAACAGGATTTGCGCGGTCTGCGTGGAGAGCCGGTTGACGCCGAAACTCAGCACCATCACGAACACCATGGGCGAGAAGATCGCCGCGTAGGCCAGGATGGTCGGCCGATAGACCATATTGCCCGCGGCGTCCTGCACCAGCGGGTAGAACGCGTTGATGGCGGAGGTCTGCGAAATCGCCAGCGCGATGATGCCGGTCAGCAACAGCCCCGACGCCATCCAGTTATAGACGCGCAGCATGTAGGACCGCAGCCCGTCATCGAGCACGGCGGCGCCGGTGGCGGCGCTGTAGCCGGCGCGGGCAGTGCGGTAAGAGTTACCGTCTGGATTATAAGCCATGGAACGAAAAATCCCCTTCAAAAGTGGCATCCTGCCACGCTGCATATTTCGCTTTTTTTACGTTTTTTTCAAGTAAATTGCAATTTGGGCAAGGCTGGTAGGTAAGAAAGTTCTTTTTTTGTACTCCGCCCGGACGAGAAAGCGGCGCCGGGAAGGCGTGGATGGCCGGGTCAAGCCCGGCCAGGACGTGCTAGGGCTGCCGGTTTCTGTATCGAACGCAGTATAGAGAAAAAGCGCTGCTTTACTTCACTTACCGACGCCACCATCCGCGCTTTTTCTCTGCAACAGGGGCGTCCGCCCCCACCAAAATCGGCTTCACCAGCGGCTCGGGCGCAGGCGGTTCCGGCGCCGGCTCTGGTTCGGGCTCCGGCGCGGCCAGGCGGGCGGCGGCGCGGTGGCGGGCGGCCTCCGCTTCGGCGCGCTCGGCGGCTTCAAAAATATCCGCGATATCGGTGTAAACTGGGGCCGGGGCCGGGGTTGGGGCCGGCGGCGTGAACGGCTCCGGCTCCGGCGGCGCTGACTGCGCTGCTTCGCCGTCGGCGCCGGCGGGACGCCGGCGGCGTCCGCCGCGGGAGCGGCGGCGGCGGGCGGGTTCGTCGCCTTCCGACTCGGCGTCCGGCTGATCGCCCAGTTCGGCGGCGATCACCAGGTCGATTTCCGACGGCTGGTCGTCCTCCGGCGGCGGGGTTTCTGAGGTTTCGGGTTCGGACGAGGCAGGTTGGCTTTCGCCGCTGGTCTCACTGGGCGGGGCGGAATCCGGCCGGCGCTTGCCGCGCCGGCGCCGCCGGCGCCGCCGCTTTTCGCCCTCTTCCGCCGTTTCGCCAGCCGGCGGCGGTGCCTCATCGCCGGCATCGCTGTCCTCCTCCTCGGGCTCGGCGATTTCGGGCTGCGGGGTTTCTTCGGTGATCCGCGGCCGGGCTTGCGGCGCCGGCAGCGGCGCGGTTTGCGCGCGCAGTTTTTCGATCCGGAAATTCGCCGCCGTCAGTGACGCGTCGCCGTTGAAGATAACCCGCATGGCGTAGCGCGATTCGATCGCGGCCAGCCGGTCGCGCTTATGGTTGAACAGGTACAGCGCCACGTCCGGCGGCAGAAACACCGCGATTTCGGCGGCGCGGAATTTGGCGCCCTCGTCCTCGATGGCGCGCAGGATATGCAGCGCCGCACTTTCGGGGCTGCGGATATGGCCCATGCCGGCGCAATGCGGGCAG
>PLFB01000191.1 GCA_003137135.1 Acetobacteraceae bacterium
CAACCCGCACGTAAAAGTTTTTTGCGGAGCTTTTTTTCAAAAAAGCGACCGCTTTCCTTTACGTATTCATCGCTTCAAAGAAATCATTATTCGTCTTCGAATATTTCAGCTTATCCAGCAGAAACTCCATCGCGTCCGTCGTACCCATCGGGTTGAGTATGCGCCGCAGGACCCACATTTTGGAGAGCGTCGCCTTATCGACCAGCAGTTCTTCCTTGCGGGTGCCGGATTTGGTGATGTCGATGGCCGGAAAAGTGCGTTTGTCGCTCAGTTTGCGGTCCAGGATGACCTCGGAGTTGCCGGTGCCTTTGAACTCCTCGAAGATGACTTCGTCCATGCGGCTGCCGGTGTCGATCAAGGCGGTGGCGATGATGGTCAGGCTGCCGCCTTCTTCGATGTTGCGGGCGGCGCCGAAAAACCGCTTGGGGCGTTGCAGGGCGTTGGCGTCCACGCCGCCGGTGAGGACCTTGCCGGAGGACGGCACCACGGTGTTGTAGGCGCGCGCCAGCCTGGTGATGGAATCCAGGAGGATGACGACGTCGCGCTTGTGCTCGACNNTCCGGCCGCTCGTCGATCAGCAGGACGATCAAAAACACCTCTGGGTGGTTGTGGGAGATGGCGGCGGCGATGGTTTGCAGCATCACGGTCTTGCCGGTGCGGGGCGGAGCGACGATGAGGGCGCGCTGGCCTTTGCCGATCGGCGCGATCAGGTCGATCACGCGCGGGGTGTTATCCTTGACCTGGCCTTTGGCCGGCGGTTCCGCCAGCTCATTTTCCATTTTCAGGCGCGAGGTCGGGTAGAGCGGCGTGAGGTTGTCGAAGTTGATGCGGTGTTTGACGGCTTCGGGGTCCTCGAAATTGATCCGGTCGATTTTGACCAGGGCGAAATAGCGCTCGCCTTCTTTCGGGGCGCGGATTTCGCCGTCCACGGTGTCGCCGGTGCGCAGCGAAAAGCGGCGGACCTGGGCGGGGGAGACGTAGATGTCTTCGGGGCCGGGGAGGTAGTTTGCCTCCGGGTTGCGCAGAAATCCGAAGCCGTCGGGCAGGATTTCGAGGGTGCCGTCGCCGGAGATGGTCTGATCATTCTCCGCGAACGCTTTCAGGATGGCAAACATCATGTCCTGTTTGCGCAGGGAGGAGGCGTTTTCAACCTCAAGTTCTTCCGCCAGACTGAGCAGGTCCGTCGGGGTTTTAGCCTTCAATTCGGCAAGATGCATTGTTTTGGTTTCGTCCAATTATTCAGGAAATTCGGCCCAGTTGCCGGCAGGACGCCGCGGGCCTCACATGGGGCACGATCGGCCCTGGTTGCGTTATGGCGATGCCCCCACCTCCCGTCAAGCACCCGTGCGGTGCCGCGCGCCGCGCCGCGGTCAGAGGCGCCTCAAAACCCGAGGAGATCGCTTCGTGTCACCACCGCGCGGGCGGAAATTCCCGGCGCATTGGCAAAATCCCAGGCCACATAGCTCTCCGCATAGACCGAGGACGTGACCAGATCCTCCGGGACCACCACTTGAAGGCCTTCGCGGAGGCCGGCATCCAGGCCGGTATCGAGCACCGCGCCCTCGGCGGCCGTGCCCGTCACGATCACCGTCGTCACGCCGGCGGCGGCGAGGATCGAGGCCAAATTCGTCCCGACGAACTTATCCGGCCCGGATTCCACCACCGGGTCGCTGGCCGAGGGCGCGACGGGGGGCAGAATGTTCGCGGCGGTTTCGCCAGGCGCCACGCTGTAAACCACCATCATGCGATGGGCGCGGGCGCGCGCGATCAAATTCGCCTCGGCCGGAAGGCTTGCGAGACAGCGCGGCCGGGACCCGCATGTACCGCTCGTGAAATCCAGCACCAGCAGCGCCGTCCTGCCCGCATTAAGGGTCACCGCCCGTGGCGTCACGCCCTGCCCCCACGCCAGCGCCGGCGCCAACAGCAACGCCAGCAACAACCACGCCCTCAAGCCACCACCGCGAAGACGATCACCAGAAACAGCAGCGTCGGGACTTCGTTGGCGATGCGGTAGAATTTTTCGCTCTTGACGTTGCGGTCATTCAAGAAATTCTTGCGCCACTTCGAGCAGGCGCCGTGAAAGCCGCTCATTAAAATCACGCCGATCAGTTTGGTCCACCACCAGGCCGCGGTCCAATCCACCGCGCCCGGCGTGAGCACCAGCAGGATACCAAAAAACCAGGTCGCGATCATCGCCGGGTTCATGATCTGCTTCAGCAGCCGGCGCTCCATCACCTTGAAGCGCGCGCTTTCGGCGCTGCCGGCCGGCACCTGGCAGTGATAGACGTAGAGCCTGGGCAGATAGAACAGTCCGGCCATCCAGGCGGTGAAGCAGACGATGTGGAACGCCAGTTCCACATGATAGAACGGCGCCAGGGCGGCAATCACCATGTCAGTATCCCAAACAGTTCATCCAGGCCGTGCAGCACGCCGGCGGCGCCGGCGGCGCGCAGATGGGCGCCGTCGCCATGCCGGTCGAACCCGTAAACCGGCATGCCGGCCGCCACCGCCGCTTCGACGCCCAGCACGCTATCCTCCAGCACCAGGCATTTGTCCGGCGTGATTCCAGCATCGGCCGCGGCGTGCAGAAAAACATCCGGCGCCGGTTTGGCGCGGCCGACTTTCATGGCGGCGAAGCATTTGCCGCGGACCAGTTCCAGCATGCCCGTGCGGGCGAATTTGACCTCCATTTCCTCATCGGAGGAATTGGAGGCGACGCGCCAGGGAATGCCCAGGCTGTTCACCCGCTCGAGCGCGGCCTTGGCGCCGGGGACTTCCACCGCCGCCTCCCGCAGCGCCGCCAGCAGCGCCGCCGCCAGGTTTTCGCGCCAGCCGGCGGGCAAGTGCCGGCGCAGACGGCCCTCGATCAGCGGCTCCATCTCCACGATGCTCATGCCCATGAACAGCCGCATCGCGGCCGCCGCGTCCATCGGCCAGCCCAAGGCCGAGAGATTGGCCGCGACCACGCGCGAGGCCACAAACTCGCTGTCGATCAGCACGCCGTCGCAATCGAAAATGATGAGATCAGGCCGCATATTCCACGTCCACGGCGATGACACCCGGCACCACCGGCGCCGGCTGGTATTTTGCCCAGGGGCAGTCGGCGTGGCTGACGTCGCAGGCGCGGCCGCCGCGGTGGCTGCACAGGCCGTCGCCCTGCGCTACCGCGCGGCGGGCGAGGGCCGCCAGCGCCGCGATGAATGTTTCGTCGGCGTTCGGGACTGCCGCGCGGAAATAGCCGGGGACGCCCTTTTCGTGCGCGAGTTCGGCGTTCTCGATATCCAGCTCCACAAGGGTTTCGATATGGTCCGAGACAAAAGCGATCGGCACCAGCAGGACCGCGACCTGATCAAGGCCGGCCTGTTCGATGCATTCTATCGTGGACGGGGAAATCCACTTTTGCGGGGTGGCGCGGGATTGGTAACAGACCACGTGTTCCACCTCGGTATCGCGCAGCCGGCGCATCACGGCGGCGACGCTGGCCTCGACTTCCGCCTGGTAGGGGTCGCCGGCTTTCACGATGCTTTCGGGCAGGCCGTGCGCCGAAAACAGCAGGCGCAGTTTTATGCCCGGCGCCAGCGCGCGTTTGGCCGCGGCAATGCCCTCATCCACCAGGCGCGCGATCGACGCCACGAACGCATCATCGTCGTAGTAGCAGCAAATTGTCGTGGTCGGCGCCACCAGGCCGAAGCGCGCCGCCTGCTCGTGCCAATCGGCGATGGAACTGCCCGTGGTCGTGGTGGAAAACTGCGGATAGAGCGGCAGGAGCAGAATACGGTCCGGCTCGAATGCCTTGACCGCCTTCACGGCCTCCTTCGCGAACGGGTGCCAGTAGCGCATGGCGATGAAGCATTTGCCGCCGATGTCGGAGAGGGATGCCTCAAGCTTGAGCGCCTGCGCCGTGGTCAAATCCAGCAGGGGCGAGCGGCCGCCCATGCGTTCGTAGTTTGCCACCGCGGCAGCCGCGGAGCTGGCGGCGATCAGGCGCGCAAGCCAGAAGCGGATGAAAATCGGCGCCCTGATGATCGCCGGATCGGAGAACAGATTGACCCGAAAGGGTTTGATCGCCTCCGGCTCGTCCGGGCCGCCGAGGTTGAACAGCACGATGGCGGTTTTCATGGGGTGGCCGGAAAGAAAGAAAGAACTTCTTTTTTAAAAAAAAGAAGCAAAAAACTTTTGCTAATTTGGGCCAGTGGCCGTTTCACCAGCGTGGTACAGATTAACAAAAGTTTTTTGCTTCTTTTTTTTAAAAAAGAAGTTCTTTCTTTCTTGCTTGTTGCGAGAAAGATGGATTGCTTCGCAAGAGCTCGCAATGACGTGGAGGGGTCGGACGGCACGACGCTGGGTGTTGGTTTCATAGGCTCGCAGATGATGCCCGAATCAGGTTCATCAACTGCTGCACAGTTTCCGGGTCCACGTCCGGCGTAATGCCATGGCCCAGGTTAAAAATGTGTTTTTGGCCGCGAAAACCGTCCAGCACCGCGTTGGCGCCGGCGGCCAGCGCGTCGCCGCCCATTTTCATCAGCAGCGGGTCCAAATTGCCCTGGAAGACGGTGCCTTGCGGGCAGGCGGCGATCGCCATCGCCGGGTCGGTCACCGTGTCCAGACCGACAGCGTCCACGCCGGTGCCGCGGACATACTCACCGACCAGCAGGCCGCCGAGGCGCGGAAAGCCGATGATGCGCAGGCCCGGATGTTTTTGCTTGAGCGCCGTTACGATGCGCGCGTTCGGGGCGATGACGTATTTTTTGAATTGGGCCGGGGGCAAAATTCCCGCCCA
>PLFB01000144.1:0-138 GCA_003137135.1 Acetobacteraceae bacterium
TTCGCTAACCCACCCTACGGGTCTCGGGGTGTTGTTAGTTCGAGGCAACCTTCACGAAGCTGGGGAACACCGGCTTGGCGTTCGCCAGGTTCAGCGGCCAGATGCATTTCTGTTCGCCGTTCTGCCACTGGATCGCGA
>PLFB01000144.1:191-26194 GCA_003137135.1 Acetobacteraceae bacterium
CCTTTCTCGATCGCCGCGGCCAGCATGTGGATCGCGTCATAGGTGGTGTAGGCGGAATACGCCGGCGTGATGCCGTAGGCCTTGATGTATTCCTCGGTGAACTGTTCCGTCAGCGGGGTTATCGCCACGCCGGGTGCCGCCACGTTCAGCGTAATCACGCCCTCGGTCGCGCCATTGGNNACGGTCGGCTGCACGCCGACATGCGCCCAGCCGGCGATGATCACGTCCGGGTTCAGCGCCTCGGCCTGCTGGAAGATCGGCGTGAAATCCGTCGTATCGGGCGAGAAACGGATCTCCTTCAGCACCGTCAGCCCGGCGCCGGGCAGGCAGGCTTCGTAGGCGGTGTCCAGCGGTTTGGTCCAGGCGGCGTCCTCGCTGATGATGACCGCGGTTTTCATGTGCAGCCCGGTGACCAGCACGTCGTGCGAGGCGTCGCACACGCCCTGGGCCAGGAAGGCGGACGGGAAATAGGTGTGGAACACGTATTTGCGCTGCGGATAGTCGGCATGCACGTAGGCGGAGATGGCGTTGCTGGCGGCGCTGGTGATGAGATAGGGCTCGTGCAGGCGCGTTGACCAGGGTTCCAGCGCCAGCGCCAGTTCCGAAATCCACGTCCCGACCACCGCGACCACGTGGTCCTGGCTGACCATGCGCTGGAACGAGGCGACCGCGCTGGTGGAAGAAACCTGGTCATCCTCGATGATGATCGCGAGCGGCCTGCCGTTGACGCCGCCCTGGGCATTGATATCGGCCACCGCGAGCTTGGCGGCGTTGGCGATCGCGGCACCCGGGATGGTGGCGAGCGACGCGGTGACGCCGATCTCGATCGGCGTCGAATCCGCCCGCGCGGTGGGTGCGGCGAGCGTGGCGAGCGCGGTGCCGGCCAGCAGCGCGGCAAAAAACGTTTTGTTCCGTTTTGACATGTATATTCCTCCGTTGGCGGGGTTCTCTGGCCCCTGCCGGCAATATGTGAGGCAATGCGCCGGCTTGGCAACAGGCTTTTGCGCCGGACCGGCGGTTAATCGTTGCTGCGATGCGGCAAGATAAAACCCGCCGCCCCGCCGCCCGAGTTTCATTTGACATCGCCACCCCGCCGCGTGCGATACAGCCCCCATACCGCGTGGGAACCCGCCAAAATGGCCGCCATCACCCTCTCGAATTCCACCCCCGTCGTCACCCTCTCCGGCGTTACCAGCGCCTACGGCACCGTCAGCGCCGTGATCGGCGAAAACGCCCCCGTCGAGGCCGCGATCTTCGGCCCCGCAAACACCCATTTCAACGTCACCAGCACCGGCACCATCCTCTCGCCCGGCACCAGCCCGTTCGACGCCGGCATCGTCCTCGCCGCCGCGGGCGAGGTCCACAACGCCGGCGACATCACGGCGCCCGCCGGCATTTTCATTCTGGGCGCCGCCGCCGGCGCCTACGCCGGCAACACCGGCACCATCCACGCCACCGCCGGCTGCGGCATCTACTTCAAATCCGCCGGAATCATCTACAATACCGGCCAGATTTCCGCCGCCGGCACCGCCATCGCCCTGGCCGGCGGCGGCACCGTCATCGACAAAGGCGGCATTTCCGGCGGCTCCGCCGGCATCGTCTTCGCCGACGGCTTCAGCAACAACCTCATCCTGGACACCGGCGCCACCGTCACCGGCAATATCGAACTTTACGGCACCCTGGCCCTCGCCGGCGGCGGCCACGGGATCTTCTCCCTCTCGCAGGTCCAGGCCGCCTCCACCATCGCCATCGCCGCCGGTTCAAACTGGTCCTTCTACGGCAGCGTCTCCGGCGCCCCGGACATTTTCAACCGCGGCGCCATCACCGCCCCCATTTCCGGCCTCGGCGGCCCCGGCGAGACCGTGGGCGACGGCATCGACGGCGGCGGCGCCGTGTACAACTACGGCTCCATCACGGGCGGCATCGTCATCGCCACCGCCGGCCGATACGTCTATAACGCGGGCGGCATCCAAGGCGAAAACGGTGGTCCGTTCGCCCCCAAAAGCACCGGCATCGACCTGCTGGGGCCCGGCGCCGTCGTCAACACCGGCACCATCAGCGCCGACATCGGCGTAAAACTCGCTTCGTCCGCCGCGCTTTACAACTACGGCCAGATTTTCGGCGGCGTCAGATCATCCGGCGCCGCCACCGTCTTCAACTACGCCGGCGGCACCATCAAAGGCGGCGTCAAAATCGCCGCCGGCACGATTTCCGATTACGGCCTCATCGCGGGCCGCTCCGGCGCCATCGTGTTCGGCAAATCCGCCACCAACCTGCTCGCCGTCGGCGCCACCGCCACGCTCTCGGGCGGCGCCGAGCTCGGCGGCGGCGGCATCGAGCTTTTGGCCGGCCCGCAGCCCGGCAGCTTCACCGCCGCCAGCTACACCGATTTTTCAGCCCTCACCATCGCCGACGCGGCGGACTGGAGCGTCATCGGCTCGCTCGCCGCCAGCATCGCCGTCACCAACGACGGCACCATCGGCGTGCCATCCGGCCAAAACCTTACCATCGCCGGCGCCCTTTCGGGCAGCGGCGCCGTCGATCTGCCCGGCACCCTCACCCTGAACGGCGAGGTCGGCGCCGGCCAAAGACTCATTTTTACCGGCACCGCCGAAACCCTCAACCTCGGCGCCGCAAAGTCCTTCCTCGGCGAACTTGAGAGTTTCGCGCCCGGCGACACGATCGACCTCACCAGCCTAAAATTCGCCAGCATCACCGCCACCCATTTCTCCCGCGGCGTCCTGACCATCGCGACCGATGCGCGCCACGGCTACAGCTTCACCTTCGCCAGCCCAAAATCTTTCCACAACGACACATTCTCCCTGTTCGCCGACGGAACCGGCACCGGCATAACCCTCGCGCCCGCCGCGGCGCTGGCGGAATTGTCAAAACCCGCCGGCTGGCCTGCCGATACGCACCTCCCATCCGCCGCCGCCGCGCTCAGTCTCGTTACGTTGCAACCGTAACGACGGCGAGCCGCGAAAGCCGCGGAAAAACTCTTCCCTGGCGCCTGCGAACGCATTAAACAGCGTATCGTTCTGTCTCCGATTACAAAACCCCACTTGTTGACAGCTTTGTCCGCAAGACATAAATTTGCGGTCAATAGGGAACTCTGCAATGTCCACCACCACCACCCTCCAACCGACCCGCATCCAGCCCATCGCCGCGCTGATGGCGCTGCACAATCTGATGAAAAACCCGCAGGACACGCGCCAGGTCGCGCTGTTGACCGCGGCGCTGCGCGGCCGTTCCGGCATCATGCAGTTCAACCGCTTCAAAGCCACCGCCATCGGCCAGCGCATCATCGCCGAAGGCCGCCGGCTCGGTCCGGTGCTGGATGACCACGAAGCCCTGGCGAAACTGCCGGAAAACTCCTTCGGCCGCCACTACCTTGCCTTCATGGCGGAAGAAAACCTGACCGCGAAAGGCCTGGAGGAAGTCACCACCGACGCCACCGACCCGTTCCGCTACGCGAACGAGGAAATCCGCATTTTTGCCGACCGCTCGCGCGATCTGCACGACCTCTACCACGTGCTCGCCGGCTACGGCCGCGACGAAATCGGCGAGATCTCCGTGCTCGCCTTCTCCTATCCGCAGCAGCGGCTGCGCAGCTACGCCGTCATCGCCAGCTTCGGCGCGCTGAACTTCTCCCGCCTGCTGATGCGCCACGGGGTTCCCGCCGCCGGCGTATTCGCCGCGGTATGGGAAGCCTACCGCAACGGCAAACGCGCCGCCTGGCTGCCGGGCGAAGACATCGAGGCGCTGCTGTCCGAGGACCTCGCCGCCCTGCGCCAGCGCCTGAACATCCCGCCACCGCACAAGTACATCGCGCAACTCGCCAGAATCCGCCAAAGAACCGCCTGGCGCCACGGGCCCCTTTTTGCCGGCGGCCGGCTCATCGCCGGCTGACGGCCGAGCCGCGTCAGAGTCAAGTCTATCCGCGGGTCAAAACGCCGCAAAAACTTAGCCGTGCGATTGACAGCGCATCGGCAAGACAGGGCATGGTGCGTCATGCCGTTTCGCGCGCTCATCCTCGCCTGGGCTCTGGCCATCCTGCCGGCGGCTTGCCATGCCCAGACCATCCGCGGCACCGTGGACCGCTATTTCATCACCTCGGACGGTGTGCGCCTGCATTACCTCGAAGCCGGCCCGCGCGACGCCCCCGCCATCGTCTTCGTGCCCGGCTGGACCATGCCGGCCTGGATCTTCGGGCCGCAAATCACGTATTTTTCCCGTCAATATCACGTCATCGCCTTCGACCCGCGCGGCCAGGGCGAGTCCGACATCGCGGCGGACGGCTACAACCAGGACCGCCGCGGCCAGGATATCGGCGAATTGCTGCAAACCCTCGGCCCCCGCCAGGTGGTGATCGTGGGCTGGTCGCTCGGCGTGCTGGATACGCTGGCGTTTATCCACAACAGCGGCGATGCGCAGATCGCCGGGCTGGTGCTGGTGGATAACTCGGTGGGCGAAAACCCGCCGCCGCGGCCGGAGCCGCAGCCGCGCGGAAAACGGCTCACGCACGACGAATACATGCACGATTTTGTGCTGGCGATGTTCCATACGCGCCAGCCGGCCAGCTACATCGACGAACTCACCGCCGCGACGCTGCGCGTGCCCGAATATGACGCCCGCGCGCTGCTGGATTATCCGGTGCCGAGGAGCTATTGGCGGGAAGCCATCATGTCCACGCAAAAGCCCGTTTTGTACATCGTGCGCCCGCACCTGCAGGGCCAGGCTGATAATCTGTTGCTGGACCGCCCCAACACGCAGATCGCACTTTTTCCGCATGCGGGGCATGCGCTGTTCGTGGACGCGGCACCGCATTTTGATGCGCTGGTGGGACGGTTTTTGAGTACGGCGGTATGGCCGCAGTAGGAAGCAAGCACTTCTTTTTTTGCAAAAAAAGAAGCAAAAAAACTCTTATTAACTGTGGGCGTTTGAGTGGCCAAAGTCTGGCCGCTCCAACGCCCGCAGTTGATAAGAGTTTTTTGCGCCGTACCCGCGGAGGGGCTTTTTTTCAAAAAAGCGCTATTTTCTTATGAGTCTTCTGCCTCTTTTCCTGGTCTCGCTCGCCGCCGTCGGGCTTGAGACGGCGCTGACGCGGTACTTCGCGCTCGCGAGCTGGTCGGATTACGGTTACTGGGTCATTTCGATTGTGATGGTGGGTTTCGCGTTCAGTGGCGTCACGCTGGCGCTGGGGCGCGACACGCTGGTGCGGCACGGCGCGCTTCTGCTGGCGGCGCTGCCGGCGCTGCTGGTGGCCAGCGCGGGGCTTGGCTATGCCTTTACCATTTTGAACCCGTTCAATCCGTTGCAATTGCAGAACCCGGTGACGTATCTGCCGCAGCTCGGCAATATCGGGCTGTATTACCTGGCGCTGCTGCCGTTTTTCTTTCTGGCCGGGCTGTTCATCAGCCTGTGTTTTGTGTTGAATGCGGAACGGATCGGCCGGGTCTATGCGGCGGACCTGGTGGGCGCCGGCGCCGGCTCGATCGCCGTTCTGGGCCTGATGTTTCTGGTCTCCCCGTTCCGCCTGGTGGCCTGCCTGCTGCCGGCTTTGGCGCTGGCGGCGTGCTTCGCGCCAAAACACCGCGTGCGGGCCGGGCTGGCGGCGGGCGTCGCGCTGCTGGCCGCGGAGGCGCTGCTGGCCTTGGGCCCGCAGCCCGCCATCAGCCAGTACAAGCCGCTATATCCGCCTTTGCATACGCCCAATGCCCGCGTGCTGGCGGAAAGTTTTTCGCCGCACGGCGATTATCTGCTGCTGGATGATTTCACCGAGCGCGTGAACACCGACATTTCCAACGATGCCGGCATGATGGGCTTTTCTGACCCGCCGCGCAGTTTTGGCCTGTATCGTGACGGCATCCGGATCGCCAGCCTGCCGATGCCGGGGCGCATCGACAACGGCTACGCGCGGGGCGCGCTGGATGCGCTGCCCTATCTGCTAAGGCCGCATCCGTCCGTGCTGCTGGCCGGCGCTTCGGGCGGGTTTCGAGTCGCGGAGGTTTTTGCGCTGGGCGCCTCGCATGTCGAAGCCCTGGAGCCGGAGCCGGCGCTGTACGGCGCGCTGGCGCATGGCATGGGGCCCTCGCCGCCCTATCCCGCGGATGCGCGCTTAAAAATATCGCCGCTCGGCCCGGTCGCGGCGGTGCAGGGCGGCGAAAAATTCGACCTGATCGACCTCTCCGCCGATTTTCTGGACGCCGCCCCCGCCAACGTCAATGCCTATACCGCCGAAGCGTTTGCCGCCTATTTGAAACATCTGACGCCGACCGGCATCGTTTCAATTCCCATCTCAATCCAGGACCTGCCGGTCTATGCGCTGCGCATGCTCGCCACCGCGCGGGCCGCCCTGGCGCGGGACGGCATCGCCGACCCCGCCTCCCACGTCATCATCTACCGCTCCGCCTGGAACGCGCGCCTGCTGCTCAGCGCCGCGCCCTTCACCGCCGGCGACATCAAAACGGTGGCAAAATGGTGCGACGACCGATCGTTCGACGTTTCGCTGTACGACGGCATCGACGTCGCCGGCCTGCGCGCGAATCTTTACAACGACTTGCCGGCGGTCTCGTTCGACGACGGCACCGTCACCGCCTACGGCCCTGACGATTCGATCGCCGACGAGGCCGTGCAGGTTCTGCAAAACCAGCCGACCGTCTCCACCCGCGCCTTCAACCTCACGCCGGTCACCAACGACCGGCCGTATTTCTATGCGATCCTAAAACTTTCCAATCTCGCCGTGCTGCTGGCGCGGCTGCAGATCTTGCCGCAATCGGAAATCGGCGCGCTGGTCAACCTCGCGGTGCTGGCGCAGGCCGTCGTCATCGCCGCGCTGATTCTTCTGGTGCCGCTCTGCGCGCCGCGCATCGCGCGCGACCAGCCCCAAGGTACGGGAATGTTGCGCCCGATTCTGTATTTCCCGGCGCTGGCACTCGGCTTTTTATTCATCGAAATTTTTGCCATCGAAAAGGCCAGCGCCTTCCTCAACGACCGCGCCACCGGCTTTTCGCTGGTCATCAGCTTCATGCTGATCTTCTCCGGCCTCGGCAGCTTTTTCAGCGCCCGGTTCGCCCGCGCGCCGGTGGTCGGAGTCTGGCTCGCCTGCCTGGTCATCACCTTCTGGTCCACGATTGCGATTCTGGTCCTGCCGGCGCTGATGCCGGCGGGTGACGGCCTGCCCTACCTCGCGCGCTGCCTGCTGGTCATCGTCGCTTTGGCGCCCGTCTCCATCGCCCTCGGCCTGCCGTTTCCGCTCGGCCTCGGCCAGGTCGCCGGCGGGCGGTTCCTGCCCTGGGCATGGGGGCTTAACGGCGCGTTCTCGGTGGTCGCCACGCCACTGGCGCAACTGCTGGCGCGCAATTATGGGCTGCACGTGGTATTAGCCGCGGCGGTTTTGTTGTATGTCGTCGCCGCAACGAGTTTTCCGGCCTACAGGAGGCAAAAGAATTGGCTACCGTCCAACACCACGTCACCCGCCGTGCCCTGATCGGCGCCGCCGCCGCCGCCATCGCCGCCCCAGCCTGGGCTGACACCACCACCGCGGCCCCCGCCACCAAACCAGCCGCAACCGCCGCCAAGCCCGCCATCATCACCACCGCCGCGTCCGCCCCCAGGCCGGCCCTCACGCCCCCCGCGGCTTCCGTCCCCGCCACCCCCAACGGCCAGCCCTGGACCCGCGAAGCCTTCGAAGCCGCCATGGCCGCCGGCGGCCGCCCGGTCTCGCTGACGGACGCGCAGTTCGACGCCATCCAGGCCCGCCGCGGCCCCGCCCTCAAACTCATCAAATCCTACCTGGAAATGCGCTTAGGGTCCGCCGACCCCGCCGTGCTCGCCGGCTTCGCCGCCGTGCCGCGCGAATACTACCACTACATCTACTCCGAGCACCGCTCCACCTGCGGCGACGCCTACGACCAGCCGCCAAAACCCTGGGCCATCGGCTATGGCTCGGCGCTCTCGGACTATCTCGGCCAGGCCTATATGACCCAGGTCTGCAAACCCGGCCCCACCGACGTCTCGCTCGAAATCGGCACCGGCAGCGGCTTTCAGTCCTCGCTGCTCTCGCGCATCGTCAAATCCGCCTACTCGATCGAGATCATCGAGCCGCTCGGCAACGCGGTGAAAAAAATCTTCGCGCCGCTCGGGTACGATAACGTCACCACCCGCGTCGGCGACGGCTATTACGGCTGGCCGGAACAAAAAGCCGGCTTTGACATCATCATCGTCACCTGCGCCGCGCAATACGCCCCGCCGGCGCTGTTCCAGCAGCTCAAACCCGGCGGCCGCATGATCATCCCGATCGGCCAGCCGTTCAAGCAAGGCCAGGTGCTCTACGTCTATACCAAGGATGCCAACGGCAAAATCCACTCCCGCCGCGACATGGGCGTGTTTTTCATCCCGATGACCGGCACCATGATGAAAATCCCCGCCGCCGAAGCAAGGGCCACGCCGGCGTAAGAAGCAAGCGGCCGCTTTTTTGATGCCGCCGGCTTTTGAGCGGCCAAACCGTGGCCGCTCAAAAGCCGGGGGAAATCAAAAGTTTTTTGGTTACTTTTTTTCAAAAAAGTAACTGCTTTCTTGTCTGCTGGTTTACATTCCGGCATCCGACTAAAGATCAACAGCAACGGCGGCTGGCAAGGGCAAGCGAATGAAACTGCGGGCAAAATTCAATCTGGCGATCATCCTGGCCATGGCCGTCGGCTATGGCGGCGCCGGCCTGCTGCTCTACAACCTCTCCATCTCCAACGCGCGTCAGGAGGTGCTGGAAAACGCCCGCGTCATGATGAGCGCGGCCAACGCGGTGCAGGCCTATACGGACCAGCAGGTGGTCCCGATCACCGGCCTGGAACAGAACGGCAGTTTTGTTACCGCCGCGGTGCCATTCTACGCCGCCAAAACCGCCTTCAAGAGCCTGCACGCGCAATTCCCCGCCTATTCGCTCGCCGAGGTCGCGATCAATCCGACCAACAAGGAGGATACGCCGACCGACTGGCAGGCCGATTTCATCACCGAGTTCCGCAATACGCCGGGTGCGACCGAGCAGGTCGGCGAGCGCGACACCCCGACCGGCGCTGTGCTGGACCTGGCGCAGCCGATTTCCGTCAGCGACCCCAGCTGCCTGGCCTGCCATTCGACCCCGGCGGTCGCGCCCGCCTCGATGATCGCCAAATACGGCAGCGATAACGGTTTTGGCTGGACGCTGGGCGAGATCGTCGGCGCGCAGATCGTCTCGGTCCCGCTGGACCTGCCGCTGGCGCGCGCGCACGCCGCCTTCGAAACCTTCATGGCCATCCTGGCGGTGGTGTTCGTGGTCGTCCTGCTGATCCTCAACCTGCTGCTGCACTTCATCGTCATCCGGCCGCTGGTGAAGGTTTCCACCATCGCCAACGCCGTCAGCCTCGGCCAGCCGGCGGAGGAATACGTCAAGCCCGGTTCGGATGAAGTCTCGTCGCTGTCGGCCTCGTTCAACCGGATGCGCCGCAGCCTGGATTCGGCGATGCGGATGCTGACACCCTGAAAATGTCCGGCAATACGTCCGGCCAGGCGCTGCCCGCTGCGTTCGGGCGCTACACGCCGGTCGAACTTTTGGGCTCCGGCGCCTTCGGCACGGTTTACCGCGCGCATGACCCGCTGATCGGGCGCTTCGTCGCGGTCAAGGTGATGCGGCTCGACGCCCTGGACGACGAGCAGAAGGCCGATTACCGGGAGCGTTTCCGGATCGAGGCGACCGCCGGCGGGCGCTGCCAGCATCCCGCCATCGTCGGCATTTTCGATGCCGGGGAGGCCCATGGCGAACCGTTTCTGGTGATGGAATACGTCACCGGCCGCAGTCTCGCGGCAATCCTGGCCGATCCCGCCGCGCGCCACGGGCTCGACGCGCTGGCGGTGATGACGGAACTGCTGGACGCGCTAGGCTACGCCCACGCGCAAGGCATCATCCATCGCGACATCAAGCCGGCGAATGTCATCGTCACGCCGCAGCAGCGCATCAAGGTGGCGGATTTCGGCATCGCCCGCCTCGACGGCGGCAACATGACGCTGGCCGGCGACATGCTCGGCACGCCCAGCTACATGGCGCCCGAGCAGGCCAGTGGTGCGGCCATCGACCAGCGCACGGACCTGTTCAGCGCCGCGGCGATTTTTTTCGCCATCCTCACCGGCCGGCCGCCCTTTTTGGGCCGCAACATGGCCGACACGCTGGTGCGCCTGACCAACGAGACGGAGGCGGATGTTTCGGCCCTCGCCGAGCCGCACGCCCGCTTCGCTCCCGTGCTCCGCCAGGCGCTCGCCAAACGCCCCGACCAGCGTTTCCCGGACGCCAAAACTTTTGCCGACGCGCTGCACCAGGCGGCCAGCGGCCAGCCCGAAGATGACCGAACCCGCATCATCCCCGCAGCCAGGCCTCCGGCCAAAAATCCCCCTGTCACGATGTCGCCCGCCGCGATTCCCCAGGACGTGATCGAGCGGGCCGCCGCCGAGCTCGCGATCCATATCGGCCCGATCGCCCGCCTGCAGGTCGCCAACGCGGCCCGCCAGGCGGCCAGCGAAGCGGAGTTTTTCGCCATTCTTTCGCAAAGCCTCCCGGACGCCCGACAAGCCAGCCGCTTCCTGCGCGCCGCCGGCCAGACCGGCACATTGGCGGCCACCCAACCTCTCACCGCGCCGCCGCAAAATTCCCCCGCCCACGGCTATGCCCCGCACGCCATCGAAGCGGCGCGCGCCATACTCGCTGCCCATACCGGCCCGATCGCGAGCCTCCTGATCTCCCGCGCCCTCGCCGACGCGCCGCCGCTCGACACGGTGCTCGACCGCCTGGCCGCCTCCGCCAGCTCTCCGACCGAGGCCGCAAATCTGCGTGGGCAGCTCCACGCCGCGCTGACCGGTAAAAGTTAGAGCAAGCAAGCGGTCGCTTTTTTGAAAAAAAGCTCCGCAAAAAACTTTTGGTTTCTCCTGGCCTTTGAGCGGCCAGGGTAGGGGCGCTCAAGGGCCGGGCTTCGCCTTTAGCGCCGCCAGCAGAAACGGCGAGAACTGCGACGGCACAAGCTTAAAAATATCCGGCGGCGCCAACGTGGCCCAGTTGATGCCGGCGACATCCGCGCGCGCCGCGGCCACCCGGAACATCTCATGCGGCGCCGGCTGGCCGGACGGCGCGCGGCCGATCAGCGTCTCGCTCAGGTCAACCCTCTGCACCGCCGGATCGGCAAACGCCGCGTGCAGGCGGTTCACCGCATCCGCGCTCATGAACACGAAGGCATAGCGCACCGGGTCGCTGACCGCGGCGGCGCGCTGCGAAACCGAGAGCGCCGAAAGCGCGGGCGAGAGCAGAAAATACCGGCTGATCGCGGACTCGTCGCAAGCCACCGTAATGGTCTCGGCCGGCGGCGCCGCGGCCGGCGCGCGGCAAATATCATCCGCCAGGCAGGTTCGCGCGCCCAGACCGCTCATCATGAGCCCCGCCGCCAAACCGATCATGCGCCGCGGCAAATCTCCCAGCAAACAGCCCGCCTCCAGCCTTGCGCTTGCGCGATGCGCGCCGCGCCGTCAAGAGAATGGCGCCGCTCATCCGCCGTAACGCGCCAATTCGGCGCGCAGCGGGTTGGCGCCCGGGTTGTGGGCGGCCATATCGATGATGATCTGGCGGCTGTTGAGATCGGTGCCGTAATAGGCCTGCTGGGCGCCGGCGTTTTGCGCGAAAATTGAACCTGAGATGGTCAGGCCGCCGTACAGGCCCTGGCTTTTGGACACCGTGAGGATATCCGCCGTCAGGCCCGCCGACATCGAGCCGTTGACGCCGGCGCCCAGCGTCGCGACCGTCAGGCCGGCGTCGCCGCCCAGTTTCACCTGGCTGTTCAGCACCGCGTTCAGCCCGTTGCTGGTCATGATCATCATCAGCACTTCAGCGCTCTGCACGCCGATCTGAAAGCCGAAGCTGCCGCTGCCGAGCGAGTAGAAAGCCGGGTCCGACCAGCCGCCGCCGGCGCCGCGCGCGACCATGACGCAACCGCCGCCCTCGCCGCCAAACACGAACCCCGCACGAAAAATATTCGGGCAGATCACCACGGCGCGGGCCCGGCGCAGCACGTCCCCGGCCTGCTGGCCGCCAGGCGCGTCCAGCAAATCCTCCAGCGCGAGGGTGGCGCTGTCCACCAGATGCTGCGGCGAATCGGCGAAGGCGGCCGCCGGCGCGAGGGCGGTGGCGAGCAGCGTGGCGGCGAGGAGGAGGGGTTTCATGTTTGGACTCCAGAAAAGGGCAGGAAGAAGTTAGTTTTTTGAAAAAAGGCGCCCCGCCCGGGGTTACCAAAAAAATTTTTATTCCCCCCGGCTTTTGAGCGGCCAAACTAAGGCCGCTCAAAAGCCGCGGGAAATCAAAAGTTTTTTGCGGAGCTTTTTTTCAAAAAAGCGACCGCTTTCTTAGTCATTTACAATTGCTCATTCAGCGAAAGCAGCCGCCAGTCGCTGCCATGGCATTCCAGCCTTGTGAGCGAAATATTATCCACCGCCAGAGACAGCGCCTGGTGCGCGTCCAGGTTCAGGGCGTAGGCGCAAGCGGCGCGAATCGCGCCGCCGTGCGAGATGATGATCACGTCGCCCGCCGTATGCGCCACCAGCCGTTCCATCGCGTCCCCCACGCGCCGGATCATTTCATTGAAACTCTCGCCCCCCGGTGGCCGTTCCGCCGCGGAGACCGGCCAGAACGGATGCTTCTTGACTCCCATGCGCGCCGAAAAATCCTGCATCGGCACGCCTTGCCAGTCGCCGAAATCCTGCTCGATGAAGCCGGGCTCGACCGTCCAATCCTGCTCCGGATAGCCGGCGTCGAACAGCGCTTCGGCCGTCAGATGCGTGCGGGTCAGCGGTGTCACCAGAAACTTCGCCGGGCGCGGCAGCCGCGCCGCCAGCGCCTGGTAGCGGTGTGCATCCGCCGCCATCGTCACGTCGCACACCGCCACGTCCTGCGTGCCGTACAGAAACGTGATCGCATCCGGGTGCACCAGCGCGTGCCGGATCAGCCAAAGCCGGGTCACGCCGCCTACTCCCCGATGGAGATGAGCGCGCCCCGCACCCGTGCCGCCCGGAACTGCCCGGCGAACACCGCCGCCGCCAGCGCCATCCACAAAACATTCAACAAAGCCGCCATCGCCAGTTCGCTCCACGCCATCTGATGCGTGAACAAAGCCGCCCGCATTCCGGCAAAAATATGTTCAGGAGGTAACACTAATGCGACAGGCTGTAACCAAACCGGCAGCGCCGAGAGCGGGTAGAACACGCAGGCGAACGGCGTGATGCCGAACGCGATGGTCCAGGCCAGGCTCTCCGCGCCGGCGCCGTAGCGGAACAGCAGCGAGACGATCAGCAGCGCCACCCACCAGCCCATCACCATGAGGTTGACGAAGAAAAAGAACAGCACGGGCCCCAGCGCCAGAATATTATAGGCATATAGCAAGTAGGCGATCAGCAGCGCCGGCAGCAGCCCCACCATCGTCCGGAAGAACGAGACGGTGAGCAGCGAGATCACCAGCTCCGTCGGCCGCAGCGGGCTCACGAACACGTGCCCCAGATTGCGCGACCAGATATCCTCCAGAAACGTGATCGTCACGCCAAGCTGGCCGCGCAGCGTGATCTCCCACAGCAGCACGCCGGCGATCAGCGCGCCGCCGGCCATCGCCGCGGGCGAGCCATGCGCGTGCGAAAAAAACTGCGCCGTAAACCCCCAGATCAGCAACTGCAGCGTCGGCCAATAGGCAATCTCGGCGATCCGCGGCCAGGACCGCCGGTACAGCGTCAAATGCCGGTAAACCAATCCCCAAACGCGCCGCACCGCCGGGTTCAAGCCCCCGCCTCCGCGCCACTGCGCGCGATATCCAAAAACACCTGCTCCAGATCATCCCGCCCATACCGCGCGATCAAATCATCCGGCGTGCCGCGGTCCACGATCTTGCCCTGCTTCATCATCAGCACGTCGTCGCAAAGCCGCTCCACCTCCGCCATGTTGTGCGAAGCCAGCAATATGGCGGCGCCGCTTTCCCGCCGGTAGGTCTCCAGCGCCGTGCGCACGAAATCCCCCGTGTCGGGGTCCAGACTCGCCGTCGGCTCATCCAGGAGCAGCAGATCCGGCCGGTTGATCAGCGACTTCGCCAGCGCCACCCGCGTTTTTTGGCCCGCCGAAAGCTCTCCGGCCAGGCGATTTAGCAGACCGCCCAGATTAAACTGCGCCGCCAGCTCCTCGATCCGCCGCGACAGTTTTGGCACGTTGTAGAGATGCCCATAGACCCGCAAATTCTCCGCCACCGTCAATTTCTGCGGCAGCGCGATATAGGGCGACGAGAAATTCATTTTTGCCAGCGCCGCGAAGCGGTCCTTCGCCATGTCGTGGCCCAGCACGGTCAGCGTCCCCGCGGTCGGCACCAGCAGCCCCAGCAGCATGGAAATCGTCGTCGTCTTCCCCGCCCCATTCCCGCCCAGCAGCCCCACGACCGACCCTTGCGCGACGGTAAAGCTGATATCATCAACCGCCAGCGTGCCGGTGTATTGTTTGGTCAGATTTTTGACGGTGATGGCGTTCATGGAGGTGAGATAGGCCAGGGAAAGGCAAGCGGGAAGAAAGCAGCGCTTTTTTAAAAAAAAGCGCGCAAAAAACTTTGCTCCTGGGGGCGATGGGACGGGGATTGCCTTTAATCGGCACCTTTGGTGCCGATTAAAGGCAATGCCCGTCCCATCGCCCCCAGGAGCAAAGTTTTTTTTTGCCGCGGTCGCGGGCGACTTACTTTTTTTCAAAAAAAGTAACTTCTTACCTCCCTCTCTTCTTCCGCACATAAAGCACCCGCTTCACCTTCGCGATCAGCGCCCCGCTCGCATCCGTGATATCCACCTCAAACACCGGCAGATATTTTGCCCCGTCCGCCGTCGCCGCACGGATCTCCGCCAGCCGTTCCGGCGTGACCAGAAACTTCGCGTGCACCTTGCCACGGCCAGGCGCCACAAAGTCGATCTCCGCCGCCTTGTCCCAGACGACGTAGTCCGGGCCGAGATTTTCGCTGAGCATCAGCATATAAAATGGGTCCGTCATGGCAAACAGGCTGCCCCCGAACTGCGTACCCATCATATTCCGGTTCCACCACCGCAGCTTCAGCTCCACCTCAAAATGCCGGAAATTCACATCCGACACCTTCACCCGAATGCCCGCAAACAACAGCGGCGGCCAAAGGTTCATGAACCGGCGGAGCAACTGCGGCGAAACGCTGGGCACGTCCTAAAGGCCGAGCTGCAGCCGCACCACGCGCGCGACCGCCTCGATGTCCTCGGGCGCAAGTTTGCCCAAGCGCCGGCACAGTCTTGCCTTTGCCACGGTGGTGATCTGGTCGGCCATAGCCTTCCGGGCGGCGCCATTGAGCGTGATCTGCGTTTCCGACGCATAAAGGCGCTGCATCTGACTGGAAACGGGGACCACCTGCACGCGGTTCAGCAGGCCATTCGCCGTGTCATGGCTCAGCACCACCGCCGGCCTGGCTTTTTGAATTTCGCCGCCACGGGAAGGACCAAACTCGACCAGCCAGACCTCACCCCGCGCCGGCGCGGCATCGCTCACCGCGCTGGCTCATCCGCCACGTCACCGATAACGGCCTCGGACCATGCGATGGCCTCAGTCTCTCTCGCCTCATCCGCGGCCATCGCCGCATAGCTTTCCGCCAAAGTCTTGGCCACCACATGCTGGCGGGCGAGGTCGTTCAAAAACCGGCTTATCCGGCGAGGTCCTATGACAGCGTGCAAGCCTTCATAAACGTCTTCGTCCACTGTAATCGTCAGTTTCTTCAGCACTTTGCCTCCAATACGTATTACAGTACGGCTATTTGCGCCCCGAACGCAAATCACTTACCGCGAAGCCCGCCGTCACGCTGAGGTTTCAGCTAGACGAAAGAAAGCAGCGCTTTTTTGAAAACGAGCGCGCAGAAACTTTCTCACTCCTCAAAACTCCCATCCCGTAAAAACGCCAGCACCTGCCGGTGCACCTCGCCGTCGCGCATCAGCTCCTCATGGTCCACCGGCAGCGTGATATGCCCGGCCATCCCGGGCACTTTCGTCGCCGCCACGCTGACCCGGCCGTCATTGGGCTTCGGCAAATAGAGCCAGCCAAAAACATCAAACGGCCGGTCCCCGGCCACCACCCCCACCGGATAATCCACCGCACCCAAAAGTGTCCTGGTCGCCGCGTCCGGCCGCGTGCGCAGCTGCTGCCCGGCCGGCCCGAACGCCAACTTGTAAACCGGGTTCCAGCCCAACAAATCCGCCAATTCGCTGCCCTGGTTCGGCGTCCCCAGCATCACCACCCGCCCCAGCGCGGCCGGCCGGTAGCGCCCGATATACCCGCGCGCCACCAGCCCGCCCATCGAATGGCAGACAAAATGCACTGGCCCGCCGCCGCTCACGAATTCCCGCGCCGTCTCGTGCACATCCTCCACCAGCGTCTCCAGCCGGTGGTGGCGGGACGGGTAATTCACGTTCAGCGTGGCGTAGCCGGCGTCCGCCACCGCGCGTTCCAGCCGCGCCATCGCGCGGCCTGATTTCCCCACGCCATGCAGCAAGACCACGCGCGCCATGTCACCTCGTATTTCGCCCACGGCCTCATCCCATGTATGCAGCCGGCATGGAAGATTTGGCGCTCTACATCCACTGGCCGTTCTGCCTCTCCAAGTGCCCGTACTGCGATTTCAACTCCCATGTCCGCGACAAAATCCCGCAAGCGCGGATGGTCGCCGCCTTGCGCCGCGAACTGGCCTTCGAGGCCGCCCGCATCGGCCCAAGACACCTCACCTCCATCTTCTTCGGTGGCGGCACCCCAAGCCTGTTGGACCCCGAAAACGTCGCCGCCCTCATCACCGACGCCAAATCCCTCTTCACCCCCGCCGCAACCATCGAAGTTACCCTCGAAGCCAACCCCACCAGCATCGAAGCCCAAAAATTCGCGGACCTCGCCCAGGCCGGCGTCAACCGCGTCTCCATCGGCGTCCAGAGTTTTGACGCGCAGGCGCTAAAATTCCTCGGCCGCGAGCATTCCGCAGCTCAAGCCATCGCCGCCATCGAGCTCGCCAAAAAGCATTTTCACCGCCTCAGCTTCGACCTCATCTACGCCCGCCCCGGTCAGTCGGAAAAATCCTGGCGCGCCGAACTCAACACCGCCCTCACCCTCGCCGCCGACCATCTCTCGCTCTACCAGCTCACGATCGAGGAGGGCACCAAATTCGCCACCCTGCACGCCCGCGGCGCTTTTTCACTGCCGGATGAAGACCTCGCCGCCGCCCTGTACGACGCCACCGCCGAAGAGGCCGAAAAATTTGGTCTCGCGCCCTACGAAATCTCCAACTACGCCGTCCCCGGCGGCGAGAGCCGCCACAACCTCGCCTACTGGCGCTACGGCGACTACGCCGGCATCGGCCCCGGCGCCCACGGCCGCCTCACGCTTGCCGGCAGGCGTCTTGCCACCTCCCGCCACCGCGCCCCGGAAGTTTGGGCCGCCCTGGTCGAGGCCAAGGAAACCGGCATCACCATCGAAGACGAAATTTCACCGCGCGACCAGGCCCGCGAAGCCCTCCTCATGGGCCTGCGCCTCGCCGAGGGCATCGCCGCAAAAACCTTCGCCGCCCGCACCGGCGTTCAACTCCAGGACGCCATCGACCCCGCCACCCTCGAAGCCGCGGTGGAGGAAAACTACCTCATCCAAACTCCCACCCACCTCATCGCCACTTCCGAAGGCCGCAAGCGCCTGGACGCCCTGCTGCCCGCCCTCGCCCGCTAGCCACCATTCTGTCCCGGCGCCGAAAGCCGTTCCAGCGCGCCTTCGGGCAGCAAACCATCCGACATGCCGCGCATGATCACATAAGGCTGCATCTTCGGCTCGGTGAACCGGTATTTGTAGGCGCGCGGGGACCCGATCCGTTCCAGAATTTTGCCCCGCGGCGCCTCCGTGAAGGCGTTCAAATTGCTCTGAAAATTGGAAATTTCCATCTTCCGCCCGGTAATGGCGCTGAATGGCGCCACCATGTCGGCCGGCACGAACCGGCCTTCGCCGTCCGTCCGGCAGATCGAAGCGGCCAGCAAAGTGTGCCGGAAAAGGTTGTTCTTCTTGTTGCTGTGCACCGCGACGCCATAGGCGTGGCTCGTCGTCTGGTCAGACTCCTTCACCAAATTCCTGATCGCCTCATCGACATCATCCTCAACGATCATCATCGCCCGGCGGCCCAGCGCATGCCTGGTCGCGTCACGTCCCAGGGCGTGCACATAAGCCGGCAGCCCGCGGGCAAGTGTGACGATTTTCCGGCCCGCCCCGGCATCGATGCTCATGGAGAGCCGTTTCAGCCGCTTCGAGATGATCTGATGCAGCTCGTCATTCGACATGCGCGGCATTTTGATTTCCGAGATGTTTCGCTCCACGGAAGCGTGCTCCGCCACGAGCGACTGGATATCATCGGCAACCCCGACCAGCACGACGGTCGCCCGAATGCCGGAATCGGAAAACGCCTTGATCGTATGGGACATCAGGCGCCGGCTCGGCTCGTCGGTGAGCTGGTCGAATTCATCGAATATGATGACGGGCGCCAGATTGACGCCGATCACGCCGAACTCCCGCATGACATCATCGGGCGTGATGTCGCGGTTGTAAAATTCGCTGGCGCTGTACGTTTCGATCGTGCCGTCGCGCGCGATCTGCACCTCGATGTCCTCGAACACGCGCTTCCACAGGGTCGAGAACGTGTCGCCGGGCCCCGCCTGCTTACGGATCGGCTGCAGCTTTCGCGTCACGACCGGTTGCATCAGGAGGTGAAAGATTTTCGTCAGAGACGTTTTGCCGACGCCGCGCTCGCCGTACAGGACCGCGTGACGGCCGCGTTCCGCCACCGCGTCCATCAGCCGGCGCAACTGGTCCTGCCGGCCGGCGAATAAATCCGCCTCGTCAATCGGCGCGGAGGGGCTGAAAATCTCCATCGCCTCCGAAGCGAGGGCGCTCCAGGCGTCTAGTTCATTCAACGCCGCCTCCGGGTTCAAGAGCTTAAACTTAACTCTACTTTTGCAACTTAGCACACTACTTTATCAACTAGCCTCACGCAACCCTGGTGTCGCGAAACCCATTCGCATCTTCACCCCGTCGATTGTATAGCCCCCCCATGCTGTACCTTTCGACCCGCGGCCAGGCCGAGCACCTCGATTTTTCAGGAATCCTCCTCGCCGGCCTCGCCAGCGACGGCGGCCTCTATATGCCCGAAACCTGGCCGGAATTTTCCGCCGCAGAACTGCGCGCGCTGCGCGGCCTGCCCTACCCGGAACTCGCCGCCCGCATCATCGCCCCCTTCGTCGGCAGCAGCCTGCCCTTCGCCACCCTGCAAACCCTCTGCCGCCGCGCCTACGCCAGCTTCACCCACCCCGCCATCGTCCCCCTCATCCAGCTCTCCCCCACCCTGCACGCCCTGGAACTTTTTCACGGCCCCACGCTGGCCTTCAAGGACCTTGCCCTCCAGCTCGCCGGCCACCTGTTCGAGCACGTCCTCGCCGCGCGGGACCAGAAAATCACCATCGTCGGCGCCACCAGCGGCGACACCGGCTCCGCCGCCATCGCCGCCACCGCCGGCCGGAAAAACATCGACATCGTCATCCTGCACCCCGCCGGTAAAACTTCTGACGTCCAACGCCGCCAGATGACCACGGTGAACGCGAACAACGTCCTCAACCTCGCCATCGAGGGCAATTTCGACGACTGCCAGGACATCGTAAAGGCGCTGTTCGCGGACGGCGGCTTCCGGTCCGAGGTCAATCTTTCCGCCGTCAACTCCATCAATTTCGCCCGCATCGCCGCGCAAATCCCGTACTACGTCACCGCCGCCCTCACCCTCGGCGCCCCAGACCGTCCTCTCGCGGTTGCCGTCCCCACCGGCAATTTCGGCAACGTCCTCGCCGCCTGGGGCGCCGCGCAGCTGGGCATCCCCATCGAAAAATTCCTCGTCGCCTCGAATCACAACGACATTTTGCACCGCTTCCTGGCGTCCAACGACATGTCCATCCAGGCGGTCACCCCCAGCCTCTCCCCCTCCATGGACATCCAGGTCAGCTCCAATTTTGAGCGCCTCCTCTTCGAGTTTCTGGGCCGCGACCCGGAGGCAACCCGGCTGATGATGTATGAGTTCCGCGCCAACGGTCACATGCCTGTCAAACCCGCCGTCTGGCGAAAAATCCGCGGCCAATTCACCGGCTTCACCCTCTCCGACGACGCCACGATCGCTGAAATCCGCCGCACCTGGCGCGAAGCAAAGTACCTCGCCGACCCGCACACCGCCATCGCCCTCGCTGCTGCCCGGGAGCAGAATCCCATCGGCCTGCCCGTCATCGCCGCTGCCACCGCCCACCCCGCCAAATTCCCCGACGCCATCGAAAAAGCCGTCGGTTTCCGCCCACCCCTACCGCCGCACCTTGCGGACCTCTATGACAGAGGCGAAAACTACGAAACCATGCCCAATGACTGGACCGCCGTCGCCGGCCGGGTCCGCCAATTCGTGAAGAGGAACTTTGCATGACCGACGTCGCCGCCACCACCCTGCCCTCCGGCCTCACCATCCTGACCGAGCGCATGGACCGCGTCGAAACCATCTCCTTCGGCGCCTATATCGGCGCTGGCACCCGCCACGAAACCGCCGCCGAAAACGGCGTCGCGCATTTCCTCGAACACATGGCCTTCAAGGGCACCACCACCCGCAGCGCCATCGACATCGCCGAAGCCGTCGAAAACGTCGGCGGCCACATCAACGCCTACACCTCGCGCGAACAGACCGCGTACTACGTCAAACTCCTGAAAGAGGATCTCGCCCTCGGCATCGACATCATCGGCGACATTTTGTGCCACTCGACCTTCGAACCCGACGAGCTCGAGCGCGAACGCGGCGTCATCCTGCAGGAAATCGGCCAGGCCAACGACACCCCGGACGACATCGTCTTCGACCATTTCCAGTCCGCCGCCTATCCCAGCCAGCCGATGGGCCGCCCCGTCCTCGGCACCGAAAAAATCATCAAGAAAATGAAGCGCGAGGCCCTGCCCGGCTTCATGGCCACCCACTACACGCCCCAAAACATGGTCGTCGCCGCCAGCGGCAACCTGCACCACGACCAGGTCGTGGACCTGGTGCAAAAACATTTCGCGGACCTCTCCGCCAAAAAACCCGCCGCCGACCCGATGCCCGCCGACTACACCGGCGGCGAATTCCGCGAGGACCGCGAACTCGACCAGGCCCACATCGTCCTCGGCTTCTCCGCCCCCGGCTATGGCGAGCCCGACTACTACCCCTCAATGCTGCTTTCCACCCTGCTCGGCGGCGGCATGTCNNTCGCGCCTGTTCCAGGAAATCCGCGAAAAGCGCGGCCTGGTCTATAGCATTTACAGCTTCACCAGCCCCGCCAAGGACGGCGGCCTGTTCGGGATCTACGCCGGCACCGGCGAATCCGAAGCCGCCGAACTCATGCCCGTCACCCTCGAAGAACTCGCCAAAGTCCAGGACCACATTTCCACCCCCGAACTCTTGCGCGCCCGCGCCCAGCTGAAGGCGGGTTTGCTGATGTCGCTCGAATCCACCGGCAGCCGCTGCGAGCAAATCGCCCGCCAGTGGCAGATTTTCGGCCGCATCATCCCCGCGTCCGAAACCGTCGCCAAGATCGAAGCCGTGACCGAAGCCGACATCCGCGCCGTCGCCGCCAAAATTTTTCGGACCCGCCCGACGCTCGCGACCCTAGGCCCCATCCGCCAGGTTCCCCGCCTGACCAACATCATCGACCGCCTGGCGGCTTAAGCGAAGCAAGCAAGAACTTCTTTTTTGAAAAAAAGAAGCAAAAAACTTTTGGTTCGCTTCGCGTCACCCAATTCGTAGGGCGGATAAGCGAAGCGTCATCCGCCGCTTTACCATCCACCAACGAAACGATTTGACTCAATCGCAAACCGCACCAAAGCCCACGTAAAACAAAAGTTTTTTGGTTACTTTTTTTCAAAAAAGTAACTGCTTTCTTTCCCTTAGGAACCCGTTATGACTGACGACCTCCTCACCAACGCCGCCGACCTCCTCCGCGCCGCCAAAACCGCCGGTGCCGACAGCGCGGACACCGTCCTCGTCACTGGCACCTCCATCAGCGTGCAGCGCCGCCTGGGCAAGACCGAGGAGACCGAGCGCGCCGAGGCCCGCGAGCTCGGCCTGCGCGTTTTCATCGGCCAGCAATCCGCCATCGTCAGCGCCAGCTCCATCGACCCGAAAAATTTCGCCCGCCTGGCAGAGCAAGCCGTCGCCATGGCGCGCGTCGTGCCGGAAGACAAATACGCCTACATCCCCGAAGCCCCACCCGCGCAAAGTGCCGCCTTCCTGGACATGGACGACCCGAACGAACCTTCCATGGAGACCCTCATTACCCGCGCCGCGACCGCCGAGGACGCCGCGATGGCCGTCCCCGGCATCACCAACTCCGAGGGTGCTTCCGCCAGTTGGGGCCGCAGCCACGTGGTGCTCGCCACCAGCCACGGTTTCGCGGGTTTTTACACCCGCTCCAGCCACGGCATTTCCGCCACGGCCATCGCTGGTGCGGGAACAGGCATGCAGCGCGACTACGATTACTCGTCCGCCCAGCACGCGGAGGACCTGGACGACCCGGCAGGCATCGGCGCCCGTGCCGCCGAGCAGGCTTTGGCCCGCCTCAACCCGTCCCGCCCCAAAACCGCCAAACTCCCGGTCATCTTCCACCAGCGCATCGCCGGCGGTGTCATCGGCTCTCTGGCCGCCGCCATCAACGGCGCCGCCATCGCCCGCGGCACCAGCTACCTGAAGGACAAGCTGGGCGAACAACTCTTTGGCGCAAACATCAACATCATCGACGACCCGCTGCGCGTCCGCGGCAGCCGCTCGCGCCCTTTCGACGGCGAAGGCCAATCCGTCAGCCGGAGAGCCCTTATCGAAAACGGCATCCTGACCGGCTGGATTCTGGACTCTCGCTCCGCCCGCCAACTGGGTTTACAATCCACCGGTCACGCCGCCCGCGGCACATCTGGTCCACCCGGCCCCTCCGCCACCAACCTTTATCTCGAAGCCGGCACATTGACCCCGACCGAACTGATGGCCGACATCGTCGAGGGGGTATTGATCACCGAAATGATGGGTGGCGGCGTCAACGGCATCACCGGCGACTATTCCCGCGGCGCCACTGGCTTCATGATCCGCCACGGCCAGATCGCCGAACCGGTGGCCGAATTCACGCTAGCCGGCCACGCGTTGGAAATCTTCAAACACCTAACCCCCGCCAACGACCTCATTTTTAAGCGCGGCACCGATTCGCCCACGATTCGCCTGGAAGGGCTGACGCTGGCCGGAGCATAATACCTGTCCTCACACCAAGCCTGCCTGGAGAATTGACACATCCCCATAAAATGTAATACCAAAAACCACAAAAGTATTACTTGAGGCTGCCATGTCCACCAACGTCACCTCCAAAGGCCAAGTCACCATCCCCAAACCCCTCCGCGACCAATTCGGCATCAAACCCGGCACGCAAGTCGAATTCAAAGTCGGCCCCGACGGTAACCTCATCCTCACCAAAGCCGGCGCCACCACCCCCCCCGGCCGCTTTGACGCCATGCGCGGCCGCGCCACTAGCGGCATGACAACGGAAGAAATCATGGCCCTTTTCCGCGGCGGAGACGAGGACTGACTTTCGTCGATACCAACGTTCTCCTGGACGTCGTCAACGAAAACCCCTTCTGGGCCGACTGGTCAAACCATCAGCTGAACTCTGCCGCAAGCCGCGGCCCGGTTATCATCAACGATATCGTTTACGCCGAATTCTCCGCCGGCTTCCTGGCTATCGAGGAGGTCGACACCCTCATCGCGGAATTCGGCATTATGCACGCGCCAATGCCCCGCCCCGCACTCTTCATGGCCGGCAAAGCCTTCCAGCGCTATCGCGCCGCCGGCGGCACCCGCACGGCCATCCTGCCCGACTTCTTCATCGGCGCCCACGCCGCCATCGCCGGCCTGCCGCTTCTGACCCGAGACCGACGCCGCTACAAAACCTATTTTCCCAGCCTCGACCTCATCGCGCCCACGATCACCTAGAACAACACCAAGTCATCCCGATGAATCACCTCATCCCGCCCCCGCCAGCCAAGCAGCCCCTCAAAATCCTCCGACCGGTGCCCAGCAATCAGCGCCGCATCGCCACTTGAATAAGCCGCCAGCCCCCGCCCAATCCGCGCCCCATCCACCGCCAAAATATCCACCGCATCCCCCCGCTCAAACACCCCACTCACCGCCTTAATCCCCGCCGGCAACAACGAAGACCCTTTTTTCAGCGCCCGCACCGCCCCCGCATCCACCACCACCGCCCCCGCCGCCGCCAAATGCCCCGCGATCCAGTTTTTTCGCGCGCTCCGTCCCTCCGGCGCCGGCAAAAACCACGTACACTTCCCCGCACTCTCCAGCGCCGCCAACGGATGGTCCCGATGCCCCAGCGCAATCGCCATCGCCACCCCCGCCTGTGTCGCAATCTCGGCTGCGATCAATTTCGTCTTCATCCCGCCGGAGGAAAAACCCACCGGCGGCTCCCCCCCCATCGCCATGATCTCCGGCGTCAGCGCCTCCACCACCGGCAGATGCGCCGCCAGCGCGTTGCGCCGCGGGTCCGCTGTATAAAGCCCGTCAATATCCGACAACAATACCAAAACCTCGGCCTGCATCATCGCCGCCACCCGCGCCGCCAGCCGGTCATTATCCCCAAACCGGATCTCGTTGGTCGCCACCGAGTCATTCTCGTTGATCACCGGCACGCACCCCAAACCAAGCAGAGTGGCCAAAGTAGCCCGCGCGTTCAGATACCGCCGCCGATCCTCGGTATCGTCCAGCGTCAACAACATCTGCGCCGCCGTGATTCCTACCGCCCCCAGCGCCTCGCTCCAAGCCTGCGCCAACCTGATCTGCCCCACCGCCGCCGCCGCCTGCTTCTCCTCCAGCTTCAGCTTCGCCCCCAAAAATCCCAGCTGCCGCCTGGCCAGCGCAATCGCCCCCGACGACACCACCATGACCTCCACCCCCCGCTTCACGATCGCGGCAATGTCTTCAGCCACCCCCGCCAGCCAGGCCTCCCGCGGCGCCGCGGTGGCGGAATCCACAATCAGCGCGCTGCCGATTTTCACCACCACCCGCTTCGCGCCCGCCAAAGACGGCGTCACTTTTTCCGCCCCTCCGTCACCCGATCCTGCAACACCCGCAGCACCTCCGGCACCCCCAACCCCGAAACCCCCGAAGCCACCAACACAGTCGCCCCCGAAGCCTTCACCAGCGCCGCCCTGCGCGAAGAAATTTCCCGCGCCGACATCGCATCCGCCTTGTTTAAAAGAATCACCTCAGGCTTCTCCGCCAGCCCCCCGCCATAGGCCAAAAGTTCCTCCCGCACCGTCCGCCACGCCTTCACGCAATCCCCCGCCGCCCCATCGATCAAATGCAGCAGCACCGCGCACCGCTCCACATGCCCCAAAAACCTGTCCCCCAGCCCGGTCCCCTCATGCGCCCCCTCGATCAGCCCCGGAATATCCGCCATCACAAACTCCTCCGCCATCGAAAGCCGCACCACGCCCAACTGCGGATGCAGCGTCGTAAACGGATAATCCGCGATCTTCGGCTGCGCCCCCGAAACCGCCTTCAAAAACGTGGATTTTCCGGCATTCGGCATCCCCACCAGCCCGACATCCGCGATCAGTTTCAGCCGCAGCCAAACCCACCGCTCCTCCCCCGGCCATCCCTTGTCATGCCGCCGCGGCGCCCGGTTGGTGCTGGTCTTGAACCGCGCATTGCCAAACCCCCCATCCCCGCCCTTGCACAACACGATCGTCTTGCCCGGCGCATCCAGATCCGCCAGCATTGTCTCCTTGTCATCCTCAAAAATCTGCGTCCCCACCGGCACCTTGATCCGCAATTCCGCCGCCGCCGCCCCCGTCCTGT
>PLFB01000111.1 GCA_003137135.1 Acetobacteraceae bacterium
CCAGAGCACCTCCAACACCTCCTCCATCAGCCAGGCCGCGGCGATGGCGGCGCTGAACGGCCCGCCGGACAGCATCGCCGAGATGGTAACAGCCTACAAGGCGCGCCGGGACCTGGTGGTGGACATGCTGAACCAGGCGCCCGGCATCACCTGCGCCAAACCCGAAGGCGCGTTCTATGTTTTTCCCGCCATCCATGGCTGCATCGGCAAAACCACGCCCAAGGGCGCCAAAATCACCAACGACGAAGATTTTGTCATCGCCCTGCTGGACGAGGAGGGTGTTGCCGCCGTGCACGGCTCGGCCTTCGTCTATCCCGGCCATTTCCGCATCAGCTACGCCACCTCCACCGACCTCCTCCGCGAAGCCTGCACCCGCATCCACCGCTTCTGCGCCGCCCTCACCCCCACCAAGGCGTGACTTTTCCCAATCGCGCCGGCACCGCCCTATCCACGTCATTGCGAGCCCTTGCGAAGCAATCCATCTTTTTAAAGCCCAAAACTCCATGGCCACGTTAGGAAAATCGCCACACACTTCACTTTCCCTAAACAAATCCCGTCAAAAAATGCGACAGGATGGACTCCTTCGCCAACCAAGCCTCCCGCGACCCAGACATCAAAGAAGCCCTGCGGACCATCGAAGCCTGGGGCCTCTCCCCAAGATTCAACAAGACCTCAGTTTCCGTCTTCGCCCAGAACGGCATGCTGCTCATCGAGCTGCACAACAAAACGCAAATTCTCTTTTTCGCCCAGGAAATGGGCCATATTTCAAAGCCGGACACCCCCGGCGCGCCGCCCGATGAACCAGCATGCTCGGCCATCGCCCGGCTGGAGTCCGAACTCGCTACCGAACGCGCCTCGCGGCTCAAAACCGCGCGCGACGCCGACGACCTGCGGCAGCGCGTCGCGGAACTCCAGGCGCAGCTCAAAAATCGCCAGCCCGCCCCGCCGCCATGGGAAAAGCGGTTCGCAAAACTGAAGACTCTTCTGGCCCGGGAACTGCACCCCGACTATTTTCAGGGCACCGGACCCGAGCAGACATACCGCACGGAACTCTTTAAAACTTTGTGGTCCAGGCTCGAGGACATCGAGAAATCGTAACCCTAGGCCGCCTGCGGATCAATCCGGTGATACGCCCGCCCGTGATAGATCAGCCCCGCCGCCGCCCCCAGCCTAATCGCCTTCACCCCGCAAAAAAACACGCTGTGAGTCCCGACTTCGGTAATCTGGTCGATCGTGCAGTCAAAGCTCGCCGCCGCGGTCTCCAGCGCCGGCGCGCCCGTCGTCAGCCGCCGCCACGCCGCCAGCGCAAACCGCTCCGCCATCGGCAGTTCGCCCACCGAGGCGAACACCGGCGAAAGCTCCTCATGCTCCGGCGCCAGCACGTTCACGCAGAGAATCCGGGTCTCCTTAAAGGTCGGGTTCAGCTTCGCGGTGCGGTTCATGCACACCAGCAGCGTCGGCGGGTCATCCGTCACGCTGCACACGGCGGAAGCGGTAAACCCCGAATCCCCCTCCGGCCCGGTCGTCGTAATAATGTTCACCGCCGCCCCGACGCGGGACATCGCCTCGCGGTAGCTCTTCTGGTCAGCCAAAAACATCTCGCTCATGATAAAATACTACTTTGCCGGTGGGGTTTTCGGCAAGGTTCGCCCGCGCGCGATCGCCGCATTCCCAAACCGGTCACGTAAGTTGTCAATCGCCGCCTGCCGCGCCGCCCGCCGCCGCACCGCCGCCGCATCCGTCAAATCCCCCACATCCGCCAAATCCGCCGCCGCCAGCGGCTGCGCCGCCACCCCGATCAGCCGGAATTTTTGCACGCCATCCACCTCCCGCTTCAACAGCCCCGCCGCCGCCTCAAACAGCGTTTCCGGCAGTCTCGTCGGCCCCGCCAGCCGCAAACTCCGCGTGCGCGACGCGAACTCGGCGGTCTTCAGTTTCAGCACCACGCCGGCGGCCGCAAAACCTTCCGTCCGCAGCCGCCTGCCCAATTTCTCGCACAGCCCAAACAACTCCGCCTCCAGTTCGGCCAAAGCGGAAAAATCCTCGTAAAACGTCGTCTCCGCCGAAATCGACTTGGTATCCCGCTCCAAATGCACCGCGCGAAAATCTTCGCCCCGCGCCCGCGCGACCAGCGATGGCCCCTCCTCGCCCAGCTTTTTCCGCGCGGCGGCAAAATCGAGCGCCGCGAGCTGCCCAATCCGCGTCATGCCCATCGCCGCGAATCGCTTCACCATCGCCGGCCCCACCCCCGGCAAAATCCCCACCGGCTCCGGCGCCAGAACACCCGGCGCCTCCGCCCCAAAAACCAAAAATCCGCGCGGCTTGCCCCGCTCCGCCGCCAGCTTCGCCAGCAGCCGGTTGCCCGCCAGCCCAATCGAAATCGTCACCCCAACCTCCGCCTCCACCCGGCGGGACAACCGGTTCAACATAATCGCCGGCGGCGCCCCGTGCAGCGCCGCGGTGCCGGACATATCCAGCACCGCCTCATCAATCGACAACGGCCGCACCAGCGGCGTCAGCGCATCCATCAGCCGCCTGATCTCCCGCGAAACCGCCACATACTTCGCCATATTCGGCCGTATCACCACCGCGTGCGGACACAATTTCAGCGCCTTGAACATCGGCATGGCACTGCGCACCCCATACAGCCGCGCGACATAGCAGCACGTCGAAACCACCCCGCGCGTTCCGCCCCCGATAATCACCGGCGCATCCGCCAGCTCCGGTCTATCCCGCTTCTCCACGCTGGCATAAAACGCATCGCAATCGATATGCGCGATCGCCAGCTCAAAAACCTCCGCATGCCGCACCAGCCGCGCCCCGCCGCACGCCGGGCACGTCGCCGCCTCCCCAGCCACCACCGCATCGCATGTCCGGCAGAACCCGTTCACCTTGCCTCAACCCCGCTCTACGTATAAACCGCCATCATGGACACCGCCGCGATCCACGGGAATCTCCTTCGACTTATCCGCCCCTGAGCGGATTCTTTCGCGCGCACGCGCCAAAACTCCGGTCAGGGGAAATGCCTAACACCATCCATCACGGCATTTAAGAAGCGGACCCCAGAAAAATGACCATCTCCCACCCCAATTTCGGCGACATCTCCGAAAACCGCGTTATCATCTTCGATACCACCCTGCGCGACGGCGAACAGTCGCCCGGCTTCTCCATGAACATCGACGAAAAACTCCGCATGGCCGAAACCCTGGCCGAACTCGGCGTGGACGTCCTGGAAGCCGGCTTCCCCATCGCCTCCCAGGGCGACTTCGAAAGCGTCAAACGCATCGCCGAGCAGGTCAAAGGCCCCGTCATCGCCGGCCTCGCCCGCACCGCGAAAGACGACATCTTGCGCGCCGCCGAGGCCGTGCGCCCGGCGGAGCGCAAACGCATCCACGTCTTCCTCTCCACCAGCCCGCTCCACATGAAATACAAGCTGAAAATGGAGCCGGACGCGGTCCTCGAACTCGCCAGCACCTCCGTCACCCTCGCCCGCAAATTCGTGGACGACGTGGAATGGTCCGCCGAAGACGGCAGCCGCACCGAACCGGACTTTTTGTGCCGCTGCGTCGAAGCCGCCATCGTCGCGGGTGCCACCACCATCAACATCCCGGACACCGTCGGCTACGCCGTCCCCGAAGACATGGAACGCATTTTTACCATGCTCCGCAGCCGCGTGCCCGGCGCCGAAAAAGTCATTTTTTCCACCCACTGCCATAACGACCTGGGCCTGGCCGTCGCCAACACCCTGGCCGCCGTGCGCGGCGGCGCGCGGCAGATCGAATGCACCATCAACGGCATNNCGCGCCGGCAACGCCTCGCTCGAAGAAGTCGTCATGGCCATCCGCACCCGGCAGGACCAGCACCCCTACCACAACCACATCGTCACGCGTCACATCATGCGCACCTCGAAACTGCTCGCCACCATCACCGGCTTCGACGTGCAGCCCAACAAAGCCATCGTCGGCCGCAACGCCTTCGCCCACGAATCCGGCATCCACCAGGACGGCGTGCTGAAAAACGCCGCCACCTACGAAATCATGACCCCGGAATCCGTCGGCCTGCAGAAAAACTCCCTGGTCATGGGCAAACACTCCGGCCGCGCCGCTTTTCGGGACAAACTCTCGGCCCTCGGCTACGGCGACCTCGGCGACAACTCCCTCAACGACGCTTTTCGCCGCTTCAAAGACCTCGCCGACCGCAAAAAGATCGTTTACGACGACGACATCGTCGCCCTGGTCGATGACGAAGTCATGCGCGACCACCAGCGCATCAAATTTTTGAGCCTCGAACTCTGGGCCGGCTCGAAAACCAAGCCCAAAGCCCTGCTGGAGCTGGAAATCGACGGCCAAACCCTGACCGCGGAAGCCACCGGCGACGGCCCCGTGGACGCCACCTTCAACGCCATCCGAAGCATCTTCCCGCACCAGGCCGAACTGCGCCTGTTCTCCGTCGGCGCCGTCACCGAAGGCACCGACGCCCAAGCCAAATGCAGCGTCCGCCTCGAAGAATCCGGCAAACTCGTGGACGGCCAAGGTGCCGACACCGACACCATCGTCGCCGCCGCCCGCGCCTACATCCACGCCCTCAACAAACTCCTCGTCAAACGCACCCGCACCGAACCCGCGGCACTCTCCGCATAGGTTATGGGCGCGAACCCAGGGGGGCGCTGCCCCCCTGGACCCCCCGCCAGGGGATGATCCCCTGGACCCCGCTTAGTAAGCCGGAGGAGCGAGAGGGGGAGTGCCTTTAAGNNCTTAAAGGCACTCCCCCTCTCGCGTCTCCGGCTTACTAATGGGTTCTAAGGGATCATCCCTTAGCGGGGGTCCAGGGGGCAGCGCCCCCTGGGATCACTCCCAAAACTAATTCCCGAGATTGACCTGGTTCTTGTTGGTGACGGCGCCGCCGATGGCGCCGACGCCGCCGCCGATCAGGGCGCCGGTGGCGGCGCTGCCGCCGGTGGCGGCGCCGATGATGGCCCCGGTGCCGGCGCCGATGGCGCCGCCGGAGAGGGCGCGCTGGCCGGGTGTATCGCCGCAGCCGGCGAGCGCGGTGAGTGTAAGGAACAAGGCGGCGGGTGCGACGTAGCGGCGCAGCATGGTAAAACTCCTGGTTGGATGGCTGGCCAGAATATTTTCAGGCGGCGCGGCGTTTTCAACCTGCATCCCCGGCCCGTGATCGGGCGTGAAGATTCCTTAATTTCCCGATTATTAATTGCCGAGATTCAACTGGCGGTGGGTGGTTGCCGCACCCGTCAGCGCGCCGGCGCCGCCGCCGATGAGCGCGCCGGTGCCTGGTCCGATGCCGGTGGCGGCGCCCACGATGGCGCCGGTGCCGGCGCCGATGGCGCCGCCGGAGAGCGCGCGCTGTCCGGGCGAATAGCCGCAGCCGCCCAGGGCCAGCAGCACGGCGGACAGGGCGATGGGGGCGAGGAAGGCGCGTTTCATGATGAAAACTCCGGTTGTGGAGAGGCGTTAGAGCCGGCGATCCCGGCGCCGTTGTGGCTTTGATATGGTCACGGCAAGGCAGCGGCACCAGCACGGCCCGTGCGCAGCCCGCGCGGGGCCGCGCCCTTGCGACAGGTGGGGCGCGGCTGTAAGCCCACCCGGCCAGGGCGGGCTGAAAAGCCTGCCTTCGTATGCTGGAAGGGTTTGAATGTTTTCTAGAATAATGGGCGTCATGTCGGCTGACATGGCCATCGATCTCGGCACCGCGAATACGCTGGTTTACGTCAAGGGCCGCGGCATCGTGCTGGCGGAACCCTCGGTTGTGGCGATCGCGGACGTGAAGGGCCGCAAGCATGTGTTGGCTGTCGGCGAGGAGGCCAAGCACATGCTGGGCCGCACCCCCGGCAACATC
>PLFB01000002.1 GCA_003137135.1 Acetobacteraceae bacterium
ACGGCGCCAGATCTGCGCCGCTACTTTGACGATGCGGGCAGCGATGTCGGGGAAAAGATGCTGGCGGCGTGGTCGGCCGGCATCGCCGACAGCCTGGGGTTGGCCGGGGACAGCCATCAGGTGCTGACACCCGCCGCCACCCCTCCGGGTCTGACTGTTTAGCGCGCTCCACACTCGCCAGAAGCCGCTCCAAATGGTCCAGAAACAGCGGATGGGCATAAAGGCGCCAAGCGAGCAGCAACGCGCCGCTTTCTTAGAATGACTTGGTTTCTACACCGTTCGGTGCAATTTTCTAGAAATGAAAGGAATTGCACCGTCCAGTGTGTTTTTAGATCGACCAGACCTTCAACCAGTCCGGTCTATTCTCCGATCAGCGCGACGCGCAAGTGGGCTGACACAAAAACGGCTCACCGACATTACCGGTAGGTCCGGGAAAACCATCTCCGACTTTGAGATAGGCAGAACGGATCCCCCGGCATCCATAGTCCTAGAACTGCTCATGGCCGTCGGATTATCTGTGAGGATCGAACCTCGACAGCGGCAATATGGACCAGATCCGGGGGATGAAAGGGAGGTCGACGATGGCCTATGAGGTGGCGTCGGTGCGGTTGTATGGGCGGCCTGCCGGCGTCCTGCGGGCGGCTCCTGACGGTAAATTGGAGTTTGAATACACGCGTTCTTGGGTGAAAGACCATTTGGCCGGGGTTACGACCGCGCATGCTCTATCTTTCAGCCTGCCCGTGCGAAGCGAGGTTTATGGCTGGGAGGCCACGGGGCCATTTTTTGGAGGACTTCTGCCTGAGAACGTCAATAATCGGCGCGCCCTGGCCCGGCGACTGCGGATCGATAGTCGCGATGATTTTCGGCTGCTCATCGCTCTTGGCCGGGATTGCCCGGGTGCGCTATCGATCGTCGACCCCGAAGAGCCCCTCGCACCAGAAACGCGGATCCGCCCCGAATATTCGGTCCTGGACGAAACGGAACTAGCGGAACTCATCGAGGATTTGCCGGCCCGCCCGTTATTCATCGACGCAGACGGTGATCTTCGGTTGTCCCTCGCCGGCGTGCATGACAAGGCCGCTCTGCTGAGAGTTGGTGGAAAGGCCGCGATTCCGACCGGTAAGACTCCTACCACACACATTCTGAAGGTCGACATCAACGGTCTCCCGGACTCCGCCCGGGTCGAGAATTACTGTCTCAAACTGGCGGCCGAACTCGGGATCGACGTACCAAAATCCGACATCCTCTCGGCCCGGGGTATCCCGTACCTTCTCCTATCACGCTATGACCGGGTGATCGGCCGGGACGAGTCCGGGCAGTATCTCCGACGTCTCCATCAGGAAGATTTCTGCCAGGCGCTCGGGCGTTTTCCAGCGCAAAAATATGAGAAAAATGGCGGCCTCAGTTGGACGGAATGCTTCGACCTGGCTCGGCGCCTGGCCGATCCGGGAAAGTCGGTAGACGCGCTTTTACGGCGCGTGATCTTCCAATATCTCATCAATAATCCCGATGCTCATGCTAAAAATTATGCGCTCGTGTATGGGGGCAGCGGCGTCCAAATAAGCAAGCTATACGATGTTAATAATGCAGCGGCCTTCAGGTCACGTTTCAAGGAAACGCGGCCGCGGATGGCAATGTCTATCGGAGGTGAATTGGACCCGACCAAACTGACGCTTCGTCATTGGGCCCAGTTTGCCGAGGAGGTGCGGCTACGCCCCGAACCTGTGATGGAAGCACTCTCGAACATGGCTATTGAGATGCCCGAAAAGGCGTTGGCCCTACGTGAGAGCTTCAAAGGCACGTTGGCTGACAGTGATTTGCTGGACCTTGTGGTGGAGGATGTCGGGCTTCGGTGTTCATTCGTGCGGTCAATTCTGAATAGAGCAGAGGTCTCGGGCCGGCCACGGCCAGACTCGGACTTTATCACTCCTGGTGGCAATTATTGACTTTCATGTGAAAGCCTCATTTCCGTGCGACCCGGCTGGCTTTGGCCTAGCGGGATCGGTTGGCGGGACGATGCCTTGGTGCCCCGTGGGACGTCATGGTGGTGACGTCTTGGTCTCTCACCGAACCTGCGTTGCAGTTCGGCAAGGACATGCCGTCTGTGCGTGAAGCGGAAGTCCAATCCACGAGAACGTCTCGCGGTGATGACTTTCGCCCCATCGACATCGGCGTGCGCCGTGTGCCCGCAATGGACACAGCGGAACCTCGATTGTGATAACCTGTTCTCCCGCGCGACGTAGCCGCAGCGGGAGCACTCCTGTGATGTGTAGGCCGGGTTGATCTCGACCGCCTCGATCCCGAACTTGTCTTTCAGATCGGCGAGCTTGGATTTGAAGACGGCCCGGCCGCAGTTGGTGATGATGCGGTTGAGCCGGCGGGATAGACCCGGCATTCGGAAGTCCAGCCGCTCGACGACGATCTCCGCAGGCGCGTGGAGAGAAACGATGCGATTGAGCGCGGTGTTGATGCGGGTTTTGACAATCCCCCGGACCCGATCGACCAGGCCGCGGTACCGCTCGCTCTCGCGAGGCTTGCCGCCTGAGCGCATGCGGTGCCGGGCAATGGCGACAAGCTGCCCATCGAGCCTGCGCATGGCGTCGAGGAAACCTCGGCCCAACAGGTCGCCGCGATCCGTGGCCATGAGGGTGGCCAGGCCGAAATCCACGCCGATGCGCTCTGTGCGCGGCAGGTAGGCGGCACGGCTCTCGGCGAAAGCCTCGGCCATGTCCGTCATCAGCCGGACGCTGAAGCCAGTGCCCGAGGCATCGGGCACGACCTGCAGGACGTTGCACCGCTTCCCCTGCCGGGTTCGCCAGTGGGCGTGGGTGTGCAGCGGGATGGAGAATACCGGCTGGCCGACCAACTTGAAGCTGGCCCAGAGATCACTGTGGCGAGCGCTGGCGGCCGGCGCCACTGTCACGGAACGGGTATCGAGTACCGGGGCGATCCCCCTGGCATTGGGCCGCCGGTGCCGGCGTAGCACACCCCGCATGATGCAGCGCGCCAGGCGCCTGATCTCGGCCGGGATCGGCGCCGTCTGGCCCTTGATGGTGACATCGTGACGATCAAACCAAGCCTGCCGCCGGTTGATCGTGTGCAGCGCGTGCTTGATCTCGCTGGCCAGGCTGGAGCGCGTGACGGCATCTCGGAAATCGTTTTGCCGGTTTGCAAGGAAACTTCCCAGCATGGCCATGACCTGCGCCCGTGCCATCTGCGCCGGCGCGGCCCCGCAATAGGCGTTGAAGGCGCTGACATTGCCGTACTTGCCGCTGAATGCCCCGGCCTCGAAGAACGCCCGCCACTCTCTCGCGGCAATCGCCGCGCCGCAGGCCCGATAACGGCGGGTGAAGCCCAGCACCCGCTCTACCTTCCCGGCATTGGCCGAGTGCCGGACTGTGTCGGCGCGGATCATGCAACCAAAGCCTTCCAGCGCAGGCGTGGCCCCGGCGAGAGGAGCAGATCGGCCAACCGGCTATGGTGGCCGCGCTGGTTCCACCGGAAGACTATCTCGGCCAGATACCGGTCCGCATGCTTGGTCGAGAACCAGTGCCAGACACCGGTGATCGCGCGTTTGAGTGTCGCGTTCCAACTCTCGACCGTATTGGTATGTGCCGGCGCCGCAGCGAGCGGGTCATACCGCACGAACTCATCTCGCGAATGATTGACGTGGATATGGCCTGCGAATTTACGACCTATCCATCGATATGCCGGCAATTCGTCGGTTGAGAGGATTGCGTCTGGCGACACATGGCACAGGAGAAACTCCGAGATCGTTTTACCTCCATGCGTTCGGCCCCGCTTAGCGACCACCCTGCCGCCGCGCTCAACGGCGGCGACGACCATGGCCTTGCGCGATCCGCCCCGCCCAACGGGTTGGTCATCGTCGCTATCGCGACGGCTAGCCTGCCCCCGCTTGCGGGCTTTGCCGCCAACATAAGTCTCGTCGGCCTCCACAATCCCACGCAGCAGGCCGCCTGGATCATTCCCAGCCATCATTGAGCGGATACGCTGCAGGAGAAACCAAGCGGTCTTCTGGCCTACCCCCAGATGACGAGCCAAAGCAGCACTCGATAGACCCTTACTCGACACCGCCAGGAGATAAAGTGCCGTGAACCAGGTTCTCATCGGCAGATGTGTGCCCTCCAGCGCTGTGCCGAAGGCCACTGTGAATTTCGAACCGCACCCACGGCACCCATGATAATGAGCGCGCCCTACCCTGTTCGTCGCCCCCACATTGCCGCACTTCGGGCAAACCGGGCCACCTGACCAGCGTACCGCCTCTAAATGCCGCCAGCAGGCGTCATCATCAGGAAATTGCTTGAGAAAAGAGAGCAGTGACATTACTGGAACAATACAAGAACAC
>PLFB01000165.1 GCA_003137135.1 Acetobacteraceae bacterium
TAAACAAGAGTTTTTTTGGTTCTCTTTTTGCAAAAAAAGAACTTCTTTCTTCACTCTCCCGATGGCCTGAACCGGGCGGCGATGGAGGCGGCATGGCCGGTGAGGCTTTCGGCGTTCGCCAGGGCGACGGCCGAGGGGCCGATGTTTTGGATCGCGGCGTCGGTGGCGGAAACGTAGGAGCTGCGTTTCAAAAAATCGTAAACCGAGAGGCCGGAGGCGAATTTGGCGGTGCCGGAGGTGGGCAAAGTGTGATTGGGGCCGGCGATGTAGTCGCCGATCGCGGTGGGGCAGTTTTGGCCTAAAAACATGGCGCCGGCGTGGCGGATTTTTTGGAAAAGCTCGGTCGGGTCGGGGAGCATGATTTGCAGATGCTCGGTGGCGATGCGGTTGGCGAGGTTGGCGGCTTCCTGCCAGGTTTTGACGAGAATGATGGCGCCAAAATCGTGCCAGCTGGCGGCGGCGATGGGGCTGCGGGCCATGGCTTTGAGCAAAATGTCGGCGTGCTGGGCGACGGCTTCGGCGAAGTAGGGATCGTCGGTGATCAGGATGCACTGGGAATCCTCGCCGTGCTCGGCCTGGGCGAGCAGGTCCAGGGCGATGTGGGCGGGGTTGTTGCTGGCGTCGGCGATGATGAGGACTTCGGAGGGGCCGGCCATGGAGTCGATGCCGACCTTGCCGAAAACCTGGCGCTTGGCTTCGGCGACGTAAAAATTGCCGGGGCCGGTGATTTTGGAGACAGGGGGGATGATGGCGGTGCCGTAGGCGAGGGCGGCGATGGCTTGCGCGCCGCCGACCCGATAAATTTCGGAGACACCCGCCAGCCTGGCGGCGGCGAGGACGAGGGGGTTCAGGATGCCGTCGGGGGCGGGGACGCACATGGCGATGCGGGGCACGCCGGCAACGCGGGCGGGCAGGGCGTTCATCAGCACCGTGGAGGGGTAGCTGGCCTTGCCGCCGGGGATGTAGAGGCCGACGGAGTCGATGGGGCTCCAGCGCAGGCCCATGGTGACGCCGGCATCGTCGGTGATTTCCAGGTCTTTTGGCAGCTGGGCGCGGTGAAAAAACTCGATGCGGGTGGCGGCGAGCGTGAGGGCTTCCAGCAGGGGTTTCGGGATGCTGGCGGTCGCTTCGTCGATTTCCTCGGCGGAGATGTGGACGGTGCCGAGGCGCAGGTCGGTGCGGTCGAATTTGTTGGTGTAGTCGATGACCGCGGCGTCGCCGTCGCGGCGGACCTTTGCGATGATTTCGCGGACGGTCGTGGAGACGTCGGGGGCGGGGCCGAGGGCGCGGGCGATGAGGTCCAGGAAGGCGGGCTCGAAATCGGGGTCGGCGCAGTTGAGGCGCCTCATGCCGCGGCCGGGAGGGTTTGCAGGGCGGCGCGAAAAGCTTCGATCCAGGCGCCGATTTCGTCCGGGCGGGTTTTGAGGGCGGCGCGGTTGACGATGAGGCGGGATGAGACCTTTGCGATGATGTCGGTTTCGACCAGGCCGTTGGCTTTGAGGGTGCTGCCGGTTTGCACCAGGTCCACGATCAGGCGGGAGAGGCCGAGGCCGGGGGCGAGTTCCATGGAGCCGTTGAGGGCGACGATTTCGGCCTGCACGCCGCGCGCGGCGAAATGCTTGCGGGTGACGTTGGGGTATTTGCTGGCGACGCGGATTTTTGAGATTTCGGCAAGATTGGTGGCGCCGGCTTCGTCTTTCGGCTCAGCGACGGAAATGCGGCAGTGGCCGATGTTGAGGTCGAGCGGGGCGTAGATTTCGGGGTAGTCGAATTCCATCAGCACGTCGCCGCCGCAGATGCCGAGCTGGGCGGCGCCGAAGGCGACGAAGGTGGCGACGTCAAAGGAGCGGGTGCGGATGACGTCCAGGTCCTGGTGGTTGGTGGGAAAGCGCAGGCGGCGGGAGGATTCGTCGGCGTAGTCGGGCGCCGGGATGATGCCGGCGGCGGATAACAAGGGGCCGCATTCGTCGAGAATGCGGCCTTTGGGGAGGGCGAGGACGATCATGATTCGGCCCCTTAGCACGGGGGGGAGGGGAGAAAAAGGTTGACGGGGGACGGGGAAACGGGTGGTTGTTGCGCATGGGGAACTTGTTCGAGAACGCCGGCCGGATGCTGGCGCGGTATATGTCGGCGCAGGCGCATGTGCACAGCACGGCGCCGGCGACGAGGACGCCGTTGCTGCTGGCGGCGCTGCGGCCGNNGGCCGGCGGACGTGGTGCTGGTGGAGGGGACGAGCCGGTTCAGCCTGGCGATCAAATATCTGACGCAGAGCACGTGGTCGCACGCCGCGATGTACGTGGGGGAGATCGAGGGCGTGCCGCGGTTTGTGGAGGCGGACGTGCTGGATGGGGTGCGGATGGTGGGGGCCGAGGTGTTTGCCGGGTTTCATACCCGGATTTGCCGGCCGGTGGGGATGGATGAGGCGGGGCGGGAGGCGGTGGTGAAGTATATGATCGGGTGCCTGGGGCACAAATACGACCTTAAAAATGTGATTGATCTGTGCCGGTTTTTGCTGCCGCTACCGGTGCCGCTGAAATGGCGGCGGCGGGCGCTGATGCTGGGCAGCGGGGAGCCGACGCGGGCGATCTGCTCGGTGCTGGTGGCGCGGGCGTTTCAGGCACAAAAGTTTCCGATTTTGCCGCTGGTGAAGGCGTTTCCAGCGGCGACGCCGGAATGCCCGGATTGCATCGCGGAGATTTTTCGGGCGCGGGAGGTTTCGTTCTTTGTGCCGCGGGATTTTGATGTGTCGCCGTATTTTGAGATTGTGAAGCCGAGTTTGCCGGTTGGGTTTGATTATCGGGCGATTGCTTGGGAGGGGTAGCTCGCGGTCGTCGCCAGACGCTTAGAAAAGATGGATTGCTTCGCTNNCGCTGCGCTCGCAATGACGCGGGTAAACTTCGCCGCGCCGCGCCGCGGGGTCTCGCAATGACGGGGATGGCGGCCCGATTACGCGCCGCCCCGCGCGAAGCGGTGCGAAAGTTTTTTGGTCACTTTTTTT